>DASRIM010000256.1:0-3123 GCA_035649995.1 Pyrinomonadaceae bacterium | reverse complement strand
TTCGCTGCTCGACGGCGTGCGCGAGCTGATACCGACTCCGCCGCTGTTCGGAATCGACCAGGAAGGCGGCCTCGTCGATCGTCTGCGACGCATCTTCACGCCGATGCCCTCCGCGCGCACGATTCGCCAGCACGGCGACCTCGCCGCGGCTCGCGCGCTCGGACGCATCACCGGCGAAACGCTGCGCATGCTCGGCTTCAACATCAACTTCGCGCCCGTGATGTCGATCATGACCGATGATCGCGACCTGCTCTCGAACGGTCTTTATTCGCGGTCGTTCGGACGTTCGCCCGGCGAAGTGCTCGGTTACACGACCGTCTACATGCGCGGGTTGCAGGGCAGCGGTTGTCTCGGCTGTTTGAAACATTTTCCCGGCATCGGCGCGGGCGAGGTCGACTCGCACGAGGAGATGCCCGTCGTCAGGCTATCGCACGACGATCTGATCGCGCAGGATCTCGCGCCGTACATCGAGCTGTTTCAACGCCGCGACGATCGCGTGCGTTGCGTGATGGTCAGCCATGGCGGCTTTCCCAACATCGACATTCGCGAGGAAGTGACCGGCGGACTGCTCGAGCCCGCTTCGCTCAACTACAACATCGTCACCAAGCTGCTCCGCCACGAGCTCGGATACAAGCACCTCGTGGTTACCGACGATCTCGAGATGGGCGCCATTACTCGTCACTACGACATTGGCGACGCGGCCGTGCGCGCGGCTCTCGCCGGCGAAGACATGCTGCTCATCTGCGCCTCGCCCGACAAGATTCGACGCAGCTACGAGGCGCTGCTCGAAGCGGCAGACAACGGCCGGCTTCCCGAACAGCGCATTCGCGAGTCGATGCAGCGCATCGGCCGCACCAAGGCCATCGTCGAACCGCCGCTGCCGCTCGACCTCGAACGATTTCAGTTTCTCTCCGACAGCATTGCGAAGCTCAACAGCAAGCTCAACTACGTTTACGGAGGCGCGATTAAGTGAGGATAAGTACGTTTATCCTGCTGTTTTCTTTGATAATTCTGATGTTGGCGCCGGCGGGTTGCCGGAGACGAAGCGATGCGTTCGTCATCGCCATCGGCGACAACATTCGCACCATCGATCCGATCGGTTCGCCTTCAACTGAGGCCGCGAGCGAGCGTCTCCGCACACTGATGTTCAATACGCTCGTTAAGAAGAACGAGCAGTTCGACTACGTTGGCGAGCTCGCTTCCGACATCAAGCGTTCCGACGATGGACTGACGTTCACGTTCACGTTGCGCGACGGCGTGAAGTTTCATGACGGCCGCGCGTTCAGTTCCGCCGACGCGAAATACACGCTCGATCTCCTTCTCGCCAGCAGCTTCGGCAAAGCCGCCAGCTTCTTCGAAGGAACGGGGCAGGAGAAACGCAGTTACATCAAGAGCGTCGACGCGCCTGACGCCAAAACACTCGTTGTCACATTGAACAAACCCTGGGTCGGCCTGCTGTCCAACCTCGTCGCGATTCCGATCATCGCGAAAGACAGTTACGAGTCGCAGAAGACGCGGCCGATGGGCACCGGACCGTTCAAGTTCATCAACTACGACAACTCGCAACAGATCTGCGATCTGGAAGCGTTCGCTGAGTATTGGGAGGGTGCGCCCAGGCTGCAAACGGTCCGCGTGCGCGCCGTGTCAGACATGAACGCGTTGCAGGCGGAACTCGAAGCCGGACGCGTCGATCTCGCGCCAATGCCGACGAGCCTTTCACCGGACGCGATAAAACGGCTCGGACAGAATCCGAATCTTCAGGCGCACGTGTTCAACGGTTCGAACGTCGTGTTGCTGACCATCAACACGACCGCACGCCCGCTCGACAATGTGAAAGTACGGCAGGCGATCGCTTACGGGATCGATCGTCCGACCATGGTGAACAACCTGTTGTTGGGCTACGGCAAGGTGGCCCATTCGATCATTCCCGAAGAGTCGTGGGCGTATTCTCCCGGGCAGACCTATTCCTTCGATCCGGCCGCAGCGAAAAGACTGCTGGACGAAGCAGGCTTCCGCGATCCCGACGGCGATGGACCACGGATGCGTTTCGACCAGCCGATCAGGTTCGGTCTGTCCGGAACCAGCATCATCGGCCGAAACGTCGCGGTGGTGGTGCAGAACCAGCTCAAGGAGCTCGGTGTTCCAATCGAGATTCAGACGTTCGAGGGAAATACGCTGCTCGATGAAATGCGGCGCGGTACGTTTCAGATCGGGTACTCGCAATGGGTGGGCGGCAACCAGGATCCGATCTTTTACAAAGACTTGTTCGCGACGTCGGAGATTCCCACGCAAGCCCGTGCTTCACGCAACCGCAGCCGCTACAGCAACCCCGAACTGGACAAGCTGCTTGAAGAAGCGGTGAATACTTTCGATCGCCAGAGGGCGCGCGAACTTTACGTGCGCATCCAGGAGGCGGTGAGCCGCGACGTGCCGGTGTTTCCGTTGTGGTACCAGTCAAACGTCGTGATCGCGCGGAAGACCGTCGGGAACATCAAAGTGGATGCGAGCGGCGACTGGGGCTTCGTCAAGAACCTCACGCGTGAGCAATGAGGTCAGCCGCGCGAATCGCGCCTTCGCGAACGATGCGCGGCGGAGAGGTCGTGGCATCGAGCACGGTCGATGGTTCAGTGGCCGTGACTTCCCCACCGTCGATGATCAGATAGATTCCTTCCGGAAAATAAGCGCGAACTTCCGCAGCTGAACGTGCGGGGCTCTGCCCCGCCGGGTTCGCGCTCGTCGCAGTCAACACGCCGCCACAGTCACGCACAAGCTTGCGAACACTCTCGTCATTCGGCAGCCTCACGCCGACTGTTCCCGTCCCGGCCGTGATCTCATCCGGCAAATCGTCGACGGCCTTACCGATAATGGTCAACGGACCCGGCCAAAACCTTGCGGCGATTTTGTCGAACTCCACGCTGCGCTCAACAATCAAACGATCGAGTTGAGCAAGATCAGCGATCAAAAGCAGGATCGGTTTGTCGTCTTCCCTGCCTTTTAAAGCTCGGATGCGCGCAACTGCGTCGGAATTGAACGGATCGGCTCCCAGCCCATAGAACGTGTCAGTGCGGAACGCGATTACTTTGTCCAATTCGTATCGATCCTTGTTTTCTTCAAACTCGGCGC
>DASRIM010000255.1:0-7306 GCA_035649995.1 Pyrinomonadaceae bacterium | reverse complement strand
GAAGTTCTCACGATCGGTGATCGTTTTCAGAAACTGCCCGTTCACGTAGAACGACAACTCGGAGCCTTTGGTTCGGACCTCCAAAAGGTTCGGCGTGGACCCGCTTCGGATCGCGCTCGATTTCGTGCGTTCGATGAGCGTCGACTGAACGCCCTTCTTGTGCATTATCACTTCGTACTCCGGCTCTTCCGAAGGGAAGATCAGGAGCGCATAGTCCTCGAGTTGGCCGGTCCTTGACTGCACACCATGGACCATCAGACCGAACCCCGCCGACGGCACGCTACCGTCGACGCTGCGGGCCGTAACACGGACAGTCGCATTCTCAGTGCTGTAATCATTCGTCGGCGCGTACATCACGACGAACATTCGCTCCTTCGAGCTCATGTGATACTCGCCGTTGCTGTACCAGGTGCGGCCGAACTGCGAGGTGGCGACGCCCCATTTCTTTTCGCTGAAGTCGTCAACCAGGAAAGCCGGCGGAGACACCGTCGTGTTCGCATTTACGTTCGGCGTGGTCACGTTGACGTCGACGTTGGCGTTGCGATTGGTCTGCCGCGTGTTCGCGTTCCTGTTGCTCGTCGAGCTGAAACTGAGCGCAATGAAGACCGCCGCCAGACCGACGCCGATAATCAGCACCGCAAGCAGACCGCCGAGCACCCACCAGATCACGTTGGACCGTTTGGCAGGAGGAGTTGGCCCGGGCGTCCATTGTTGCGGCTGCGGTGGCGATGGCGACGGTGGCGGCGTGGTCGGCCTCGGGCTCGGGGCCGCCTGCGCCGGTCGGTAAATCTCGGTTGGCGGTGGTTCCGACGTGTCGCGCGGCGGCGGATACCTGATCGTGGCGTTCAGATCAGTCGTCGGCGCCGCGTCGCTTGCGAGCGGAGTGCCGTCGTCCAAACAAAAGTTCAGGGAGAGATCGGCGTAGGTACGGTTGCACGTGGGGCAGCGCTTCATGTGTCGGGGCAAAGATTAAAGGAAAGTGCTGACTGGCTCAAGAGCGAATCGGCTTACCGCAGCGTCCGCAGAACTTTGTTCCGGCCGGATAGCTGGTGGCACAACTGCGGCAGACCACCTCGACGGGTTTCGGCGAGCGCCACTCGAGCGCTGACGTGCCGATAGGAATGCCGCAGCGTCCGCAGAACTTAATGCCCGTTGGATAGGTGTGGCCGCAGCGTGGACAGATGACTCCGCTGGGCGCGGAAACGGGCGCCGGTTTCGGCGCGGCCACGGGCGGTGTCGGCAACTCGCCGGTGACGGGTTCGAACGTCGTGTTCCCACAGCGCCCGCAAAACTTTACGCCCTCAGCGAAACGCGACTGGCACTTCGTACACATCACGACGACGAGCGCCGGCGCGTTTAGTCCGCTGCGGCTGTCTAAACTGCCGCCGCGCGATGGCGATAGTTGATTGCTCGAGACGCCGATCTTCAGTTGCGCTTCGATGATCTGTTCGGCGATGTCGCTACGGATCTCGATCACGCGTTCGTCGTCCGGTTCGCCCGATTTCGACACTCGCAAGACGTGTTGCCCTGGTGCGACCGAGGTCAGTATCACGCGACCGGATCGGCCCACGCTGCCGTATCGCTCGTCGTCGACGTAAACTTCAGAGCCGGACGGGGCCATGATCACGAGACGCGAGTCGCCGCGTTTCGACGTCGTTCCCGAATCTGCCGCGACCGCGGCCGCAAAACTCTCGAACCATTCGCTCGCCGTCGCCGGACGTTGATTGACGTCGAGTGCGAGCGCCTTCATCACGCTCGCTTCAACTTCTTCGCTGACGTCCGAACGCAGGCTCGACAGTGAAGGCGGCGTTTGCGTCAACTTCTGCGCGATCAACTGCGTGATGTTTCCGGTGAACGGCGGACGTCCGCCGAGCATGTGGTAGGCGATCGTTCCCAGCGCGTAGATGTCGGCACGAGCGTCCAGTGCGACTTCGGGTTGCATCTGTTCGGGGGCCATGTATTCCGGAGTGCCGATGATGCCTCGTGATGCTGGTCCACTGTCGGAGGTGACGTCGGATCGATCAGAGCTGACGATCTTCGCGAGACCGAAGTCGCCGACCTTCACGAAACCGTCCTCGCCGCCGGTCTTGCGCTTCTGCTGCATGAGGAAAATGTTCGCGGGCTTGAGGTCGCGATGAAGTATCCCCTCGTCATGCGCTGCTTCGACGCCGGCGACGACCTGCCGCATGATCGTCGCTGCCCGCTGCGGATTCACCGTGCCTTCGCGGCGCAGCAGGTGATAAAGCGTCTCGCCTTCGACGTACTCCATCACGAGAAAGAAAACGCCGTCAGGGCTCTTTCCGAAATCCGTCACATCGACGACGTTCGGATGGCGAATCGACGCAGCGGAGCGCGCTTCGCGTTCAAAACGTGCAATGGCTTCGCCTTCCTGTAGATCTTCGTCGTTGAGAATGTCAGGCCGGACGGTCTTCACTGCCACTCGACGCGTGAGCAGGTTCTGATCGCGGGCGAGATAGACCTGGCCCATCGCGCCGCGTCCGAGACGTTTTTCAAGCAGATAGCGGGAGGCCAGGAGACGGCCTCCGGGCAGCGTGTGCTTGGTGCCCGCTTGATCCTGCGGACACGTCGCCACGTCATCTTCGTAGCAGACTTCGCAACGGGGGCACTCGCGCATGGGGTTCCGTGTTTACGTCAAGCCGGCGCTAATTCTGAAGTACACGCCGAGCAGCGAGTCGCCGCCAGCGGGATTGCCGTCAGACAGTAGGGACAATCCTTGGTGTTGGGTGGGGGCGGCGGCGCGGCGCGCAGTCGATTGATGGCCTTGACCATCAGAAAAACAACGAACGCGATGATCAGAAAACTGATGACGTCATTCAAAAACCTTCCATAAGAGATCACCGGCAGGCCGCGCTCCTGGGCCACTGCCAGCGACGTCGGGTTCTGACCCGAGAGGTCGATAAACAGGTTCGAAAAATCCGCCTTGCCGAGCGCCATGCCGATGGGCGGCATGATCACTCCTTCGACGAGCGACGTAACGATCCTTCCAAACGCCGCACCGATAACTACTGCAACAGCCAGGTCGACAACGTTTCCCCGCGCAATGAATTCTTTGAATTCTTTGAACATGTTGTCTCCTTTGAAGTGGGATTTTTAGTGGCAGTTCTTCGCTAACTTGAAGCCGGCCTTTTCTGCTTCGTCCGTGGTTTTAAATACGACCTTGTTCGCCTCGGCGATCTCCTTTTCGGGGCGGCAGGTGTCCAGGTAGTAAGTCTTCGATTTCTTGTCGCCGACGATCTCGGGCGCCGCGTCCGCGGCTTCTTCGGCGGCGGATTCGGCCAACGCGGCCTGTTGTTCTTTCGCCTGTCTTCGTTGCGCGACGGTTTCGTCGGCGGCAACGTCGAGCACGCGCAAGGTTGGACCACCTGCAACCATCTGCACGATCAACTGAAAGTCGGCGCACCGGATCTGTTGACCACGCGATCGCCACGAGCTCCAGCCGGCAGCGGGAAGCTGTAACGACTGCGAGATCAGCTTCACAAACTCGTCCACGTTCCTCGCCTTGAACTCTTCGTCGTAGCCGATCCACACCGACGTGAGCCGCTCGTCCAGCAGGTCGAGAGAGATGCTGCGAACGCCCGCGAACTTGGTCTGGTCGATCGTCGAGTCGAAATGCGGATTGATTGTCGTTTTCGCGACTCCGAAGTCGTCAGTGTGTCCGAACTTCGTTTGCGGCACGTGCAGTTTGATCTGCTCCTTCGTCATGCCGAGACGAAATCCGAATAACTCCGGCGCGGCCGGAAGTTCGGCAATCTTCATGGCGCACTGAGCCGACGCCGCACTGCCGCTGAAGACGATTAGTAGTGTCAGGGAAATCCAACGCAGAAATGACATGGCTCGCAACTTAAGGCCAAAGCTCAATCGGTGTCAATGAGAGGACATGTGTGATGTTTCTGCGCACATGACCACTTCATACGGGGTGAGATTATGAAGACTTGGAAGGAGAAACAAATGAAGCACTCAAAACTTAGATTAATCATCACGCTTTTATTCATCACCGCCGCCGGCGCCCTCGCGGCGCTGCACGGCGGCAGCGCGTCCAGCGCGGCGCAATCGCAACCGCAATCTCAATCGCAGGGTCACGGGCCCGACAATAAGTTTCGCCGAGCGAAGAAACCGGTGCAGGGCCAGTATATCGTCGTCCTCAAAGACGACACTCGCCCCGAAGACGTCGAATTCGTTGCGAACCAACTGCTGGCGAAGCATCAAGGAAATACGCGCTCAGTTTACCGGCACACGATCAAAGGGTTCTCGATTCAAATGTCGGAAGAGGCGGCGGAGGCACTCAGCCGCGAACCTGCTGTCGAGTATGTTCAGGAGGACGGAGTCGTCAAAGCCGCGACCACACAACCCAACCCGCCCTCCTGGGGTCTGGACCGCATTGACCAGCGCGACTTGCCACGGAACAACGCGTACAACTTCGCCAATACCACCACGGGCGCCGGCGTTCATGTCTACATCGTCGACACCGGTATTCATCCCTTGCATACGGAATTTCTGAATGCAAACGGCACAACGCGTGTTTCACACGACGCAAGCTTCTGGTACGAGAATGGTGACGACTGCGGAGCGCACGGCACGCCTGTGGCTTCTGTGATTGGTGGAAACACTTTGGGCGTGGCCAAGGACGTCAGGCTGCACAGTATCAAGGCCCTTAACTGCTGGGGCGAAGGACCGTACTCCAGCGTCATCGCCGGGGTGGAGTGGATAACTGCCAACCACATTAAACCTGCTATCGTTAATATGAGTTTTGAAGGCGAGGTCGAGGACGTTATCGAGAAAGCGATTCGCGCTTCAATGGCCCAACAGGGCCTGGCGTACGTGGTTGCGGCCGGAAACGGTGGCGTTGATGCGAAAGACACCACGCCCGCGCGTATGCCGGAAGTCATCACTGTCGGCGCGACAGATAAAAACGATATTCGCGCCCATTTTAACTTTGAGGAGGAATCTAACTGGGGACCAGCGGTCGATCTGTTCGCGCCGGGTGACGATATCATCGCGGCTCAGTCCTTCGACGAGAATCTCGACGGCATTCCTAATGACACGATGCACGTACGTGGGACGTCGTTTGCCGCAGCGCACGTAACGGGTGTGCTCGCGCGTTTCCTGCAGGCTTTTCCGAACGTATCGCCCGCGGTATTGCAGGGCGTCATCAAGAACCTCGCTACGCCCGACAAGGTGCAGGATCGAGGTCAGGGTTCGCCCAATCTCTTGCTCTACTCCGAAGTCCATGCGGCGTTTGTGCGGCAAGGGGCGTCGCCGCCGATAAACGAGTTCGACACAATGGTCGATTCCGGAATCGATCTTGGTCCAAATGAGTTTCTGGCGATCACCGGGACGGGAACGATCAACGCCGGTGTATTTCTCGGCGGCGACAACGGTCCGGAAGGTTGGAATTCGATCGAAAACAATCCTTCGTTTCCACTGCCGGGTACGCGCCCGTTCTCGCTGTTGGGCATGCTCGATTCGCAGCTTTTCTACATAGGGAAGAGTACTGCCACCACCGAGAGATTTCCGTCGACGAAGAGACTGTTCTTGAGGACGAATGACGACGTGCCGGGTAACGGGAGCGGCGCATTCAACGCTCACATTCAGGTCTGGAAACCGCTGCCGGATGCTTTGTCTAACTTTGTCAGTCAGTCAGTGCCAAAGACTATGCTGATGCCGGGTGAAACGATGACGGTCTCGGTTACGATGCGCAATGTTGGTCCATCGACCTGGACCGCGGGACAACAGTTTCGTCTCGGCGCGATCGGCAATGGCTGGGAAGGCTGGCGCGCATACCTGCCAAACGACGTACCGCCGAACACGAACGTCACCTTCAGTTTTCCTGTCACGGCGCCGTCGACGCCGGGGAACTACAACTTCCGCTGGCGCATGCTGCAAGAGTGGGTTCAGTGGTTTGGCGACGCAACGCCCAACATTCCGATTACGGTCCTGTCGTGGACCAACAATGCGGAGTACATCGCGCAATCAGTTCCGACGACGATGTATGCCGGTGAGCCGTACAACGTTTCGGTGACGATGCGAAACACTGGCAACACGACCTGGCCGGCGGGCTCTGTATTCCGACTGGGCTCGCAAAATCCGCAGGACAACATGAACTGGGGATTGAACCGCGTGCAGTTGACGCAGTCGGTACCGCCGGGAGGGCAGGTGACTTTTAACTTCACGGTTAGCGCGCCTGGAGTTGGTAAGTGGAACTTCCAGTGGCGCATGGTCCAGGAGGGAGTCGAGTGGTTTGGCGCTATGACAGAAGTCAGGCAGGTGACAGTGAAGCTGCCATCATGCTTGAGGTGTTGAGATTTCGCAGACTAATGCGTGCCGTTATCAGTGAAGCCGCTGAGAAATCAGCGGCTTCGATATTTTTCGTTGGCTGTTTGCCGCGGCTTCATGCGCCGGCGGACATGGTGCGGGCGGGTGCTGGTTTCGCGGAACGAATCAGCGCCTCGACTCTCTCGACGATCTGTCTGGCCATAGCAATACTGCGTAAGATTTGTTCATGTGCTTGCGATTGTTCGGGCTGTTCGATCCACTGTACATCGAATCCCTGCAACGCTTTTACGGCGTTTACTGTCGGTCCGGAGGTCCTGGTAGCGCAAACGATCACATCACAGTCGGCGTTCACGAACGAATCAAGACTGCCGCCCTGGCTGTCGATGCCGATCTTCCAACCGTTTATAGTCAAGACGGTTTGTATATCTTTTTTGGTTGTATGGTTGTGCTCGATTGTCGCGTCTGGGTAGTTGTCGGTGAGCATTTCAATCGCGGTTCTTATCGTCTGGCTTTTGCCGCTGTTCTTCTTACCGCTTAATGCTAATAGGTACTTCAAGGCAGCCTCCTTCTGAATGTATAGAGTCTCGCTGATTTGAATCAATCAGACTACCGCTATCATCAGAGCAGCGCAAGGCACCCCAGGGTGCTTTTCACAGTTAATACTCGAATTAGATGTGGTTTGTAATGGTACCCGCGGCAGGGGTCGAACCTGCGACCTTTCGCTCCGGAGGCAAGGGAAGCCTCATTCGCCGACATTCAGCAACTCACTCTTTGATTAAATTAAACGTGACTGACCAACAAATCGCCTTGCGAAGTGTTGTAGTATTCGCAGAGATTCGCCTAGATTAAGACTCAAAGCGGAGTTGAAAGCGGAGATCACTCGCGACTTTCGCTTCACTGGCGAGCGACAAACGATAGCTAATAAAGGCGAGCTTTATTTGTTTTCACAGTTTGCGCCTACATCACTACAATCACTCTACTTCCGAGGAGCAACCCATACACGGCCGCAAGG
>DASRIM010000254.1:0-8181 GCA_035649995.1 Pyrinomonadaceae bacterium | reverse complement strand
GTTGGGAGCGCACGTTTGGGTCGTACTGGTCGTTCTGGCTTGTCTTGACGGCGCTGACGGCTGCGACGCTGTGGATATCGGGAATGATTCTATGGAGTATCTACCGGCCGCGCACGACCGAAGAATTGATCGCCCACCAGGTTTAGTGAGCAGCAGTTTGCCGCACGGCGTGCTGCGATTCCTCAATCAACTCCGCCACCAGCCTACACAACTCGGACGGCGCGCTGGGCTTGATCAGGTAAGCTTGCGCTCCACATCGCAGCGCCATTTCGTGGTCGGCGGCATAAGCAGCGGCGGAGTAAAAGAGAATCGGCGTCGTTTGGTCGAACTCGCGTATGCGCTGGCAGAGATCCAGTCCAGAGCCGTCCGGCAACCAGGAGTCGAGAAGGTACAAATCAAACTCCTGAGCCCTGGCCAGGGCGATCCCGGTCTCGATCGTGCCGCCGGTAACGACGTCAAAACTCTTCTGACCGAGCAGCAAAGTCACGAGCTCGCGGGTATCCTCGTGATCCTCGATGTACAGGACGCGGGGGTTTTTTACTTGCATGGCTAGTCTGGGCTCGACGCGAAGGCCTTGATTCCTCACCCTGGGACCGTACAAAGCATTGATTGCCATGGATTGTACCAAAGGAATTTAGGCCGGGCCGTTGTATATTTCTCAAGGTCAGTCGGGAAGGATACAACGACCGCGGCCACCCTGCTTGTCGTGTGTGGAGGCAAAAATACGCTCGCCACTATGGCCGGTCAGTACGCGAGCGAACACTCTAATTTATTTTTAATTCCAGCGTTTAAACGTCCTTATCCGTTGTTTTGGGGGTGGGGGATCCTCCTATGTACGAATCAGAACGGAAGGTATAAAATGCCGCTGACTGGCCAATGTTAGTCAACTGTGCGGAACGACCCCCTGACCCCTTACCCTTTAAGTATCCCAATTCAGGAGGGATCCAAAGTGTCTCAAATTTTTTTGCCGGACAAGGCACTGCAAGGATCGCGTCTCTCAGCTCCATCCACCCCAAACAAGTTATTGAACCGTCTGCTTGCCAGCGATTCCGGGTCACTGTCATCTCAGATTCGCGTGGTGAGATTGGGATTCAACGACATCATTTATGAGTACGGCGATCAGATCGACGACCTGTTCTTTCCGCTCGACTCGATCGTTTCATCTCTGGCTATCATGGAAGACGGCACGACCATCGAGATTTCGATGGTTGGAAATGAAGGTGTGTTAGGACTTTCGGCGCTTCTTGGTGGCGGCGCGGCGCGGCATTGGACCAGGATGTGTATTGGCGGTTCGCTGGCGCGGGTGAATAAAGGCGCGCTCGATCAACTCTTTGTCTCTAACGGGACTGCGCTCAAATACATCATGCGAAGTTACGGGTCGCTGATCACGCAGATTTCCCAACGCGCTGTTTGCAACGCCCGCCACACGGTGCTCGAACGACTGGCCTGCTGGCTATTGATGGTCCATGATCGAGCCGGCGGAGAGAATCTCAAGTTAACTCAAGAGGCGATTGCTTCGAGGCTCGGCGCCAGGCGGGCCGGAGTGACGGTAGCCGCCGGAACGTTGCAATCAATCGGCGCGATCGAGTATCGGCGCGGACAACTTCACATCAAGGATCGAGAGGGACTGGAACAAGCGGTGTGCGAGTGTTATTCGGTTCTGAAGGCCGAGTTCGAAGGAGTAAAGACTTGGACCAGCTTTTCTCTCCCCCCGAAGAAATTAGGCCTTCTCAGTGTAAATGAATAAGCGTTCGATCGAGCCTTCCTGCGACCGGAGTATGGGAATTACACTATGAATGTATAGATCTTCTGAGTGCTCTCCATCTCTGATCGCCCTCACTGCCATCGGCTCGGTCGTTATCGGTTTACCCTTTTCCACCACTTCGCGCAGGACCGCAATCAGCTTGTCAAGATCATCGCCGCTGAAGAAGTCGGCGACCGGTTGTCCAATCACGTTTTGTTTTCCCAACAACAAGGCATAGCCCGGATTCACCGCCTGGATTGTGAAATCGGAGGCGCTGACCACCATGACGTAATCATGACGTGCGCACCGCTATCCGTCCAGCGCGCCGGTGAGAACGACGCCGATCGTACGCGGCCCCGTCCAACGTGCGGCAGAACCAAATAAGGCATCGTGCGTTGCCATAAGTCTCTCTCAAGTATCGTGGCTTTAAGCGCTCGAAGGGGAGCGGACTGCTGCGGGCTGCCGAGGCCAGGATGTGCCGTTATCCGAGGGGAATGCCGCCGATTTTAGCATAATCGGCGCTGTCCGGGACGCACAGGATGTAGGTTTGCGAGGGAGCCGCAAATAACAGTTATTAGACATTATTCGGTGTCCGTTTCGAGATAGAGAAAGGGGTGCCCGGTACGCCCCCAAACATTGCCAGTGCAGGGCAGAATCCACTATACTGCCGCCGTTGAATACCCCTTTCCTCCTGTGGGTATAGTTGGCGCGGCGGACGGCAAAAACCGCCGCGCTTTTTTCTGTCTGGCGTTAGAATCCGTGTTCGCGGAACTAACACATGAAGCGAGCCCCCATTCCCCTGATTGCCCAGATTCTGCTGCTGGCCGTTGTCTACTTCGCTGCCGCAAAGCTGGGTCTGTCGCTCGCATCACTTCATAAGAACGTCACGCCTGTTTGGCCGCCGACGGGCATCGCGATCGGCGCGCTTTTGATCTTCGGACGCCGGTTATGGCCGGGAATCTTCATCGGCGCGCTCGCCGTAAACGCTCTCACCGAAATTCCCTTCGGATCAGCCCTCGGCATCGCAACGGGAAACACACTGGAGGCGCTCGCTGCCTGGTGGTTGTTGCAGAGGTTGGCGCGCTGGCGAGACTCGCTCAACTCCGTTGGGGACGTCATGCGGTTCGTTGCCTGCGCGACTGTGTTGGCGCCGATCGTGAGCGCGACCATCGGAAGTATCAGTTTGTGTCTTGGCGGCGCCGCGGAGTGGAACGGGTTCTGGCCGTTGTGGTTGACGTGGTGGGTTGGCGATGGTTTCGGCGCGCTGATCGTTACGCCGTTGGTGCTGTCGTGGGGCTCGCGACGTAGGTTCGAACCGCGCGACTGGCCCGAAATGGCCTCGCTGCTGGTGCTGCACTTCCTCGTCGTCATGATCGTGTTTGGCGGTTGGTTTCCCGGACCGATCAAGACTTACTCGTTGTCGTACCTTTGTTTCCCGTTCCTGCTGTGGGCGGCGCTCAAGTTTGACTTGCGAATCGTTACGAGCGCGATCGTGTTGATGGCCGGCGTGGCGTTATGGGGCGCGAGGCACGGTTATGGACCATTCGCAGTCGCCAGCCCGAACCTCTCGTTGATCCTGTTGATTTCTTTTGTTGGGACCAGCACGTTGATGACGCTCGTGATCGCCGCGGTAACGAATGAGCGGCAGCGAGCCGAGGCCGCCAAGGACAAACTCGGATCGGAGCTCGAACTGCACCGGCGCCGTATCGAAGACATAGTCGCGCACGTTCCGGGTGTCGTTTGGGAAGCGTGGGGCAAGCCTGACGCGGCAAACCAGCGAATCGACTTCGTCAGCAGCCACGTTGAAAAGATGGTCGGATACAGCCAAAACGAGTGGTTATCCACCCCGAACTTTTGGTTGTCGATCGTTCATCCCGACGACAGGGAGCGCGCAGCGCGCGAGGCGGCTGCGATCTTCGCGTCCGGAAAAGGCGGATCCAGCCGGTTCCGCTGGCTACACAACGACGGCCGTGAGATCTGGGTCGAAGCGCAGTCGGTGGTCGTCTGCGACGAGACTGGGCCAGTCGGGATGCGCGGCGTCACGATGGACATCACCGCCGCTGTGCAGGCGGAGATCGAGCGTGCGGATCTTTTGCTGCGCGAGAGCCAGGCGCGCCAGGACGCCGAGGAAGCGAGCCGTTTGAAGGAAGAGTTTCTCGCGACTGTTTCGCACGAACTGCGGACGCCATTGAACGCTGTCGTCGGATGGTCGCGCCTCATGCGCACGGGCCAGCTCGACAAAGAAGGGACAGCGCACGCGATCGAAGTCATCGAACGAAACGCGTCCGCGCAGCGGCAAATCATTGAAGACCTGCTCGACGTGTCGCGGATCATCACCGGGAAGTTGAGAATCAACACGCAGCGCGTCGATCTGTTGCTCGTGATCCATGCCGCCGTTGACGGTATCCGCCCGGCGGCGGAGGCGAAGGAGATCGATTTGCGGCTGCATTTCGACGCGGCTGATTCGATCGTGAGAGCTGACGTCGAGAGATTGCAGCAGGTGTTGTGGAACCTGCTCGCGAACGCGGTGAAGTTTACGCCGCAACAAGGCGTAGTCGATGTGTACCTGCGGCGGAAAGGTTCGTTGGCCGAGATCAGGATCGAGGATTCAGGACCGGGCATTCCGCCGGAGTTTCTGCCGCGGATCTTTGAACGGTTCACGCAGGCGGATGGTTCGAGTACGCGTAAACACGGCGGGCTCGGATTGGGCCTGGCGATCGTGCGTCACCTTGTTGAATTGCACGGCGGGATCGTATCGGCGGGTAATCGCGAAAACGGCGGGGCAGTTTTGACTGTGGTGCTCCCCGCCGTTGAATCTGCGTCGTCGGAATTGATCGCGAGGTCAATTCCAGTCAGTGAATAACAACTATCGGAAGTTCTCCGAAGACTCCTTCAACTTGCGCAACACGGGCGGCTTCGATTGCGCGGCGTTGTCGACGGGAGCCGCTCCCGAAGGATTGAAGATGTAACTGTCACGCGAACGGACAGCGAGGTTTGGCTGATTGGCGCGCACTCTGATCATCCGTCGCTGACCTGCTTCGGGCGCGCGTTTCGGATAGTAGCCGATGCTGTACTGGCGCCTGAGCTCTTCGGCAACGTTTGCAAACGCCGCCGACATGTTTTGCAGCGAGTCAGCCCTGTATTCGCGTCCGCCGGTGCTGTTTGCCAGCTCCACGAGATAGCGGGCGCCCACCTCGTAATCACCGCGGGCTGTTCCGCGTGGACGAGGATAGCCTCCGCCACCAGGGTAACCTCCTCGACGGCCGCCTCTGCCGCCGCCGAAGATGCCGCCGAGAATCTGTCCGAAGACGTCGATCGTCACCTGTGGCGCCACGACCACCTGGCCCATATCCATGGCGGTGTTGTACTGCACGGGATAGATCAACGCGTCGAGCTCCTGCACGTCCATCACAGTGCTCTCGTAACTCGCGTGCTCGCTCGTTGTATCAACGCCGTCGGTGAACAGCACGACTGCTTTTCGTCCCGATACACGGCCCAGATGTTTGTTGATTACGTCGTGCACTGCGTCGTAGAGGCTGGTGCCGCTCGCAGTCTTGGCGCGGTAGATCGCGCGTTGCAGTTGCGAGCGGTCGGTGGTGAACTCACTGAGTACTTTGATGTTTTCGCTGAACGAGACGACCATCACTCGGTCGTCGGGGCGCAGTTGGTTGACGAAGCTGATCGCCGCGTCCTGAATGTCTTCCAGACGAAACTGCGTGGACGGGCTGACGTCGAGCATCAATACGACCGAGAACGGTTTGTCGACCGAAGCAAAGAACGCGACCTGTTGTTCGACGCCGTCTTCCCAGATACGAAAGTCTTCCTTTTGCAGATTGGGGACGTAGCGTCCATCGCGATCCATCGCGGTGACGGGAACCGTTACGAGGGTGGTGTTGACGCGAATGATGTCACCCGCGTCGACTTCTTCAGGCCCGGCCGGCGTCTCCTGTGCCCGCGGCTCAGGCTGCCGGTTGTTGGGATAGTTCGCGCCGCCTAACACCGGCGGCTTCGCCGGCCGCGCGGCAGGTTCCGTTTCAGTCGAACTCTGCGACGTAGGAGATGTGGTTTGCGGAGCGCTGGCCTTGTCGCCGACGCGCCTGGGCCGCCCTTGTCCCAAACCGACACTCGTGACCGTCGAAAGCAGCGAGAGGAGCAGCAGGAAAACAGAAAACCTTTTCATAGTAAGCTCCCAGTAAGTACTCGAACCCGTCGAGACTCATGCTGACGCCTTCCGGGGGTACAGTTAGACTGTCCGGTTTTTGATTTTCTAAATCAGGGGCGAGAAAAACCGTATTTCACGGGCAAGAATACTCTCCTCACCCTGTTTAGGGCAAGGGAGAGAACGTCTTAGTACTGGTTCAGTTTGGCCCTTCCGAAATCAAGAACAGGTCAGGAAGGGGGCAAGCGTAGCGCGCCCCCGCAGCATCGACGGCGGGGGCGTTGCCCCCTTCCGGACTTGTCCTGCCAGCCAGGCGCTTCTAGTTTTCAAACTGAACCAGTACCAACGTCTTGCTCGAACTCACTCAGATGCACCGGAGGCGGCGCTCGATAGCACGTTCCAGATGAACGGAAGCGTGCCCCACGCCTGGCCGCGATGCTGCGGGCGAAAGCCGAAAAGAACGACGCGCCCTTTCCCCAAGCCGACCTCCGCGAGCGCGATCTGCCCGCGCAGCTTGTCCTCGCCGAGCAGCCAGCCGGAACGCAGCACGTTGTCCTGCGCGTAGCGGGCGATGACGCGCACGTTTGCGCCGGCAGCCGCGGAGAACGCGGAGCTGTTGATGAAGTATGCCGGCATGGTCGACGGGAGCGTGGCTGCAAGCGGGTGTTTGTTATCGACGTCGAGCGCCACTATCGAGCCGGGACAATAGAAGTCGGACGATTTCACGCCCTCGAGCACGTTGCGCAGCGGCAGATTGAATTGCTTGATGGCCAACTCACACGCCGCGTCAAAACAGACGAGCATTCCGCCCTGGTTGACAAACTCACGCAGGTTGTCGATGCCGGCCTGCGTGATGCCGCCGGCAAACTCCGCCGGCGTCGTAGCCTCGGCGTTGCCGCTGATGATCTCGCTGCTGCGTTGTGAAGTCAGGATCAGGACGTCGAACTTCGAATTGAGGCCCCCCTGTCTGATGTCGGCGTCGCGCACCGTGGAATAAGGGACGTTGAAAGTATCGAAGATGAATCGCGTCCAACCCTCGTCCATGTTGCTGGACCATGGTCTGTAGATCCCGGTGCGTACCGATTGTCTGACCGGGTTCTTGATCGGCGACTCATCGCCTTTTCTCAACGTGAGCGCGAGGTCGGCGCGCACCTGGTTGACGTCTTTCACCAGCGTGAGTCTTCGCGAGGTCAGCCGTTCCTTGATGGCTGTCACCGCCGGCGCGTCGACGCCCATTTGCAACGGCAGGGTCCATCCGGCGACGTCATACGGCCGTTCAGCCTCTCCCTGCGGCGTCAGGCGGTTCGGATAGATTTGTGGCGTAAACAGCGCCAAGACGTTCGATCTCTGCGGCTGGTTGAGAAACACGATGTAGCTGCCGAGCGGGACCTCCATTTGACTCTGGTGCGCGATCACCGTGCGGTACGTGCCAAGCTTTTCCGACGGGGCGTTTGTTCGTTGCAGTACTTGTGGTCCATAGGTCATGTAAAGCTCTGTATCGAGACGATAAACTTCGATGCCCTGGCCCACGAGGCTCTCGATCATTTTGGCGACCGATTCATCGCGCCCTTGTCCAGCGGGAATCAAGTATGCGAGCGGCTCGTTGCGGTCGGCCGGCGCAGTGACGTTCTTTCGTCCGAGCTCGAAGAAGTTGCGCAAGTAGCTGCCGCGAAATTTAGCCGCCATCGACAGGACGCCGCGAGCGGCGATCATCTCCATGTCCATGATGTCGCGCGGCCGCCACGCGCCCGCGGGCCACGGATCGGGAAAATTTGTGCTGGCTTCAGTCGCGTTGCGCATACCGCGTGTAGAGGATCTCGCGAGTTGCTCGCGGCTGACGGTGCTCGGCGTCATCAACCGCGCGCTGGCTGCTTCCGAGAGAATGCCGATCGAGTTATGGAAGTAGGGCGCGGTGCGGAAGCCGCCGTGCCACCACGTGTCGTACAGCGCGTTGGTCAACACGCCGCGATAGCCCGCGGCCTGAAGGTCGGCGGCGACTTTGTGTCCGATCAATCCGACCTGCCGCAGCAGGACCGGCGAGATGTTCGGGTTCGCGGGATCGTAAAACGGCGGAATAAAAAAACGCGATCCGTTCGAGCCTTGTTGATGCACGTCGTAGACGATCTGCGGGAACCACTCGTGCCAGAAGAGACGGGTGATCAGTTGCGTCTCCTTGAGGTTGAGCATGAACCAGTCGCGGTTGTCGTCGTGGCCGGCGTAGTGATGATAGAGCTCGGGCGGTTCGCGTCCTTCGTACGGCGTGCCGAGCGTTTTGCGA
>DASRIM010000253.1:0-23649 GCA_035649995.1 Pyrinomonadaceae bacterium | reverse complement strand
CAAACGATCGACGTGCTCAGCAAAGCACCGAACGTGAAGCTGGTGGCGCTGTTTTCTCCCGAACACGGCATTCGCGGCGTCGCCGACGAAAATATCTCAGACTCGAAAGACGAAGCGACCGGTCTGCCGATCTACTCGCTCTACGGCGAGACTCGCCGGCCCAAACCGGAACAGCTCAAAGATCTCGACGCGCTCGTCTTCGACATTCAGGACATCGGCGCGCGCTTCTACACCTACATCTCAACGCTCGGCTATCTGCTCGAAGAAGCGGCGAAGACGAAGCTGCCCGTCTTCGTGCTTGATCGTCCAAATCCGATCGGCGGCGTGGAAGTCGAAGGACCAATCGCCGACACCGATAAGCTGTCGTTCATCTCGTATCACACGATCCCCACGCGGCACGGGCTCACCATCGGAGAACTGGGCGAGCTCTTCAATCGACAGCGCAAGATCGGCGCGGACCTGCGCGTGATCAAGATGGAAGGCTGGCGGCGGTCGATGTGGTTTGACGAGACGAACCTCACGTGGATCAACCCGTCGCCGAACATGCGCAGCCTGACGGAGGCGACGCTCTATCCGGGCGTCGGACTACTCGAGACCACCAATGTTTCCGTCGGACGCGGAACCGACACGCCCTTCGAGATTGTCGGCGCGCCGTGGATTCAGGGCGACAAACTCGCCGACTACCTGAACCAACGGTCCATTCCCGGCGTGCGCTTCGTGCCCATTCGCTACACGCCGAAAGTTTCGGTGTTCAAAGGCGAACAGTGTGGCGGCGTAAACATCATCATCACGGACCGCGCTTCGTTTCGTCCGTTGCTGACGGGAATCGAGATGGCGCTCGCGTTGAGAAAGCTGTATCCGAACGACTGGAAAGTGGACAGCTACCTTCGCCTCCTCGTCAATACAGACACACTCGAACGAATCAAACGCGGCGAGCCGGCGAGAGACATCGTCGGTTCATGGACCACTGCGTTGCAGGAGTTTCGACGTGCGCGAGCGGAGGTATTACTTTACAACTAAATCCGTGTTAAAAACCGGCTCTTAACCAGGCACTCTTCATATTCCTGTTCTGCCGTCGAATCGATGGTAACCCCGCCGCCTACGCTGCACGTCGCGACGCCGGTTTCGCTATCGAGCACGACTGTGCGAATCGCGACATTGAACGTGCAGTCGCCGCCGGGACGCAATAGGCCAATAGTTCCGGTGTACGCTCGGCGAGGAAAGCGTTCGAGCTCGCGAATGATCTGCATCGTGCGTATCTTCGGCGCGCCGGTCACTGAGCCGCACGGAAACAGCGCGCCCATTAATTCCGCCAACGTCGTCTGAGAACGAAGCGTCGCTTCGACAGTCGAGGTCATTTGCCAGACAGTCTCGAAACGTTCGAGATCGAACAACGACGACACGTGCACGCTGCCCGGCACTGACACCTTCCCGAGATCGTTGCGCAGCAGATCGACGATCATCACGTTCTCCGCACGATTCTTCGCCGAGCTCTGTAGCCATCGCGCCAACTCCTCGTCTTCAACTTCAGTGCGTCCACGCTGCACGGTTCCTTTCATCGGCCGTGTCGTGACGTGATCGCCGCGGCGTTCGAAGAACAGCTCCGGCGAGAGTGACAGCACTTTGTATCGGCCCAGATCGACGTACGCCGAGTGTTTGACCGGACGTAGTTGGCGATACCAGGCAAGCGAGTCGCCGCTGAATGTTGACGTTAATGGAAACGAATAGTTGACCTGGTAAGTGTGGCCCGCTGCGATCAGCTCGCGAATTCGGGCCACGGATTCGTTGTATTCGTGTTTAGTAACAGCAGGTGTCCACGGATTTGAAGAAAAGATAGAACTGGTTTCGGGAGGATGTGATGTTTCTGAATAGACAGCCGCGAACGCGAGAGGGAAGCCGTTTGGTTCGTACACGGTCAACGCCGAATCAAACGCCGGCGCCGCCTCGTAGCTGATCATCACAACGACATAGGACCCGGCGCGCGAATGCCGCTCGGCGAAATCCAACACGTTAATTACTTCACCGACATTCGTCGCTGTGATGGTCTCAAGAGCAGTTTCGAACGTCAGAAAATCGATAACAGAAGTCATCAGCAATTTTTATGAAAAGAATAACAAACTTTAGCTACCATTATTCCAGAAGCGATATATAATCCGTCCGAAATTTTGCAGTTTCAACCCTTACTTCAAAGACAGCCAACTTCAACTTGAGATGGCCCGGACCATCGTTCGCCCGCGGCCTATCTCAGATGAGAGGATTAAATGAGAAAACCACTTCTTGCGTTTCTGCTCCTATCGTTCTGTCTCGTTGCGGTGGCCAACGGTCAGGGCACGGCGTCGCGCGTTACCGGCACGGTCGTCGACGAGAAAGGGTCCGTCGTTCCCGGCGCGGTCGTGACGCTCACGAACGAAGCCACTCAAACCACGCTCACCACCGAGACCTCGAATGGTGGAACTTACGTCTTCGATTCTATCCAGGTCGGACAGTATACGGTCTCTGTCGAGAAGCAAGGGTTCAAGAAAGCGGTATCGGTCGGTAACACCGCGAACATCAATCAACCGGTAACGGTCGATTTCACGCTGGAAGTGGGCGGTCTGTCAGAGACCGTGCAGATTGTGAGCTCGGCCGCGACGGTCCAAACGAGCAGCTCCGGAAACATGGGCAACACCGTCGAGCAGCGCACGCTCGTGACGTTGCCGATCGTCGGCAACCGTGGACGCAATCCACTCGAGTTCATCAACTTTCAGCCCGGCGTGGTGACCGGCGCGAATACCGGCGGCGGCATTCACGTTCACGGCTCGCGCGACCGCGCATTCAATTTCACGCTCGACGGTATCGATATCAACGAGACGAGCGCCGGCGGATCAAACTTTACTCCGATCCGCACCAATCCCGATTCGATTCAGGAATTCCAGGTCGTAACCGGTAACTTCACGGCCGACCTCGGACGCAGCAGCGGCGCGCAGGTTACGCTCGTGACGAAATCAGGCTCGAACGATTTTCACGGATCGGTATTCGAGTTCTTTCAGACGCCGCGCTTTCACGCGAACGAATACAACAACACCATCAACCGCGTGGGCCGTCCCCAGTTTGTGCAGAACATCTTCGGCGGCTCGCTTGGCGGCCCGGTTTATCTGCCGCGCTTCGGCGAAGGCGGCCCAACACACTACAACGGCAAGAACAAGACCTTCTTCTTTACGAACATCCAGTTTCTGCGAACGAGCCAGAGCTTCTTCGTGAACCGCACGGTTTACACGCAGCAGGCGCGCAGCGGCATCTACCGTTACGTCGTTGGTGGAGTCAATCGCAACGCGAGCCAGACGAGCCCGTCAGTGGACGCGAACGGCAATCCGCTGCCGGGTCTGACAATCGGCTCCTACAACGTACTGGCTAATTCCGGCGGTCTCGGATTCGATCCGACTACCCAGTTCATCATCGGCTTCACTCCGCTGCCGAACAACTTCAACGTCGGCGATGGTCTAAACGTAGGCGGCTTCGGTTTCGTCGCGCCGCAAACGGAACGACAGTACGATTTCACCACCAAGATCGATCACTACTTCAACGACCGTCATTCGGTGTACGTCCGTTGGGCCCACGGCGCGCAGAACACACTCGGCGACAACGCCAACGGCGGCCTGCAAAAGTTTCCGGGGATTCCGAACTTCGTCGATACCTATCGCACGCCGCGCAACATGGCGGTCAACTATCGTTGGACCATCTCGCCGACGGTCGTGAATGAGTTCGTCACCGGTTTCAACCGCTTTACGTTCAGCTTCAACAATCCTGACCCGCGAGAGAATCCGCCGGTCATTCTCAACGTGCCGAACGATCCGTTGAACCTGGAAGAGCCGATCAACAACCTGCGCACGATCACGACGTGGCAGTTCGTCGATAATCTTTCCTGGATTCGCAACACGCACGCGTTCAAGTTCGGCACCAACCTGCGCTTCCAGAAGCACGTCGACGATCGCAGCGCGGTCGCCGGTGTGTTGACGCGCGAGCGCATCTTCCTGGGCACTGGCGTCAATCCGGTCCCCGCGTCATTCAGGACCCAGGCAGGCGCGAACACGCTGGTGCCCGGCATCAACGCTGCGGATCGCACTCGTCTCGACAGCACCATCAATGATCTGCTCGGACGCGTCGGCACGATCAACCAGGCGTTCGTTGCCATCAGCGATAATCAGTTCGGTCCGGGACGCACGCGCTTCAACTACGCAGCTCAGTATCCGGAGTTTGACTTCTTTGCCCAGGACACGTGGAAAGTCAATCGCAATCTGACGCTCGACCTCGGGGTGCGCTGGGAAATGAGATTGTCGCCGCGTTCGCCCAATAACATTGTGCTGCGCCCGGAACAGCGCATTGCAGTGGGTGAACCGGCGACAAACAGTTTCAAGTTTGGCGAAGGAAAGTTGTATGACGATGCGCTCTACCTGTTTGCGCCCACAGTCGGCATCGCGTGGGATCCGAAGGCGGACGGCAAGAGCTCCATTCGCGCCAACTACCGCCTGGCGTACGATCGGACCAACACATTCCTCTTTTCATCCTTTATCTTCCAGAGCGCTCCCGGTCTGACACGCGCGGTGACGAACAACACGTTCGGACAAAACGGCGGTCTGCTGCGCCAGGGCGTTCCCACACTCAATTCCAACGACGTCACGCCGCTCCAGTTCAGGCAGCCGCCTTCGTTCTCGACCAACTCGCTGAACGTCGTCGATCCGGAGCTCAGCAACCCGAGAACGCACCAGTACTCGGTGAGCTACCAGCGTGAAATCGGCGGGAAGAACGTGCTCGAGATCAATTACATCGGACGCCTCGGCCGCGATCTTTACAGTGGCTACGACGTCAACCAGGTAGACATCAACAAGAATGGTTTCCTCGCTGACTTCGAGCTGTTGAGAACGACGGGCAACAGCGCGCGCATCAACCAACTGCTCGCCGGTCACTCGGGGCTGACGCTCGTGAATGGTGTTCGTGAAACCGGTTCGCAGTTCCTGCTGCGGCAGTCACTGGCCGGACCGGTAAGACTCGCGAACGGAACGACGACCACCAATCTCGTCGCTGCGGGCGCGGTGGCCCAGGCAGCGTTCATCGTCGCGCAGAGCACGCAGGGATCGTTTGCGGCCCAGCCGGGTGCGGTAACCCTGATCGCGAACGGATTCAGCCCGTTCTTCTTCCAACCGTATCCGCAGTTCACCGGCGCCGTTAACGTGATCGAAAACAACGATCGCTCACGTTACAACGCGCTCGAAATACAGGTCAGCCGCCGCGCGTCGAAGGGGCTCGCATTCCAGGCGAGTTATACGCTCGCGAAGTCGGAGGATACGCGCTCGTTCGATCCGGCTTTCACTTTGATCACCAGGGGTGGAACCGGACAGTCGGCGGCGAACACTCCGTTCGACATCAACAATCGCGAGTTGAATTACGCGCGCTCTGACTTCGATCGACGCCACGCTCTTCAAGGGTACGTGGTTTACGATCTGCCATTCGGAAAGGGACGGCGATTCGGGACCGACTGGGGCCGGACGACGGATTTCTGGTTGGGTGGTTTCAACATCGCCAGCGTGATGCGTTATTACTCGGGACGCCCGTTCACAGTCTTCTCCGGCAGCAACACGCTCTCGCAGGTTGTGTTCACGCCGGCGAGCTGTGATGGTTGCACGCCGGATTTGGGAAGCGTGGTGCTCGAGAATGGCCGTAACGTTTTCTTCACCGCTGAGCAACGCGCGAAGTTCTTTGTGCCGGCGGCGGGTGAGGTAAGCAACGTGGGAAGAAACTTCTTCACCGGACCGACGTTCTTCAATCTCGATATGACTTTCGGTAAGCGCTTCAGGTTCACCGAGTCGAAGGACCTCGAGGTCCGCATGGAACTTCAGAACGTGACCAACACGCCGTCGTTCGCGGTGCCTGACGCAAACCTGATCCTGACCAGCGGCTCGTTTGGTCAAATCCTTGGCAACACGACCAGCACTTCGCGGAAGATGCAGTTTGTGGCGAAGTTCAATTTCTAATTAAAACAAGGGCACAAGCAGGCAGGTCCATTTTCACGGATGCCTGCTTGTGCTGTTTTATCCGTGGTCTAGAACTGGACCTTGAGCGCGAACTGGATCACGCGAGCTGCTTCACCCGTTTGCACGATCGTTTGCGTAGATGGCGGGGCGACGCCGGCGCAGCAGGAGGAAGCGAATACGCTCGACCTGATGCTCGGCGATCCCGTTGACGCATCGCGCGGGTTGTCGAAGTTCGTGTGATTGAACGCATTGAACATCTCAGTCCGGAACTGAATGTTCACTCTCTCGTTTATCGGAAACATCTTGATGAAACCAAAGTCGACGTTCCAATAACTCGGAGCGACGAAGATGTTACGGCCTGCGCCATTCTGTCCCGGCGCCGGAAGACAGAACGGCTGTGACAGATCCACGCCGCACGTCAGCGGGTTCACCGGTTTGAACAACACTGGTCCGGCAAGCGGCGATCCCGGTAGCTCCTGAAGCTGAGCTTTGACCGGAGCTTGCACGCCGGCGCGGCTCTCGTGGCTGCCGTTCGACGTGAACGCTCCACTGCGAACCGCGAATGGCTCACCTGACATGTGCGTGTAGATCGTGTTGATGGACCACCCGCCGAGCAGTTGATTGACCACTCCCGAAGAGTTGCTCAGGAAACGCCGTCCGCGGCCCACCGGAATTTCCCAAACCGACGCGCCAGTGAAGACGTGAGTGCGATCGAAGTCAGACCGCGCCCGCTCCTCGCGGAAGTCGCGAATGTCGGTTGGCGTGCGCGAGTTGGTGGTGGAAAGACCGCCGCCTGATGCCGCGCCGACCGGATCAACCGACTGATTATCTATCGACTTGCCGAACGTGTACGCCATACTCAATCCGAGACCCGTGCTGAACCGGCGACGCAGCGTGAATTGCGCCGCGTGGTAGTTAGAGTCGCCGCTGTTATCGAGGTAAGTGATCACCCCGAACTGCTGGTTCGGACGGAGCTTCAGACCGAGCGTGTTGTCTTCAATGCGTCGCGCAAAACTACCGGCGCCGTTGATGTCCAACTCGTTGGTCGTCGTCGTCGAATTGAGAAAGCCCGCCGCCGCGGTTGCGCTGAGACCGCCCTGCGTTTGCAACTGCGACAGCAATGGCGGCGCCACGCCGGTTACACCTGACGGACAACCTGTGCCGGACGGCGTGCAGCCCTTGGCCCTGTTCTGCTGCATGATCAGGAACGACGGCAGGATCCTGTCCGGATTGACCTGATTGATGTCGTAGGCCATGAACAGATACTGGCCGCGACGTCCGATGTAAGCAGCCTGGGCCACCAAACCCCACGGCAACTCGCGCTGCAAACTGAAGTTCCACTCATGGACCGTCGGCAGTTGCATTTCCGGTGCGAACACCGTGATCGGCGGCGCGTTAGCCCGCAATTGTTGCGGCGGCGTCAGGAGCGACGAGGGTTTCACGGAAGGCGGCGGCAGTTGCGTCGGGAACCCGCCGGCGACCGTCTTGTTGATGTCGGGTGAGTTCACACAGCCGGCAGTAATAGAGCTGAATGAAGAAGTCGTCGTTGAATACGACGTCGTGCAGCTCTGAACCAGTCCGGGAATTCTGCCTGCGGCCGCGGTCACCTGGAACGATGAGATCGTGTCGAACGCGATGCCATAGCCGAGACGAATGACGCTCTGGCCGCTGTCTCCGAAGAGAGTGCGCATGAACCCGGATTTGAAATCAGGACTGTACGCCAGGCCGAAGCGTGGTCCGATGGCCCACTTGAAATCTCCTTCGTACCAGCGGCTCGCGGGAACGAAACTCACAGCGCCGGGCTGGTTGACGACGGGCGTTGCCGGCAGCGGTGTGCCTGCAATCGACGTGGCGGCGACGAAGACGTTGTCCTGCGGCGAGGTGTTCGCGGGCGGATTGATCTCCCAGCGCGCGCCGTAATTCAAGGTCAGGTTGTTTCGTATCTTCCACTCATCCTGGAAGAAGAAGTTGTATTGATCCAGGTTGTGCTTCTCGGCATACAACGTCACCTCATTGCCAGTTTTGAACGGCAGGAAGACGTTGTCCTTCAGATTGGAAATAAAGACCTGATTCATCGACGCCGGTAGTCCGTAGACGTTGTTTATCAGGCTTCCGAGAAGGGTCTGGTCGGTTGAGTTGATGCCCGGGGCCAGGGCGAAACCGGAGTTGCCGGTAGCGCCGAGAAACGCCGGCCGGGTGGTCGCGGAGAAGGTGACTGATGGCGTGACGTTGATGCCGCCCGGTTGGCCTCGCTGGTCCACGTGCCTGTAGAAACGGAAGTTCAGGCCCATCCGGAAAACGTGAGAACCGTGTACGACACTCAAATTGTCGAGCACCTGCGGAGTCGTCACCCAGCGGGCTGTGCGTGGCGTGTTGATATAAGGTTCGTCGATGCTGTTCAAGTTAAATGGCGGCACGTCCGGCCAGATCGGGTTCGCCTCGCCCTGCGTGAATAGAAAACCGAAACGGCCGTAGCCTGCGGTGAACTCGTTTACGACGCGCGGACTGATCACTTTTCTCCAGCCGATCGCGAGATTGGAAGTGCGGCGAAACACTTCACCCAACGGCGGGTTGTCCGGATATACCTGCGGGCGGCCGTTTAGCGGATCGCCTTTCAGTGTGTTGTAGTCGGACCACAGGTAGCGGACGAAGATGCTGTTGTTTTCGTTGAAGTTGTGATCGACGCGAACGTTGATTGCCGGACCTCGTATCTGCGTCGGCGGGTTCCAGAGGAACGTGGCCGTGTTCAGACCGTCGCCGGCTGCGGCGAAGTTGTTTGGCGATGGATACGCTGTCAGAAGACCGGAGACCACTGAATCAAGCGGTCTGCCCGCCGTGTTGTTCGTTCCTGACTTCACGTCGTAAGTGCGAATGCAGCGAAGCGAAGTTGGCGTCGCACACAGTGGGACCAGCAGCGCGCCAGTGCTTGGATTGACCAGCAGCGTGGAGTTTCGCGTGATGGTCGTTCCGCCGATGACGAGCGGGTTGGCCGGATCCGGCACGAAGTAGCGGAAGATTCCGTTGCGCGCTTCGTTTGTGTAGACGACGGGGAAGCCGAATGTCTGGTCTATCGGTTGAGTGAAGTCGACGCGATTGTATTGATAGCTGCCGAAGAAGAAAGTTTTCTTGTTCTTCCAGGCTGGACCGCCCATCTCGAAACCGAATTGGCCCATGCGGATCAGGGGCTTGGGCGCGTTCTGCGCGTTGGCATACCACTCGTTAGCGTTCAATGCCTCGTTGCGCAGGAAGTAGAAGCCGGTGCCGTGAAAGTCGCTGGTGCCGCTGCGCGTCGCGATCGAAATCGAGGCGCCGCTGTTCCGGCCTTCTTCGGCGGTGGCGTTGTTAGTGGTTACTTTGAATTCCTGCACGTTGTCAGGATTGATGCGATAGAGATTCGAGACCGGGTTGGGAACGCTGGATTCGTTGGCCTCGATGCCGTCGATCGTTACGTTGTAGGCGCGATCGCGAGAGCCGTTGACATGTACGCCTGAGCCGGCGCCGCCGAAAGAGCGTTGCACGACGCCCGGTTCGAGCAACAACAGCGTAAGCGGATTGCGGCCGTTGAGCGGCAACGTTTCAATGGCTTTCTGTTCGACCACATTGCCGAGCGTAGCGTTGGCGGTTTGTAACTGGTCAGGACCACCCTGAACTGTAACGACCTCGGTAACCTGGCCGACCTCCAACACGACGTCGACTGTCAGCGGGTTATTGACTTCGAGATGGTTTCCGGTTTTCAGAAACTTCTTGAAGCCTGTTTGTTCTACGGAGACTGTGTAGTTGCCGACCGGTAAAGCTTCGAACGCGTAGACGCCTGCCTCGGTCGTCGTTTGTGTTTGCGAAACTCCGGTGGCTTCGTTGGTGACGGTGACACTGGCCCCGGCGATCGACGCCTGCTTGGAGTCGACTACGCGGCCTGAGACTCTCGAGGTGCTGGTTTGCGCGACTGCCGCCGAAGGCATGGCAGCCAAGGCAACAACGAGGACCAATAGTAGCTGGATTCGAGACATTGGGACCTCCTGTTTCGTTAAGCGCGAACGGGCAAGATGCCGAGCGCGAATAACAGCTTTCTAAATGGCGGCGTTGGAAGGCCGGTTTAGGATCACCGCAAACGCCGGAATGAGTAACTAGTTGCGATGCGCGCAGTATATTCCTATGCTATCCGGCGTCAAGGTTTTTGCGAGTTTTCGTTCAAAGACGGCTCCAGCCAATCATCAGGCATTCTTATCAATTGAATAAAAATCTTTAGTTATCATTATTCCAGCGTAAGCACTATAATTCGGGTTCTTCCGCTTTATTAACCATAACGAGCGCCGGGTTTCGCGATTTCATTTCTTCAAAGAGTGAAGACGAATCTCTTCAAGTCTGCCGTGTTGGCCCTGGGCGTGCTGGCGCTCCTAAGTGTGCTCTGCGGCTTTGTCGGCGAGCGCGTTCGCGCGGTAGCGCCTGCTTACGATCTTCTGATCACTAACGCACGCGTCGTCGACGGCAGCGGCAATCCATGGTTCCGCGCCGACGTCGCGATCAAAGACGGACGCATCGCGCGCGTCGGCCGCATCCCTGCCGACTCCGCCGCAAAGATCATCGACGCTAAAGGACAGATACTCGCTCCCGGCTTCATCGACGTCCACACGCACGTCGAATCCATCTACAGTTTTCCCGCTGCTGAAAACTTTGTCCGCATGGGTGTGACTTCACTCGTCACCGGCAACTGTGGATCGTCTACGACGGACGTCCGCCAGTTTCTGGGCCGTCTCAAAGAGAAACCACTGGCGGTGAATCTCGGCACGCTCCTCGGACACGGCTCGGTCCGCGGCAAGGTCATGGGCCTGGGCGACCGGACACCTACTGCCGAAGAGCTCAAACAAATGGAAGCCGTCGTCGAACAGGGAATGAAAGACGGCGCCGTCGGTTTGTCGACCGGGCTCATCTACGTTCCGGGAACGTACGCGAAGACGGACGAGATCGTCGCGCTCGCTCGCGTCGTTGGACGCTACGGCGGCATCTATGCGACGCACATGCGAAACGAAGGCGACAAAGTCGCCGACGCCATTCGCGAGAGTATTTCGATCGGCGAACAAGCGGGACTGCCCGTCGAGATCTCCCACTTCAAGATCAGCAACAAGAAGCTCTGGGGACAATCGCCGATGACGCTCGGCCTCGTGCGCGAGGCCCGCGCGCGTGGATTGACGGTCACCGTCGATCAATACGTCTACACGGCGAGTTCGACTTCTCTCGATTCTCGTTTGCCGAGCTGGCTGCGCGCCGGCGGCCTGGAAGAAGGGAAGAAGAGACTGGCTGACAAAGACACGCGCGAGCGAGTGATTAAAGACACGAAAGAAGCGCTCAAACGAAGCGGCTTCAAAGACTACTCGTTCGCCGTCGTCGCGTCGTACGGGCCGGACCGATCGTTCAACGGCAAGTCGATTGCCGAGATCACGAAAGAGGTACGCAAGAAGAGCGACGTCACCAGTCAGATCGAGCAGATGCTCGAGATGTACGAAGCAGGCGGCGCGAGCATGATCTATCACGGCATGAATGAAGACGACGTGAAGCGGATCATCCAGGAGCCGTTCACGATGATCGCGTCTGACAGCGGCGTGCGGCAGGTGGACGAAAGCGTTCCGCATCCGCGCGGCTATGGCAACAACGCCCGCGTGCTCGGCCAGTACGTCCGCAACTTGAAATTGATCTCGCTCGAGGACGCGATACGCAAAATGACGTCACTGCCGGCGCAGACCTTCGGCCTCCGCGACCGCGGCATGATTCGCGAGGGCTTCGCGGCCGACATCGTTATCTTCGATGAGAACACGATCATCGACCAGGCAACTTTCGATAAGCCGCACCAGTATCCGTTGGGTATGAGTTACGTGTTGGTAAACGGCACGGTCGTCCTGGCTGACAATCAAATGACCGAGGCTCGTCCGGGCGTGGCGCTGCGCGGCGCCGGCAGCCACAACGAACCATAGATTTCATAAAAGCGATGAGGAGCTCCATGATTAAATCGAAAACGAATCGCACGTTGTTGATATGCGCGGGATTGCTGCTCCTCGTGCCGGCTATGGTTGTGGCGCAGACGGTGACCGGAACTCTTCAGGGAACGGTAATGGACTCAGGAGGCGCGGTTGTTCCTGGCGCAGAGGTCGTAGTGGTCAACGCCGAGACTGGGCAGGTGCGCAATCTCAAAACAAATAGTGATGGGTTGTATATAGCCACATTCCTGCCATTGGGTCGCTATAAAGTCACCGCCTCGCATTCGGGGTTCACTGCCGTCACTCAGGAAAACGTCGAGATTACGCTAAACCAGACGCGTGTAATCAATCTAACGCTTAATCCGAGTGGCGTTGCTGAAGCAGTAGTAGTCACTGCCGATGCTGCTCCGATAAATACTACGAATGCCGAAATCAAGGGATCGTTGAACACGCAGGAGATACTGGCGAAACCGACGTTCAACCAGTCTAACTTCCTGACGCTGGCGGAGACCTTCACGGGGTTTCAGGAGAATCCCACTAGCGGCCAAAACAACCCGACAGCATCTTCAGGATCTTCCATCAACTTCAATGGTACGGGAACGCGCGGTGCAACATTTCAGATTAATGGCGTTAACAACGACGACGCTTCCGAAAATCAGCATCGACAGGGTGCGTCGCTGTCGACGATCAAGGAGTTTCAGGTCATAACCAATAACTTTAGCGCCGAGTTTGGTCGTGGTTATGGAGCGGTAGTGCTGGTCCAAACAATCTCAGGCACTAACAACATTCACGGGGATGTCTACTTCTATCACAACAGCAGCGCCCTTAACGCTACGAACAATGTATTCACGCCCGGCACGAGGAAACCTGTGAACCGCAGGAACCAGTACGGTTTTACCAGCGGATTCCCGATCTTTAAGAACAGACTCTTCGGCTTCGTGAGCTTCGACCAGGTGCAGAACAGCGGCGCCGGCGGTTACACGCGCGATATATTTTTGCCGAGCGAGCGCGATGAGTCGAAATGGTTTCTGCAATCGCCTGCTAACGACAGTCCTGCCAACAGGGCATTTATCAGGTCGGTGCTGGAGCGGTTTCCCACGTCGCTGACGCCTAACGACCCGCGCAGCATACGCACGTTCACAGGACAAGTAGGGTTCGATAGACCCCTCAAGGATTATACGGGCCGCTTCGACTGGAACCCGGTCTCCTCCGATCAGATCACCGGCCGCTGGCAATACACCCGGCAGGTTTTTGATAATGAAGACATCATCATCGGTGAAACTACCAAGCAGAACAATAAACAGCAGAACCTGGGTCTGACCTGGACACACTTGTTCGGTGCTCGTACCGTCGGGGAGGCACGTTATGGTTTGGGTCTACGTACAACTCTGGTAGGCATCAAAGATGGGAACGACACGCCAATCATCCGCTTTACCGGCACGCCCGTTACCGGTGCGGGGTCGATCATCGGCAATGCCGGACAGTTTCCAATCAACCGTTGGCAAACGGACCATCAAATCGTTTACAACCTGTCAACTCTCTTCGGCAATAATCATTTTTTCAAAGCGGGAACGGATATACGTCGCCAGCAATTAGACGATGTGGCGGACAGTAATTCGCGTGGGTTTTGGAATTTCTCAGCCACGTGCAATGGCGTGACTTATCGTGATCCCAACACTATCAGTGCAGCGAACCCACAAGGTATCACCTCACCCTATTACGCTTTCCTCAACGGCTGCGTTAACGCGTTCACAAAAGGTTATGGTCCATTTTTTCTGGAGAATCGCGCCCGGGAGGCAAACTTTTACGTGGAGGATAACTGGAAAATACGTCCAAACCTGACGTTGAATCTGGGCTTTCGTTATGAATACGTTTCAGCGCCGACTGAAGCAGAAGACCGGATCGATTATGGTTACGGTGACGACAAGGACAACATCGAGCCGCGGTTCGGATTCGCGTGGAGCCCCAGCTCCGACAAGCCTGTTCTTAGATCGTTGTTCGGCAACACGGGAGACTCCTCGATTCGAGGCGGATACGGGATTTACCATGGCCGGCTTTTCCAATCAGTTTTTTCACAATCGGGCGCAACTGTGCGCTTCAATCCTCCGGACGCCTTCATGTATGCCCAATCCGTTACACCCACAGCGATCTTTAATCCCGCTAACCTGACTGATCCGACAAACGGGTTTGTATTCACACCTGGCGCACCATTAACTGCGAGGGCTGCTCTCACTCTAGTCGATCCCGGCTTGGAGATGCCCTATACCCAGCAATGGAATTTGTCATACGAACGACAACTGCCGTTGGCGTCCGCGCTGCGCATTAGTTACACAGGGAATCGAGGGCTCGGGTTGCTTCGTTACGCTCTAAATAATCTGCCAGTGCATGATCCGAACGGTGTTAGGGTCAGCAACCATCCGTTCAACGCACCTACCGCCCTTTATACCGCAGGCAATCGTCCTGCGGGCGACCCAAGGGCCTTTGATGTGCGAGGGCAGATTTTGACTCCTGCGGCAAACATCCTTTGTGCCGGAACAGGCCTTGCAAACGTGCCGACCACAGCGCAGTGTCCTGTCGCGGTTCCGCTTGGCAATCTCGAGTACAGCTTCCGTGTGCCCAGGACAAATGAGCGGCGACCCGACGCGCTGACAGCCACTAATCTCGCTGTTAGTAACGGATCCTGGAGTTATTACAATGGTCTCCAGGCTGAATGGACCAAGCGATTGAGCTATAACCTCACCTTCCAAGCCGCATACACGTTCAGCAAAGCGATCGACACGACTTCAGAAGCCACATTTGTTGGTGCGGGCGATTCGAATCAAACGGGAAACAACGCCCGGTCCGCACGAGGGCTGTCTCGGTTCCACACGCCGCACAGGTTTACTTTCTTCGGAACGTACCGAACACCGTGGTTCAGTAACGATCGAGGACTCGCTGGACAGATACTGGGAGGGTGGCAGTTCTCGACGGTTGTGAAACTCGCAAAAGGCAATCCGTTTACAGTAGTTACCACCGGAGTCGATCTGAACCTCGACGGCTTCTCAGAATCGCGACCGATTCTTCTGAATCCTTCTGTGCTGGGACGTAGCGTCTCAAACCCCGCTACTGCAACTACTGACCTTCCCGCCAGCGCGTTTCGCCAGTTAACAACGGCTGATTCCGGCGCTTCGATGTTAGGTCGGAATACGTTCTTCGGCGACGGTATAGAGAATGTCGACTTCGGGATCTATAAGAATTTCCCGATGCCGTGGGAAGGCCACCGTTTGACTCTGCGAGCCGACCTGTTCAATGCGTTCAATCACGTGCAGTACGGGTTTCCGACAACGGACATAACCAACGTTAACTTTGGCCGTATCCTCGGGTTGGGGACCTTGTATTCCCCGCGCACGATTCAGTTTTCGTTGCGCTACCAGTACTGATATATGGGTATGACCGTTTTACTCAAACTTCTCGCCATCACATTGCTCTTCGCCACACTGGTGAAGGCACAAGCACCCATGAAGCAAGACGAGGTCCGCGCATTATGGGTCGTTCGCACCACGCTCACGTCACCCGATAAGGTCCGTCAGCTCGTCTCTTCGGCTGCTGACAACGGCTTCAATACGTTGATCGTTCAGGTTCGGGGTCGTGGTGATGCGTACTACAACTCACGCGTCGAGCCGCGTGCGATCGAGTTGAAAGACCAACCGGCAACATTCGATCCGCTCGCGCTCACGCTGACGGAAGCACACAAACGCGGATTGGAAGTCCACGCCTGGCTAAACACGAACCTGCTCGCAAATCTCGATGCTCTGCCAGTCCACCCAGATCACGTTTACAACAAGCATCCGGAATGGCTCGCGGTGCCTAAGCCTGTCGCCGCGGAGCTATACAACGTGTCGCCACGCGACCCGGCTTACCGGCAGAAGATCGTCGAATGGTCGAAGGCAAATCGTGGTGAGCTGGAAGGTGTTTACACTGGTCCGGCGAATCCGAAAGTACGCGATCACATTTATAACATCTGGATGGATGTGCTGAAGCATTATCCGGTTGACGGTTTGCACTTCGACTACGTGCGTTTCGCGAGTCCTGATTTTGATTACAGCCGCACGTCGCTCGAGAAGTTTCGGAAGTGGCTGGAGCCGCAGTTGAGTGCAGCGGAGCGAAAACAACTAAAGCAAGCGTTCAAGACAAACCCAGTCGCCGCGGCCGACATGCATGAAACGAAGTTTGCAGATTTCCAGCGGGCTCAGGTCACGACGCTGGTTGAGCGGATCTATCGCGCAGTCAAGAAACGAAAACCCGACGCGTTGGTTTCAGCCGCAGTCTTTGCGAATGACGAGAATGCATACACGCGTCGCTTTCAGGACTGGCGGCGCTGGTTACAGATGGGAATACTCGACGTTGCTTGTCCGATGGCGTACTCGACCGACACGGCTGTCTTTCAGAAACAGATCGAAGTGGCGACCACGACGGCACACAATGCGAAGCGCCAGGTGTGGGCAGGTATCGGTGCGTACCGCATACCGTCAGACTCTGCGGTCGAGAAGATCAAAGTCGCCCGCGCGTTGAATGCGGCAGGTTTCATACTGTTCTCGTACGACTTTACTGCGCGGGCCAGCGAACTGAATCCGGACGGCGCATACCTGCAACGCGTCCGGCTCGCCGCTTTCTGACCACTATCAATGGAATTGATGCTGTTGCCGCCCGAATGAACTTCGTGTAACAATGAACATCCTTCCACTTTTAACTATTGATGAAGAGGATCATCCCCATGAAACGTAATCTCGAATTGAGAGCGATCTTGTTGTCGCTGGCTCTGATACTCGCGTTCAGTGGCGCGGCGTTCAGCCAGGAAGAGATCACGGCCGCCATCAGTGGGCAGGTCACTGACTCGACCGGCGCGCTGGTGCAGAACGCAAGCGTCACGGTCGTTAACGACGAGACCAAGGCCGAGCGCAAAACCACGACCAGCGAAGACGGCTCCTACACCATCACCAATCTGACTCCGGGCACATACACGCTTACCATCGAAGTGGCAAACTTCAAGCGATACGTCCAGACTGCCCTGATTCTGAATGCGCGTGACCGCCGCGCCATCAACGTTACGTTGGAGGCCGGTACGATCGGAGAAATGGTGACGGTCACCAGCCAGGAAACTGGTGTGCTGGATAGTCCGACAACTCAAGCTCTCGTTTCTAACGCCCAGATTGTCGAGCTCCCACTCAACAATAGAAACTTCATTCGACTACTCGAAGCGGGAATTCCCGGCGTCAGCTCCGACCTTTCCGACGAGACTGGATTCGGTTTGACGAGCGTCGCCAGTGTTTCCATCAACGGCATGCGCCGCAACGCCGTCAACTATTTCGTCGACGGCGTGCAGAACACCGACGTCGGTTCGAACATCACGCTCCTGTCGACGCCGACGATCGACGCGATCCGCGAATTCAAAGTCCTGAGTTCAAACTACACCGCCGAAATCGGACGCTCCGGCGGCGGCGCTGTCACGATCGTGACGCGCGGCGGCGGCAACGATTTTCACGGCACGCTCTATGAGTTTGTGCGCAACGACCGCTTCAACGCGAACGCGTTTTTCAATAATCGACAGGGACGCCGCGCGGACGGTTCGCTCGTGGCGGCGGTGCCCAAGCTTCGTTACAACAATTTCGGCGGCACGTTCAGCGGTCCGGTGATGCTGCCGCGCTTCGGCGAAGGCGGCCCGACCCACTGGAGTGGAAAAGGAAAGACCTTCTTCTTCTTCTCCGAAGAGGTGCGCCGCATTACTCGCGGCCAGGCCGACGCGAGCGGAACGGTTCCGAGTTTGGCCCAACGCGGCTTCAACGGCGGGGACTTCGATTTTTCCAGCACGTTGGGGTTGCCGATATTCCGCACACCGGCTGGAGCTTTCACGACGGTCGCTACGGGAAATACGCCGGTCATGGTTACGGCCACGAATGGTGCTCTCATTCAGGCACGGCAGAGCCAGATCTTCCGGGCGTCCGACAATCGCGCGTACGTAAACAACATCATTCCGCGCGCTGACGCCGACTTTCGTGCCATCGCTCTGTTGAACGCTTATCCATTGGCCAACAGCCCGAACAATCCGAACGGTTTCGTCTTCAGTCGCATCGACGTTTTGAACACGCGACAGGAAACCATCCGCATCGATCACAGCTTCAACCAGAACCACAACCTCTTCGGACGCTACACGCACGACCTGAGCGAAACTGTGGAACCGCTCGGTCTGTTCTTCGGCGCCGGATTCCCCGGCATCCCGACGAGCGAGACGCGCGTTCCCGGTCAGGTGTTTGCGACTTCACTGACGAGCTTGTTCTCACCGACCGTAGTCAACGAAGCGACCTTCAACTTCTCGTCGAACCTGATCGCGTCGGCGAACGTCGGCCGCGTTCGTAGCTCCGACTATCCTGGTTCGAATGCGATCGTGGAGGTCTTTCCGGAAAACAACCAGGACATCATTCCGCGTATGAACACGCGCTTTACTTTGATTGGAGCAACTCAAGGCTTCAACATCGCGTACAAGAATTACCTGGTGCGCGACATTGTGACCTGGAATCGAGGCGGCCACACGTTTAAGTTCGGTGGCGAGTTCTCCTGGGAAGAGAAGGGCGAGAACGGCAGCAACAACACGCAGGGAACGTTTGACTTCAGCGCGGTGCAGACGCAGGGACTCGCCGGCACGGCCGCAATTACCGGCACCGGCGATTCCTTTGCCTCGTTCCTGCTCGGACGCGCTAACGCGTACACCGAAGCTGAGCGCGACGTGATCCTCAACCTCAGGTTCGGACGCCGTGAGTTTTTCTTTCAGGATACCTGGAAGATCAGACCGAACCTGACGCTCGACTTCGGCGTGAGGTATCAGTACTACGTTCCGCCGGTCGACAAGAACGACATCTACGCGTCGTTCGATCCAGCGTTGTTCAATCCTTCGAAGGTCGTCTGCACGACCCCGGCTTGCACGGCGTTTTCACTGGCGCAGACCGATCCGCTCAACGGCATCGGCATTGCCAACCGGAATTCGCGTTTCGGACGCAAGATTAACCCCGCGGACAAGAACAATTTTAGTCCGCGTCTCGGAATCGCGTGGTCGCCGAATTACGAGAGCGGCCTGGGCCGGTTCCTGTTCGGCGAGTCAAACAAGAGCGTCATTCGCGCCGGTTACGGTTTCTACTACGACCAGCCGCTGGTTGGCATTTTCGAACAGGCGGCGTTTACGTCTCCTCCGTTCAGCCAGCTTCCGAGCTTCACCAGCACGCCGACGAACGTGATCACGTTCTCGAATCCGAGTGCTGGCGCGCCGCCGGGAACGCTTGCGCCGAGAGCGTTGATCGCCATCGCCAACGACTTCAAGACGCCGGAGACACAGCAGTGGTCGCTTGGCGTGCAGCGCGAGATCTTCCGCAATGCGGTGCTCGACGTTGCGTATGTTGGAACCAGGGGCGACTTCCTGATTCGCCGTCGTAACATCAACTTCCAGGAACCTGATGACATCGTTCGCGTTGGCACCGCCAATGCCGGCACGTTGCGGCCGTTCCTCGGTTACGGCGCGATCACTTACATCGAGACCAGCGCGATATCTCGTTATCACGGCCTGCTCTCGTCGTTTAACTATCGACTCAGCAACGATCTGACGTTTACGGCGGCGTACACGTGGAGCAAGAACATGACTGACTCCACTAACGACCGCGATGCCATCGACGATCCGCAGAACCCGTTCGACACGTCGACTGAATATGCGGAGGCCCGCACTTCAAGGCCGCACATGTTCAGCGCGAGTTACGTGTACGAGTTACCATGGTTCAGAAAGAGTGAGAGCGCGGCGAAACGGTTGCTGCTGGGTGGCTACCAGATCTCCGGTATCACGAACATTGAATCAGGCGCTCCGATTCCACGCGTTGCCGTCAGCGATTCGCTGGCGGGTCAGCGCGGCACTTACCCCAACCGGATCTCGGATCCCGGCGCCGGTCTCGCAGGCACCATCGACCCGCGGACCACGCTGCCGTTCATCTTCGATCCGACTGCGTTCTCGGTGAATGCGATCGGCACGTACGGAAACGCGGGACGTTCGTTCGCGCGTTTACCCGGAAGGAACCAGACGAACTTGTCGCTGGTGAAGAATATCTACTTCAACACGGAGAAGACGTTCTATCTACAGCTTCGCGCCGAGGCGTTCAATGTCTTCAATCACACGCAGTTCGTGATGGCAGCCGGAGCGGCGACGACGTTCCCGGTGACCGGCAACCCGGCCGACACGCTCTCGTTTGCGCGTCCGACTGGCACGCGACCGCCGCGTGAGTGGCAGTTTGCCGGCAAGCTGTACTTCTAAGTAGTGTTCTTGGTTTGACTTTAATCCGTGTTTCCTACACCAGGGAACACGGATTTTATTTTGATTATGTTAGTTCTTAACAATGCGCGAGTTGTGTTGCCGGATCGCGAGATTGACCGCGGCTCGGTCGTGATCGAAGACGGCCGGATCGCGTCTGTTTCGGAAGCGCCTGGTGTTGAAGGGTTGGATCTATCCGGATTGGTTTTGCTTCCGGGTTTCATCGACGTCCACATCCACGGTGCGGTTGGGATCGACGTGATGGATGCGACGGCGGAGCAGTTGTCCGAGATCTCGGAATATTTGGTGTCGCAAGGCGTGACCGGTTGGGTGCCGACGTTCGTGCCTGCGGCTGATGAGAATTACGCGAGTGCGGTCGAGGCGATCTCGAAGGTTGTGCGAGGCGCGCGTGCGCTCGGCGTCCACTATGAAGGACCATTTGTTAACACCTTGCAATGCGGCGCGTTGCATGCCGAGTACTTCAAGACCTATTCGGGCCCTGAAGATCTGGATTTCCTGATTACTCCCGAAAACGGCGTGCGCATGATCACGCTCGCTCCGGAAATTGAGGGCGGCGTCGAGTTGGTGCGTGAGTTGAAGCGGCGCGGTTGGGTAATTTCCATCGGCCACACGCGTGCGGAGTTGAAAGTGCTTGACGATGCCTGCGACGCTGGGGCATGTCACATGACGCATTTCATGAACGCGATGGCGCCGTTACATCATCGCACTCCTGGCCCAATCGCGTGGGGCTTGTTGCGCGACGACGTCACCTTCGATCTGATTGCCGATGGTATTCATCTCGATCCGTTTACTCTGCGGTTGTTGATGAAAATAAAAGGCGAGCGCAGGATCAGTTTGATTAGCGACGCGATTGCAGCGGCAGGGAAGGGAGACGGCGATTACAATATCTGGGGTGAGACGATCACCGTCAAAGACGGGCGCACGAGTAACGCAGCCGGCAGTATTGCCGGATCAGTCATCACAATGCTCGACGCCGTGCGGATGATGCGCTCGCTCGACGTCTCGAACGTTGATGTGGCGGCGATTGCTGCTGCTAATCCCGCGAAGCTGCTGGGGCTCGATAACGTTTGTGGCTCTATTGAAATCGGGAAACGCGCAGATCTCGTCGCCTTGGACGATGCCGGAAACGTGAAGCTAACGTTGATCGGCGGCGACGTGGCTTTTCGCGCGTGAGATACCGTAGCCGCCGATAATCACCAGCGCAAAGCCGAGCAGCACGTGGACCACGTCGTCGACGTAGGTCCAGTGAAAGTACTGTATCGGAGTCAGGCCAACCACACTCGCCAACACCTGGTACAAATCGATCAGACCGAAGCCGAGGTTGAACGAGCTCGCCAGCAGGTCGCTGTTCGCCGATATCAACAGCAGACCGAGCGTGCCGCAGATAAGGTGGAACATGTTGTAAGGCGTGGCGCCGCTCATCAGGTTGTACTGCTCAGGGATGACGAACCCGACGATGCCCGTCAGGACCAGCAGTGGCGCAAGGACCATCAACGTCTTCTGATTAAGCGTCTTGTTTTCCATCGTCGTAAAACCCCGCGCGAGCGTAAGATTGATCGACGAGTTCGATTGGGTGGCAGACTTGCAGCTTCATTCCGGCCAGCGTTGCGCCGGCCCCGATCTGCATCTGGCAACCGGCGTTGCCGGTAGCAAGTATAGACGCATCCGCGTCCTTCACGTGGTCTAATTTTTCTTTCAACACCTGACGCGACAATTCCGGCTGCAACATGTTGTAAATACCGGCCGCGCCGCAGCATCGCTCAGCGCCTTGCAGCGGGACGAGGTCTAGTCCGCGAATCGCGTGTAGTGTCTTTAGCGACGTTTCACCGGCGCGCTGGCCGTAAAGAAGGTGGCACGACAGGTCGCAAGTTACGGTCTGGCCGGGGACCGGAGATTCGCCGGCGCGCATCTCGCGAGTGGCGAGTTGTTGGCTCACGTCGCGGACACGCGCGCTGAACTGGAGCGCTTGTTGGGCCAGCGTTGAATCGTTCGCCAGCAAGTGTTCGTAGGTCTTGAGCATCGCGCCGCAGCCGCCGGCGTTCGTTACGATCGGCGCATCGGACTTGTTGAATGCAGCAAGGTTCCTGCGGGCCAACTTGCGCGCGCCATCGAGATCGCCGGCGTGCGCGTGCAGCGCGCCGCAACAGACCTGTTCATCGGGCGTGGTGACGTTGAATCCGTTAGCTTGCAGCACCCGCCTCGTCGCCCTGTTGACGCGCGCAAAAAGCCCTTCACCCACGCAACCCTTGAATAACATCACAGTCTCACCGGAAGCGCGGCTTTGATCCGTGGTTTTCTCGCTGAAGATCGGCCGCGAGCTCTCGATTAGCGCCATCGGGAACCGCATTACACCCAATTTCAACATCAATCGCGCCAATCCGAGGTCGCGAAAAACGCGCGCGGCGCCGAAGAAGAGCCGCAGCCGCGCCGGCGACAACCACACGTGTCGCAGTGCAAAGCGCAGCAGCTTGTTGGTCCAATCCTGCTTTGGCTGCGCTTCCAGCAACTCCTCGCGGCTCGCCTCCAGCAGTTGGCCGTAGTGAACACCGGCGGGACACGCCTGCTCACACGCCCGGCAACCCAGACACCGATCGATGTGCCTTGCGAACGCCGTGGACGTATTCTCCAGCCGCCCCTCCGCCACCGCGCGCATGAGGTATATCCTCCCGCGCGGCGAATCATTCTCATTCCCCGTAACGACGTACGTCGGACACGCCTCCAGACACAGCCCGCAATGAATACACGCGAGCAGCTTCTGCTCTTCAGCGGCGAGTGCGGTTGTGATAGATGTTATGGCCAAGGCTGGGATACGTTAGCTGAGAACTCGGCAGTTTCCAGATGTTCAAGCAAAGATGGTTCTGTTATCATTCGCAGCATGGATTATAGCAAGATCATTCGTATGGAGCCGGGCAAGCGAAGCGGAAAACCCAACATTCGCGGCACACGAATGACCGTTACTGACGTGTTGGAATACCTTGCCGGCGGTATGACTGAAGAAGAGATCCTTGCTGAATTCCCCGACCTTACCTCTGAGGACATAAAAGCATGCTTGGCGTTTGCCGCGGATCGTGAACGTAAGCTCGCTACCTTACCCGAGCATGAAACTGCTGTTTGATCAGAACCTCTCACCGCGCCTTCCTCGCCTGCTTGCCGACATCTACCCGGACAGTGCACATGTGCGTGACATCGGTTTGCGCGATGCCGACGACCTAACAATCTGGGAGTATGCAGGAAGTCACGGGTACACAATTGTTTCGAAGGACTCAGACTTTCAGCAGCGAAGTTTACTTGTTGGCTGGCCTCCTAAATTCATCTGGTTGAGAGTTGGTAA
>DASRIM010000252.1:0-5165 GCA_035649995.1 Pyrinomonadaceae bacterium | reverse complement strand
TGAAAAACGGAACATGGAGGAGTTTCTGCGGCTGGTTGCGCTGAAACGGATCGATCTCCAGTCGTTGATTACGCACGAATTTAATCTCGATGACGCCCCGCAGGCTTATCAGACGGTGATGGATCCGTCGGCGAACAGTTTGGGAGTGTTGTTGCGTTACCCTGAACCGATCGCCGTGAACGGCGGCTCGGAGAAGCCGGCCCCGAAACGCAGAGTCGACCTGAAGAGCCGCGCGGCGAAATCGGATCTGAAAGTGGCGCTGGTTGGCGCGGGCAATCTGGCGCGGTGGGCGCACCTGCCGAGTTTGGCGAAGATACCGAACGCGAGTTTACACGCCGTCTATTCCGCCAGCTCCGCGCGCGGAAACACCTACGCCCGGCGTTTCGGAGCAGCGTATTTCACTTCCGACTACCAGCAGATACTCGACGATCCGCAGATCGACGTGGTGATGGTGTTGAGCCGCAATCAATATCATTTCTCGCAAGCGTACGAGGCTTTGAAGGCGGGCAAGCATGTGTTCGTTGAAAAGCCGATGGCGCTGACCGAAGCAGAGTGCCGCGACCTGTATCAAGCCGTCGCCGATTCGGGTAACCAATTGACGGTCGGGTTCAACCGCCGCTTTGCGCCGTTCTATCAGGATTTGAAACAGTCTCTACAGGGCAGGAGCGGTCCGGCGGTGATCAACTGCCGCATGAGCTCGCCCGGCATCTCGGGCTCTTACTGGATGGCAGATCCGTCTATCGGCGGCGCGATCATCGGCGAGGCCGTTCACTTTGTCGACCTGATGTACTGGCTGCTCGAATCCGAGCCCGTCAACGTGTCCGCATATTGTCTTCCGACGGGCAAGACCGATCCGGTAGGCGAAAACAATCTGGTGGCAACTTTTCGTTTTGCAGATGGATCCATTGGTAGTCTGAACTATTCGACGATTGGCTCGAAAAAAGCTCAGGGTGAACGAGTCGAGGTATTCGCCAAAGGCGTTTCCTCACTCGTCGAGGACTTCAAGCGATTCAAGTCAATCTCGAACTTCAAACACACGAAATCGACTTTGTGGGCGCACAAAGGTTACGAAGCGCAACTCTCCTCATTCTTTCGCAGTCTCGCCCGCGGCGAGTCGCCTGAAATAACGGTGCGCGATGGCGCGCGGGCGACTCTCGTTTGTGTCGAGATGTTGAGATCGGCCCAGACACTCACAGCACGCGAGATTAACCTGGACGGCCTCTTGACGGGCGAGCCGGAATTTCTTGTTTCATGATTGAGAACACGGCGGGACATGAGGAAAAATGGGTAATACTGACGTTGCGCGGACGGAAACTAACTCGCGCGAGAAACCAATCAAGCTTTTGCTGGTGGCGCCGGCATTGAGGATCCTGGGCGGTCAGGCAGTCCAGGCCAACTACCTGCTCGAACATCTCGGCCGCGAGCCGGACTTTGAAGTCTCGTTCGTGCCCCACAATCCGCAGTTGCCTGGTCCATTCAGATTCTTGCAGTCGATCAAGTACGTGCGGACGCTCGTGACTTCTTTCATTTACTGCCTGAACCTTCTGATTCAGGTTCCGCGGCACGATATCGTTCACACATTCGCGGCGTCGTATCTGTCGTTTCTGCTGGCGCCCACGCCCGCCATATTGATCGCCCGACTCTTCGGCAAGAAAGTGATCCTGAACTATCGCAGCGGCGAAGCGGAGGACCACCTGCGAACCTGGCCGCGCACGGCCGTTCCGATCATGAAGTTGGCGGATGAGTTGATTGTCCCGTCTCAGTATCTCGTCGACGTTTTCCGGAAGTTTGGTTTACGCGCTTCGGCGGTGGCGAACATCATCGACCAGTCGCGGTTCAAGTATCGCGAGCGGAAGCCGCTGCTGCCGATCTTCTTCTCGAACCGCAATCTGTATCCGCTGTATAACGTCGCGTGTATCTTGCGCGCGTTTGCGAAGATTCAGCAGCGATTTCCGGAGGCGACGTTGATCATTGCCGGCGACGGCAGCCAGCGAGCGTCGCTGGAAGCGCTCGCGCGCGAGTTGAAACTGCAAAACGTCGACTTTCGCGGGCGCGTCAATCCAGCGAAGATGAACGAGCTTTACGACGAAGCGCATATCTATCTGAACAGCTCGAACATCGATAACATGCCGGGTTCGATACTCGAGTCGTTTGCGTCGGGCATGCCCGTGATTACGACGAGCGCCGGCGGCATTCGCTGCATCGTCACGCACGAGCGAACGGGCCTGATGGTCCCGAGAAACGATCACGAGGCGATGGCCTCGTGGGCCATACGGCTGCTCGAGTCGCCGGAGTTGGCGGTGTCGATTGCGCGCAATGCTTACGAGGAGTGTTCGACGTCTTACGTTTGGGAAGCGGTGCGCGACGAATGGGTGGCGCATTACTCCAGGCTCGCCGGACGCGAGCCGAGCCATCCGTTCAATCCGTGTTTCGCCTCGACGTCGAAGTAGCTTATGTTCGAAGCACAACGGGACAAGACTCCAGCCGTAACGGTTGTGATCCCCGTCTATAACTCCGCGCATTACATCGCGCAGGCGCTGGACTCACTCAAAGCCCAGACGTTTACCAACTACGAAGTCATCGTCGTGAACGACGGCTCCGAGGATCGCGAAGAGCTCGAACGAATACTCAAGTCTCATCCGCTGCCGGTCGTCTACGTCTCGCAGGAAAATAAAGGCGTCAGCGCGGCCAGAAACGCCGCTATCAACATCGCGCGCGGAGAGTTCTATGCACAACTGGACGCCGACGACCAGTGGACGCCCGACTACCTCGACGTGCAACTCGGAATCCTGACTGACAACCCGGGCGTCGCCGTTGTCTATCCGAATGCGACGATCGTCCGCGACGGGTCTGACGCGACGCTGGAGTTCATGAAGATCTCGCCCTCGGAAGGCGACGTCAGTTTTGAATCGCTGGTGCGGCAGAAGTGCGTCGTGATGACGTGCGTCACTGCGCGCATGAGCGCGATTCGCGGAGCAGGGATGTTTGACGAGAGTCTTCGCAGTTGTGAAGACTTCGATCTGTGGCTGAGGATCGTCAGAAACGGCGGGCGAATCGTTTATCACCAGCGTCCGCTGGTGCTTTACCGGCGGCACGAGGGCAGTCTTTCGTCAGATCGAGTGTGGATGACGCGAAACCTGCTCGCCGTGTTCGAGAAATGTGCCGCCACGTTTGAGTTGACTGCGGGAGAGAGGGAGATACTCGACGAACAGATCGCCTCCAACCGCGCCAACCTGCACCTGTTTGAAGGCAAGCATCAGTTGAGTGCGGGCCAAACGAGCGCGGCGCTGGTTAGTCTCGAAAAAGCGAACGAGCACCTGCGGACGCCGAAATTGCGCCTCGTGATCTTTCTCCTGCGGCACGCGCCGCGTTTGGTAGGCTTGGCGTTCTCGTTGCGTGAACGTTTGCTTGCAAAGCACGCCGATCATCAGTTGACCGGTATCGATCAACCGCGCCCGTCTTCCTCCGTTTGACCATGCGACTCGACGTTATAGTTCCGACTTATAACCGCGAGGATCTCCTTCCGTCAGCCTTGAACAGTTTGTTTGCCGCCGGCGTTCCTGCCGGGCTCGAAGTAAGCGTGACGGTGGTGGACAACAACTCCACCGACGGAACGCGACAGGTGATCGAGTCATTCCAGAAGCGCTACGGAGATCGCCTTCACTACTGTTTTGAACGGCAGCAAGGCAGATCGCACGCTTTGAACGCAGGCATTACCGCCACCAGCGGCGATCTCATCGGCGTGATAGACGACGACGAGGAGATCGATCGCAACTGGTTTACGACCGCGTTCGAAATATTCAAGAACCGGGATCTCGACTTTATTGGTGGTCCATACGTGCCGCGCTGGAGCGTGCCGCCGCCTGACTGGCTGCCGCGCGAGTACGGCGGCGTTGTCGGCTGGGTCGACGGCGGCGACAAAGAAGTCGCTTACGACAGCAACTATCCGGGTATTCTGATGGGCGGAAACGCCGTCTTCAAAAGATCCGTGCTGGAGAAGGTTGGTCCATACTCGACGTGGCTCGGCCGCACGGACAAAGGCTTGCTGACCGGCGAGGACGAAGAGCTTTACGGGCGGCTGCTGGCCCATGGCGCGAAAGGCGTGTATCTGCCGAACCTCATCATCTACCATCACATTCCGGCGGAACGAGTGACGAAGAGTTATTTTCGTCGCTGGTGTTTCTGGCGCGGCGTCTCGCTCGGTCTGCTGCATCGCACGAGGCGATTGCCGTGCGCTTATCTCTTCGGTATTCCCAGATGGCAGTATCGCAATGCGTTGCGTGGCCTGGCGGCGACGGCACGTCATCTTGTGGTGAAGCCAAAGGACCCGGCGAGGGCATTTGCGGCGGAGCTTGGCGTGTGGGATTGGTTGGGCCTGCTGTACGGCCGCCATTTTCGCAAGGACCCGAACTTCACTCGGCGGACCCCGGTTGAGGTGCAGTTGGATGGGTAGCGCGCCCGAAGTTTCGGTTGTGATTCCTACCTATAACCGATCCGCGTTATTGCGTAATGCCGTCGACAGTGTGCTTGCGCAGGACACGCAGGTCCCATTCGAGATCGTCATTGTTGATAATAATTCGCAGGATGATACGGCGGCAGTGGTCCGTTCGCTGCTGGATGCGCATCGCGGGCGGCTGCGCTACGTCGTCGAACGCGAACAAGGCAATGCGCACGCGCGTAACTGCGGAGTCGAGACTGCGACCGCTGGCATCATTGCTTTCATCGACGACGACGTTACCGTGGCGAGCAACTGGCTGACGTCGCTCAAGCAGGCGCTCGACGCGCGTCAGGATCTGTCGTTCGTCGGCGGGAAGGTGTTGCCGCAGTGGAATGGTGCGCCGCCGTCATGGGTAACGCCGGAACACTGGGCTCCGTTGGCCCTGCTGGACTATGGACCAGACGAGTTCGTCATTGCGGGCAAGTCTCCGCGCGGGTTGCTGACCGCTAACATCGCGTTTCGCCGCAGCGTGTTTGAAGAGGTCGGAAGGTTCTCGCCGCATTTGCAGCGCGTGAAGGATTTCATCGGTTCGATGGAAGACACGGAGTTTCTGATGCGCGTTTGTCGCAGTGGAAAGCAGGGGATGTATTTGCCGCAGATGATTGCGAGTGCTCCGGTGGACCTCGAACGGCTCAACAAGAGCTATCATCGCCGATGGCATACTGGA
>DASRIM010000251.1:0-13040 GCA_035649995.1 Pyrinomonadaceae bacterium | reverse complement strand
GAAGCCCGCGGCGAAACCACGTGACGCTCCTCAGCGACTTCCAGTTCCAGCTCCTGGGCCACCAAAGATAAAAACCGCTGACAACGAGAAATAGAAAACCGAGATTGCACGCGCCGGTGATCGCGCGCGCGACGTTGCGATTCTCGCCCTTCGCGCCGAGCCAGCGATGCCAGTCGGTCACGCCGCGAAAGAAACTTCGCACCTTCTGCGAGCCCTCGCCCATGACCTGTCCGGAATACGGATTGACGAACAGGGAAGCAGCGTCACGCCCAAACGCGACCTCCGCCGGCATCGCGGGATCCGACTTCAGTGTGATGGCCGTCGCATTTGCCCCTGCCCCGCGTGCTTCGGCGGCTTTTGCGATCAGCGTCTCGACCGGCAGATGGCGCGCCTCGGCAGTTGGCGGAGCTGAGCGATACGCGCGAGTGTCGGCCCACGAGATGATCTGCTTCTCGTATGTCAACAACACACCGGTCACGCACATGTTCAGGATTACGAGCCCCGCCACCACGCCTACCGGGAGGTGACACCAAAAGATGATCTTGCGCAGTCGTTTCATTACGGTCTAAACGTCGGCCCAGTGCCGGAGAAGATTGTGATAAAGCGAAGTGAGCTCGACGACCGAATGGTGCTCCGGAACATCGTCCATCAACCGTTGAATCGCGAGATCGAGATCGAACAGCATCGTGCGCTCGCCGTCGTCACGCACCATGCTTTGAATCCAGAAGAACGACGCGAGCCGCACTCCACGCGTCACCGGACGTACGTGATGGACGCTGCTCGCCGGGTACAGAATCAAATGCCCGGCCGGCAGCTTCACTGCGTGAACACCGTAAGTGTCCTCGACGACCAGCTCGCCGCCGTCGTACTCGTCGGGATTTGAAAAGAACAGCGTCGCCGACAGATCGGTCCTGACGCGATGCGGCGTGCCGGTTACTTGTCGAATCGCGTTGTCGACGTGGTTCCCGAACGACTGCCCGTCCTGATATCGATTGAACAGCGGCGGAAACACTTTCAACGGCAACGCCGCCGACATGAACAACGGATTGCTCTCGAGCGCGTAGAGAATGACGTCGCCGAGTTTTTTCGCTTCGTCGAGGTTTTCCGCCAATTGCAGGTTGTCTTTCGCGCGCGCTGATTGATGGCCCGCGGTGATGCGCCCGTCGACCCATTGCGCGGCCTCGAGCGTCTTGCGGCAGTTCGCCACCTGCTCGGCCGTTAGCACATCTGGGACCTGGAGTAGCATGAATCTAGAACCTGAAGCTCGTGCCCAGCATCGCCATCCGGCCTGGGCCAGGAACGATGTGGCCGCCTCCAATCCGATCGAAGTAAAACTTGTCGGTCAGGTTGTAGAGATTCAGCTTTAGGTCGATGTGCTCCGAAATCGGATACGACGCCATCACATCGAATGTCCAGTAAGCGTCGACGAAGCGCGTGTTGATAGTGTTTCCGAAACGGCGATCGACAAAGCGCGCGCCGCCGCCGAAATGAAAACCGTTACGCAGCGTGTAGGTGGACCACACGTTGAAATTGTGCGGCGGCGTGTTGACCAGTTCCTTACCGATTTCGTCGCGATTGTTTGATTCGATCGTAGCGCTGTCGAGGAAAGTGTAACCGGCAAGCACGCGCCATGATTTGGTAATGCTGCCTTCAGCACTCAACTCCACGCCGTTGACGCGCTGTTTTCCTTCCAACACCTGCGTTGGTTCGCCGGGCAGGCCGGGCGTTCGCGCGTTGAATTTCTCGACGCGGAAAACTGCTCCGCTCAACAACACTCGCCCGCTGAAGAAGTCCCACTTACTGCCCGCTTCGAGTGTGTACGTCTTTTCCGGATCGATCACCGTGTTCGCGGTGTTGTACGACAAGCCTTCGAGCGATGGATTGAGCGACGATCCGTACGATGCGTAAATGGCGCCCTGCGGAAGTGGCTTGAACACGACGCCTGCTCGGCCGCTCAGCATCCGATCGACGCGAGAAACCGGCGCGCCGGTTTGGGTCACGATACCGTCGGCGTCGAATCGATCCCAACGCAGCCCGCCATTCAGTTCCCACTTGCTGCCGAGCTTGGCCGTGTCAAAGACGTAGAACGCCTGCGAGTTTGCGGTGATGTCGCCTACGATCGGACTAACCGTGATTGGACCAGTGAACACGTCGTCCGGATTGGGATTCAACAGCGTCGTGAGCATGTTTGGGGCAGTGCGCGTGACGCGAGTATTGTTCTCGCGCGTAAAGTCCATTCCGGTCACGAGTGAGTGCTCGATCTTGCCGGTTGAAAAATGGGCGATGAAATCAGTCTGGTTGTCCCATATCTTGTCTTCGGTTATCCACGAACGCATCTCGCGATTGATGGCCGTCGAGTTGTTGCTGGCGAAACGCGGCGGCGTGGCCATCGAGTCGCGCGAAGAGTTGGCGAAACGCAACTGGTTTCGGAGCGACAGTCCGTCGTTGAAATCTCTTTCAAACTTCAAAGTCACGAGATCGGAATTGAGTTTTTCGAAGTCCCGGCTGCGCAGGCCGTAGAACGTGTCGCGCGGAACCGGAGCCGGACGATCGCGATGCTCCACCAGCACGGTGTTTGCTAAGGGGACCCAGGGAATTCCGTAATCGGAGATGTTGTCCTGTTTCAGTTTGTAGTAACTGACAGTGAAGCGCGTCGGTTTGCCCATTCCCCACGTTAGCGACGGCGCGACGCCCCAACGATCGAACTTCACCACGTCGCGGCCGGCGACGCCGGAATGATGGCCCAGCAGGTTCAAACGAAACGATAGCGTGTCGCCGATTGGGATATTGACGTCGGCAGTCGCACGGCGTGTGCGATCGGTCCCGAAGTCGAGCGTGCCGGCGAAAGATCGCCGCAAGCCTGGCGTCTTGTTCAGCAGGTTGATCGAACCGCCGGTCGAGCCGCGCCCGGTGTAAGCCGAGCCTGGTCCTTTCACTACGTCAACCTGCTCGAGGTTGAAAGGATCTCGCGACTGTGGGCTCAGGTCGCGGACGCCGTCGACGAAGATGTCGTTGCGCGCGCTGAAACCGCGCAGCGTTAGATTGTCGCCGGCGGGATTGCCGCCTTCGCCTGCTGTGATCGTCAATCCGGGGACGTTGCGCAGGACGTCGCGCAGGGTCGTCGCGCCCTGTTCCTGGATCACTTCCTTGGAGATGACGGTAATTGTCTGCGGCGTGTCGAGCAGCGGTTGCGTGTATTTGGGAGACGAGAGTACGGGCCTCGAATCGTCGCGGATCTCGACCGCCGCGGCTGCCGCCTGAATCTCGAGAACCGCGGTGCGTTTGTCGGTAAAACGATAAGTGATTCCCGTTCCGCGCAGGATTTCCTTGAGCGCCTGTTCGGGCGAGAAGCGTCCGGTGACGCCCGGGGAAGCGAGCGCACGCATCGCGTCATTAGGAATCACGATCTGAATGTCGGTGGCTTGCTGGAACTTGGTTAAGACGGCTTCGAGGGTGTCGGCGGCGATGTCGAACTGGATCTGTCGCTGCTGGGTTTCGGAAACGGTGTTGTCGTCGCGGAGTCGAGCTTTACCGAGGACGATGCTGTGACTTTTGTTGGGACAGTAGGCGACGAGGACTCCGAGCGCGCAGGTGGCGACGATCCAGTATCGTGGTCCACGACGCTTGGGTGAGCGCTTCTTGTGTTTGCGTGGTTCAGCCATGATGGACTCGGCTTTTTATTACAGCGTATTGGCTATTAGAGCGTATTGGTCCGAAATTGAAATCCGATTTCAATTTCAGAGCAGGCAGAATAATTGAGATGAGCGGATAGGTCAAGCCTGAGGAGTGACTTTTTTACCGTTGCCGTTGCGCGGCCCGTGGCCGTTCAGCAGTGGACGCAGTACCTGACCCGTGTGTGAACGCTTCGATCGTGCCACTTCTTCCGGCGTTCCCATCGCCACCACGCGCCCGCCGTGCTCGCCGCCTTCCGGCCCAAGATCGATGATGTAGTCGGCTGACTTGATCACGTCGAGATTGTGTTCGATCACCAGCACCGTATTGCCCAATGACACCAAACGCTGCAATACGTCGAGCAGTTTGTGAACGTCCGCAAAGTGAAGCCCCGTAGTCGGTTCGTCGAGGATGTAGATGGTGCGGCCCGTAGCACGCTTCGAGAGCTCCTTCGCGAGCTTGATTCGCTGCGCTTCGCCGCCTGACAGCGTCGTCGCCGATTGGCCCAGCTTGATGTAACCGAGACCGACGTCGAGCAACGTCTGAATCTTCTGATTGATCTGCGGGATGTTTTCCAGCAACGCCGCCGCTTCCTCGACGGTCGTGTCGAGCAGGTCCGCGATCGACTTGCCTTTGTACTTCACCGCCATCGTCTCGCGATTGTAGCGAGCGCCGCGGCACACGTCGCACAACACGTAGACGTCGGGCAGGAAGTTCATCTCGATGCGTTTCATGCCGTCGCCTTCGCATGCTTCGCAGCGTCCGCCTTTTACGTTGAAAGAGAAGCGGCCGGGTTTGTAACCGCGTTCGCGCGACTCAGGCAGCATCGCGTAAAGCTCGCGCAGCGGCGTGAACAGACCGGTATACGTCGCCGGGTTTGATCGCGGCGTGCGGCCGATCGGCGACTGGTCGATCTCGATCACCTTGTCGATGTGTTCGAGCCCTTCGATTGCTTTGTATGGACCAGGCTCGTTATGCGAGCCGTAGAGATGTTGGGCCAGCGCGTAATAGAGAATGTCTTCGACCAGCGTCGACTTGCCCGATCCGGAAACACCGGTCACGACTGTCAACAGGCCCAGCGGAAAACAGACGTCGATCTCCTTTAGATTGTTCGCATATGCGCCCTGAATGGTCAGACACTTACCATTCGGCGCGCGCCGCACGGCGGGCACTTCGATCTTTCGCGCACCGCGAATGTACAGCCCGGTGATCGAATCGGGGTTTTCGGCAACGTCAGCCGCCGTGCCGACGGCGACCACTTTGCCGCCGTGCGCGCCGGCGCCGGGGCCTAAGTCGACGACGTAATCCGCGCGCCGGATCGTCTCCTCGTCGTGTTCGACGACCAGCACAGTGTTGCCGAGATCGCGCAGCGCGGACAGTGTTTCCAGCAGCTTCTGATTGTCGCGCGGATGCAGACCGATTGACGGCTCGTCGAGGACGTAAAGCACGCCGCGCAACTGCGAGCCGATCTGCGTCGCGAGCCGGATGCGTTGACCTTCGCCGCCGGAAAGTGTCGACGATGTGCGGTCCAGCGTCAGGTAACCGAGCCCGACGGTTTTCAGAAACCGCAGACGATTGACTATCTCGCGCAGGATCGCGCCGGCGATCTGTTCTTCTCGCGAGTTCAACGAAACCTGTTCGAACGCCGTAACGGCATCCTCGATTGGCAGCGCCGTGTACTCCGCGATGCCGCGCCCGCCTACGCGCACCGACAGCGAGTCGGAACGCAGTCGTTTGCCCTTGCACTCGCCGCACACTGTCGGCGACACCAGCTCCTCGAGCGCGACTCGCACCTTTTCATTCGGCGCTTCGCTGAGTCGTTCCTGAAGCCAGGGCAGCGCGCCTTTCCAGTCGTTTTGATAGGTATAGAGACCCTGGACAAAAGTCAGTTTGCCGCTTACTCCGTTCAGAAACCCGTCGCGCGCTTCTTTCGGCAAGTTGGCGAAGGGCGTCTTTGGATCGGCGTTGAAGTGTTTGCAGACTGCGAGCAGCGCGCTACGGAGATAGGCTGAGCCTTGTTTGTCGGCCGTGCCCATGTAGCCCAGTCGTTCCGGCGTCTGCCAGGGATCGGGAATCAACTTGAGCGAGTCGATCTCCATGACCGTTCCGAGGCCGTGGCAGCGTTTGCACGCACCGTAAGCGGAGTTGAACGAGAACGAGCGCGGTTCGAGAGGCGGAACGTTGATGCCGCAGTTCACGCACGCCATTCTTTCCGAATAGAGCTTCTCTTCGCCGTCGACGATCGAGATGAGCACGGCGCCGCTGGTCAACTTCAGCGCGGTCCTGATCGAGTCAGTCAGTCGTTCGCGAATGCCGGGTTTAATTAACAGGCGATCGACGACGGCTTCAATCGTGTGGTTTCGTCGCCTGTCGAGGCGGATCTCTTCGTCGAGCGACAGCAGCTCGCCGTCGATCCGCGCGCGCAGAAAGCCGTCCTTCGCCAGTTTCTCCAGTTCCTTCTTGAACTCGCCTTTGCGGCCGCGCACCATCGGCGCCAGCACCATCACGCGTTCGCCTTCCGGAAGCCCGAGGACGTTCTGCACGATCTGATCGACGCTCTGGCGAGTGATCGCCGCGCCGCACACGTGGCAGTGCGGTATTCCGACCGACGAAAACAGCAGGCGCATGTAGTCGTAGATCTCGGTGACGGTGCCGACGGTCGAACGCGGACTGCGCGAAACTGTCTTCTGTTCGATCGAGATCGCCGGCGACAGTCCGTCGACCGAATCGACGTCCGGTTTCTCCAGTTGATCGAGGAATTGCCGTGCGTAGGCTGAGAGAGATTCGACGTAGCGGCGCTGTCCTTCGGCGTAGATCGTGTCGAAGGCCAGTGAGGATTTGCCCGAGCCTGACAACCCTGTGATGACCGTAAACCGATCGCGAGGGATGTCGACGTTGATGTTCTTAAGGTTATGCTGGCGGGCGCCCCTCACACTGATGCGATCAATGGCCATAGCGAAAACCCGTCATTCTAACGGACGGATTTTCAAGCAGCAAGCGAGAGCGCCGATCCGTGGTTAAAAATTGAAGCGTGTTCCGACTTCCAAACGCCGCGGCGGCTGTGCGGAAGTGGCCTGGGCGAAGAATGGCGAGGTCTGCACGCCGTTGAAAACACCCAGGTTTGCATGGTTCAGCAGGTTGAACGCCTGGAGATAAAACTCGAGCCGATACTTCTTCGTCGCGCCCATGGAGATCGACGGCGGCGCCGCGCCGTCGCCGCCGCCGATGCGCACCATCCGCACTTGCGGCGCGCCGGTTTGCTGTTGCGCCGGTCCGAAATCCGTTCCCCAACTCAAACGCGATCCGATCTCCCATCGCGCCGCGCCGCGGCCGCTGTTGCGGCCAACGCCGGCGGGGCGATCGTTGATTACGGTGTCGCCGTTGTTGTCGAAGCCGGTCGTGATGTTGTACGGCAGCGCCGATGTCGCTTGAAAGATCGCCGAGGCTGCAAAACCCAGCGGCAGGCGTTTGTTGATGAAACCGGATAGCAGGTGACGAAAGTCGGTCGCCGACGGCCCGCGATCGGCGCGCAGGCTGAAGTTGTCGGAAGGCAAACTAAACGGGCTATCCGCTTCGTTCGTGTTCTTCATCAGCAGGTAGTTCACGCTCCAGAAGAGTCCCTGCACGAACTTCGCCGGGCCGACGTTGACCATCAATCGATGGCTCGACTGGTACGCCGAAGACTCGACGTTGGTGATGTTGCCGGCGGTCGGGTCTGGACGGCCGAAACCGGGTACGGGCGCGTTCAAGTTGCGCCCGTGCAGCAGGTGAACGCCGCGTTGATACTGGTAGTTCGTCGTCAGTCGAAACAGCTTGAAGGGATTCGTCTCAACGCCCATAGACGCTTGAATGATGTACGGAATCTGGAGATTGGGATCGGTCTGAATTCGGCTGGGCGGAAGCAGCGTCTGCGCGCCGGAGCTGAAGGGATTCGGATATCCGGGATTGACGACGACGCGATCGCGTTGTCGTTCGCCGTCGACGCGCAACGTTTGCTCGTAGACCTGCGCCGCGAACCAATCGTAAAAGATGCCGGCGCCGCCGCGCAGCGTGATCGATCCGTTCTTCTTCGGCGACCAGACGAAACCGAGGCGCGGCGCAAAATTAAACTTCCCGGGAACGTGGCTCTGCATCTCGTGCCTGACGCCGTAACTGACGGTCAGGTTCTTGCGCAGACGAAAGTCGTCCTGAACGTACCAGCCGAATTGATACTGCGGATACGCCACGAACGGATCGCCGATGCGCTGGCTGAACTGTGTCGGCAGTCCGGCTTCAAAGGCCGCGAGATCGGCGAACTGAAACGTGCCGAGACGATTGGTCGACTCGTCGCTGCGGTAACGTCCGGCTTCGAACTGGCCGCCGAAGCGCACGCCGTGTTTCTCGAGCGCGTAATCGACGTTGTCCGCAATCTCGAGATCGAACTGTTTTTTGCCGCCGAATCTTTGCGCACTGCCGTCGTTGAACGCGCCGGGAACCAGAATCGTCTGTCCGATACTTACCGAACGCGCTTCGGTTTGCAGCCAACGCGCTTGCACGCGCAGCTCGTTGAAATACTTCTTGCCGAACACTCCTGAATCAGCAAAGCGCGCGATGTACTCGGTCTGCTCCTGACCATAGCCGCGCGCCGGCAGATCGAAATCGCCGACGCCGAGATTGTTTTGCACGCCCGCGTTGCGTTGGAACTGGAGACGCGCGGTGTGTGTTTTGGTCAGCACATGCTCGACGCGCGCATCGATATTCAACCGCCGCGACGGGCGATACGCGAGGTCCGAGAACGTTCCGGTTGGCAGTGTGGCGAAGATCGGGCGCGCGTCGAAGAAGAGCGAACCGTCGACGTTGAGAAACAGGGAAGTGTGGTCCTTCCAGAGTGGGCCGTCGAGCGATAGACCGAACCGGCGCTGCTGTTCAGGTCCGCGAAACGGCGCGAAGATCTGGCGCCCGTTCATCGCTTCGTCGCGGAAGCCGAAGTTGAACGAGCCGTGCCAGGAATTGACGCCCGGCTTCGTGATTATGTCGACGAGACCGAAACCGGCGTCGTGGGTTTCGGCGGCGTAGGGGTTGAGGCGGAAGCGGATCTCGCGGATCTGTGATTTCGGCGGAAGTTTGCCGCCGCGAAATCCGTTGACGCGAATCTGCGCGCCCGGGCCGGCGAGTTGGTTGATCGCGTTTTCGAACTCTTCCGGATCGTCGGGGAGCTGGGCGATCTGATCGGCGGTCAGCACGTTGCTGAATGAAGCGCCGTTCGGGTTCGTATTTTTAACCTGCGCTTCTTCGTCAACGTCGACGTCGACGACGATCGGGTCAATCTCGAGAACGACTTCTTTGCGTTGTAGCGGAGTTGAAATCGCGATTTTCTGAGGCTTGAAGCCGGCGGCCTCAACAAGGAGCTCGTAGGTGCCCGGCGCCAGTTTGCTGAACTTTGCTTCGCCACGCTGGTTTGTTTGCGCCGTCGATTGGACGTTTCCGTTCTTAATCAACTGCACGACGGCCTTGTTGATCAGTGCGCCTGATGGATCTTTGACGGTGACCTCGAAAGTCTGGCCCAAGCAGGGAGCACAGATGAAAAGCATGAGGAGAATAACGCGCATCAGCGTTTCTCGAACTTGTCGGCCTTGAACTGAGGATTGACCTGATACTTCGAGATCTCGAACTCCTCCGACACCTCGGTCTCGGTGAGAAACGTCAACTTGTGCGGCAGCATCAGGCCGTCGACTTTCTTGTGATCCGTGAGGCGGATGTAAAAGTCGACTTCCTCCGGAACGGCGGGCCCTTCGGCCTGCATCTTCTTCTCGGCTTCGTCGCGAGCTTTCTTGATGTCTTCCGGACTGCGAGGTCCGCCGCCTTCGCGAGTCATCGTTATCGTGCGTGGCTTTGGTCCACGATAACTCAGCAACAGCGGAAGATGAGTCTTCTTGTCGAAGAAGATCCGCGCGCTGAACTTGTCCGGACCAGTAACGTCGACGACGTCCGCTGGCGCGTCTTCAACATCTGACTCGCCGGCGTACTTGTATTCGACGGGAAAAGAAGGCGTCAGTATCATCGCGAGCAAGTAGCGCGAAAACTCGGCCTGATACATGCGCCGCTGCGCCGCTTCCATTTGTTCGGGAGTAAGCTGTGCGCCGCCTGGCCCACTGCCAAACCTGATAATCATGTTTCCGCCGCCGCTCGACCCGCTCCACGCTCGTTCGCCGTTCAGCCCGCGTGTGTTGATGATCGACGTGATCATGCCGCCCATGCTCATCGCGTCTTCGACCAGGTACTTGTTTGGCAGCAGGATGCTGATCTCGCGATCGCCGGCCATCTGCCGATCGCCCAGGACGCGCCGGTACTGACCGTTGATGTGCAGGCCCTCGAGTTTTTGCAGGCGCTCGCCGCCGATCGCCTCGCGTGCCTGTTTGAGAACTTCCTCTGCGCGCGAGTCCGCGAGCGCATTGGGAACAAATAGTAGAGACAGGAATAGCACGGGAATTAGTTTCTTCATGTCTCGTATTCACATGAGTCGTGTGGAAAGTTCCAATAAAAATAATCCGTGTTAAACTTCAAAGACAGTGAACCTTCCCAACACCCTGACGCTCTTGCGGATTTTCATCGTTCCGCTTTTGGTCGTCGTCTTGTTGACGCCGTTTTCAGAAAACTGGTTCGGCGTGCCGCGACACGTGTTGGGCGTCGTGATATTTCTGGCCGCTGCTTTAACGGATTATCTTGACGGGCGATTGGCGCGCAGCCGCGGGCAGGTGACACGTCTCGGGCAACTGCTCGATCCGCTCGCCGACAAGCTGCTCATCTCCGCGGCGCTCATATCGCTGGTCGAGAACCAGCTCGCGCCGGCATGGGCCGTCGTGATCATCATCGGACGAGAGTTTGCCGTCACTGGATTGAGATCGGTTGCGGCCGTCGAGGGGATCGTGATCTCGGCGTCGAAGATGGGCAAGTTCAAGATGCTGGCCCAGGTGGTGACTGTGGCGCTGTTGATTGGATCGAGCGTTGGCGGAAAGCCGCCGGTGGCGAACTTCGGCAAGCCGTTTCCGGCGATCGAGTTTTGGTCCGTGCCGGAGCTGCGCACGGCGTGGCACGACCTGATCGCCGGCGGTCCAATGACCGCCAACGATTGGCAGGTGCTTCTTTATACGGCGGGTAGAGCGATGCTGTGGCTGGTGGTAATTTCAGCCTGCATGTCGATGTACAGCTACTTCAGTTCTTTCTACCGCGGCTTTACGCGAATGAGCCTCACTGAATCTCAACCCAATCGCCAGTATGAACTTCAGCGGCAGCGCGAGTAATGATCGCAGTCGCTGTCCTGACGTTGACGTCGATAATCACCATCTCGCCGACGATCTTCCGCGGCATCAGCGGACGATCTTTTTTAACTTCTCGCGTCGTGATTGGCTTGTGGCTGTAGCGTCCGTTTGCGTCGACGAAGGCAGTTGAATCTTTCGCGCGCGACGCCTGGTTCGAAAAGCCGCCGCCGCGATAGCGTTCGCTCTGAAATCCGCTTGCGCGGTTGCGCGCCATCTCTTCGTTGTCGACGCGAGTAAGGTTTCCGGTGCCGAGCGGGCGGTAGATCGTCAGGTAGTCGCCGGGTTTGACGTTGTCCTCGCCGCCCAGGTCGATATAGACGACGTCGTTTTTAGTAAGCAACTCTCGATTGTTTCGCGCCATCATCAATCTACCGACCTGTTTACCACTTGGATCAGTAAATCGATCGAGATTCGCCTCCGGACGCTGGAGCGGAGACTCGCGCAGCGGAACCTCGACGAGCAGGTCGCCAAGGAGCGCCGTGTCGCAGGTAAACGTGATTTTTGCGGCGGAGGTCTCTTCGCGGACTTTGAATACCTGCAACTGGCCGACATCCTGGACGTAAGTACCCAGGAAGCCGATTTTTTCGCGGTGAACGCCTTTAACGTCGCCGCGAGGGCGGATGATCTGAAATGTTTGGCCTTCTTTAATGCCGTTGCGTGAGCCGGCGTTCAGGTAGACGATGTCGCCGTCGGAGTAAGTTCGTTGCTCCTGTTCTTCTTCGGCGCCGACAATCTCGGGAGTTTGGCCGAAAGGCCGGTAGCGGATATATCCGGCGCAGGCCAGGGCGGTTTCGTTGGCGACGCGGGCCGGTGCGGCGGCAGTGGGCAATATCATTTGGGGCGTTGGGGCTGGCGTTTGGGCGATTGCCGTCGCACCAAATGCGAACAAGCAGACGGATAAAACGGCCGGCGAGAGCAGAAATGCTTTCATGTTTAGTCTCCTCAGTTCCGTAGTGAAGGGAATTTTGGGGCGAAGTGACGCGAGTGAGGCGGGAACAATCCTAACACGGATTAACACGAATTTGATCACACATCTGCAAGAGGCAGCGCTACTTGCGTTTTTAAAGGTCGCTTGGTAGTATCCGCATTTTGTCGGAATATCGCTATTAAACTCTATAGCGAGCCGGCGTAGCTCAGTTGGTAGAGCATCTGATTTGTAATCAGAGGGTCGGGGGTTCAAGTCCCTTCGCCGGCTCCACGGCAGACTAAACAAGGTTGCAGGGGTGGTCGAGTGGTTAATGGCACCGGGCTGTAAACCCGGCGGGCTCACGCCCTACGTAGGTTCGAATCCTACCCCCTGCACCAGTCTGAGATCTGAGATCTCAGATTTGAGATCTCAAAGGGCGGGTGTAGCTCAGTTGGTAGAGCATCAGCCTTCCAAGCTGAGGGTCGCGAGTTCGAATCTCGTCGCCCGCTCCAGTTTCCTTGACGCTTTGGGATTCGCGCCCGCGTAGCTCAGGGGTAGAGCGCCTCCTTGGTAAGGAGGAGGTCATGAGTTCAAATCTCATCGCGGGCTCCATCTGAGATCTCAGATCTCAGATTTGAGATCACAGAAAAGAGGCTAAGGGCTAAAGAGATGTCGAAGGAAAAATTTGACCGTTCCAAGCCGCACGTGAACATCGGCACGATTGGGCACGTGGATCACGGCAAAACGACGTTGACGGCAGCGATCACCAAAGTTTTGGCGAAGCACAATCCGAAAGTGCAGTTTGTGGCTTTTGACCAGATCGATAAGGCGCCGGAAGAGAAAGCACGTGGAATCACGATCGCCACGGCGCACGTGGAGTATGAGACCGCCAACCGGCACTACGCGCACGTTGACTGTCCGGGCCACGCCGACTACGCGAAGAACATGATCACGGGCGCGGCGCAGATGGACGGCGCGATTCTGGTGGTGGCAGCCACGGACGGGCCGATGCCGCAAACGCGCGAGCACATCCTTTTGGCGCGGCAGGTGGGCGTGCCGGCGATGGTGGTGTTCATGAACAAGGCTGACGCGGTCGACGATCCGGAGTTGCTGGAGTTGGTGGAACTGGAAGTGCGCGAGCTGTTGAGCGCGTATGAGTTTCC
>DASRIM010000250.1:0-11615 GCA_035649995.1 Pyrinomonadaceae bacterium | reverse complement strand
GATGGTGGATCGGCACGATAGGAAACAGTTGGTCCAGCGCCCAGTGGTCCGGCACTGAGCGAAACACCGAGAAGTTCGTCAGGTACTTCGCGCAGAGCAGGCGCCGCAGTTCGCCAAACTCTTCGGAGATGTATTTCGCCTGCTGGGCATATTTGTCGGCACGCTCGCAAACGTCCCAGAAAAGCACTTCGCCTTTCGCGCGGTCCTCGAGCGAGATCAGTCCCAGGTTGAACAGCGTGAACAACTCTTCGCGATGTTCAAGCGCGTCGTGGTAGTACTCGCGATAGTTTTTGACGCTGATCGATTCGCGCAGATCGCCGAGCTCGATGACGACTTGCGGATCGTCGTCGTCGATCTCGATCGGCGTGATGTCTTCGACCACGGTCTCGATCTCGTCGAGCACGTTGGTCACGAGGATTGCGTGATACGCCGACAGGAAACGGCCCGACTCCTGGATGATCGTCGGATGCGGGACGTTCTCGTCGTCGCAGACCTGCTTGATCGTGTAGATGACGTCGTTGGCAAACTCCTGCGCGGTGTAGTTCGCTGACGAATCGAACGCGGTCTTCGAACCGTCGTAGTCGACCGCCATGCCGCCGCCGACGTCGAGAAATTCGATCGGGAGCTTCATCTGGAAAACCTTCGCGTAGACGCGCGCGGCTTCCTTCATCGCGTTCTTGATGCGCTTGATGTCGGTGAGCTGCGACCCGATGTGGAAGTGAAGCAGCTTCAGCATGTCGGTCCGATCGGCTTCTTCGAGACGGCGAATGACTTCGAGCAGCTCCGTCGTCGTCAAGCCAAACTTGGCGGCCTCGCCTCCTGACTTCTCCCAGCGGCCGGAACCTTTCGAATAGAGCTTCACGCGCATGCCGATCGACGGCAGTATGCCGTCGTGACGCTGCGCGACGTTGAGCACGTGATCGAGCTCGTTCAGTTTCTCGATCACGATCACGACTTTCTTTCCGACCTTCGCGCCGGCGAAGGCGAGCTCGATGAACTCTTCGTCTTTGAAACCGTTCAGGACCAGCAGGCTGTCGCCCGGTTGTTCCATGGCAAGCGCTGCGTAGAGCTCGGCTTTCGAACCGGCCTCGAGGCCGAAATCGTAGCGTGAGCCTTCGCGCAGGTATTCTTCGACGACGGCGCGCTGCTGGTTCACCTTCATCGGGTAGACGCACATGTGCGCGCCCTGGTACTCGAACTCGCGTATGGAACGGCTAAACGCGCGCTGAAGTTTCCGCACCTGGGCTGCGACCAACTGCGGGAAGCGCAGTAGCACGGGCGCGGTGATGCCGCGCTTGGCGAGGTCGTCGATGATCTCCTTGAGGTCGGCTGAACGGGGGTCGCCCTCGACGGGGCGGACGATAAGATTTCCCTTCCGGTTTACGTCAAAGTACCCAGCACCCCAGTTTTCAATTCCATAAGTTTCGAGCGTTTGCTCGATTGCTGTGGTCAATTAGCGGTCTCCTGCCTTGGAAGTAAAACTTGATCGAAAATGGATTCCCTCACAACAAAGCACATAGATGTACATTTTTCCGATTCGAGTTGCGGAGTTTGTGTTGGGTGGAACGCTTTAGTCGCGCAATGTAACAGAAAATGCCCTTTACGGTCTATAACTTTTTTGTTTCGTAACAATTAGAAAATCTACTGAATCGCCCGAAAACCTCAAGGATTTCGCAATCTGTTTACAGTTCGCGCCGCGCCTGCGACTGCGAAGTTCGCACTTGACATCGGTCCGCTCGTAACTATAATGGCAGTTTTTTACGCGCCGTCGTTCTATGACGCTCGCTCGTTTTCCGAGAGACGTTAGCCACTCCCAAATACTTCGCACCACAAACCACGCAGGGCGAAGAGAACCCCCGACACTCCCCAAATTCAGGAGATCACATGAACCCGAAGACTGTCTTGAAGTACGCAACTGATCAGGGCGCCAAATTCGTCTCTGTCCGTTTCACGGATTTGCCCGGCTCCTGGCAACACCTAACCTTTCCAATCGCGGAACTCGGCGAAGACCAGTTTGAAGACGGCTTTGGCTTCGATGCGTCTTCGATTCGCGGTTGGGCGGCAATCCACGAGTCAGACATGTTGCTCGTGCCGGACGCCACCCGTTTCTGGATGGATCCGTTTGCCGAACAGCCGACGCTCTGCTTGATCGGCAGCGCCGTCGATCCGATTACCAAGGAGGGTTACGCTTTCGATCCGCGTTCGGTCGCTCAGCGCGCCGAAAGTTATCTGAAGTTTACGGGCGTCGCGGATACGGCTTATTTCGGTCCCGAAGCCGAGTTTTTCGTGTTTGATTCCGTCAAGTTTCACTGCGACCAGCATTCCGCCGGTTACACCCTCGACTCCGACGAAGCTCATTGGAACAGCGGCCGCGACGCGAACGAGTTTGCCGGATCGAACCTCGGCTATCGCATTCGCGCGAAGGAAGGATACGTGCCCGTTCCGCCGACCGACTCGCTCACCGACCTGCGTTCGGAAATCTCGTTGACGTTGGGCAAGTGCGGCGTCACCGTCGAATGTCATCACCACGAAGTTGCGACCGCGGGCCAGTGCGAGATCGATTTTCGCTACTCGACGCTGTTAGGGACGGCGGATAACTTGCAGATATTTAAATACGTAGTTCGCAATACTGCTCACCAGTTCGGAAAGACGGCGACGTTCATGCCGAAGCCGCTCTACGGCGACAACGGTTCGGGAATGCACTGTCACCAGTCGTTGTGGAAAGGGGAGAAGCCGCTGTTTGCCGGCGACGGTTATGCCGGACTGTCGGAGATGGCGAAACATTACATCGGCGGGTTGCTGAAGCACGCCGCTGCGATTGTTGCGTTTGCTGCGCCGACGACGAATAGTTACAAGCGTCTGGTGCCGGGGTTTGAAGCGCCGGTGAACCTCGCGTATTCGGCGCGGAACCGGTCGGCGGCGATTCGTATTCCGATGTTCTCGACGAATCCGAAACTGAAGCGGTTGGAGTTTCGTCCACCGGATCCGTCGTGCAATGCGTACCTGGCGTTTGCGGCGATGGTGATGGCGGGGTTGGACGGCGTGCAGAACCGGATCGATCCGGGTGAGCCGTTGGAGAAGGACATCTACGATCTCTCGCCGGAGGAGTTGAAGGACGTTCCGACGCTGCCGGGATCGCTGGATGATTCGTTGAAGGCGTTGGAGAACGATCACGACTTCCTTTTGAAGGGCGACGTGTTCAGTCCGCAGTTGATCGAGCGCTGGATCACGTACAAGCGCGATCGCGAGATCACGCCGCTGCGCATGCGTCCGCATCCGTTGGAGTTTTCGTTGTACTACGACATTTAGTTTTGCCTTCTGATTACTGCTGGACTCCACTGACTGAGTTTGGTTTTGGCGGCCGTGAGACTGTGCTCGCGGCCGCATTTTTCTTGTTTATCGGGCTGATCTGTATTTCACTATTGTTCCCCCATCCGTGGTTCTGGAGCAGTAAATCGTCTGTGTTTCGGTCCAGGAGGAGAACAATGAGCCGCTTTTTATTTATCATGGCAATCCTTCTATCAGCGTGTCTGCCGCTAGTCGCACAGGGAAAGGGCTGGCGGGGCATAGTGCCATTGCGGTCAACACGCGCTGATGTGGAACGACTTCTGGGGCCGGGAAACAACGGTCACTATCAGTTCGATGCGGAGCGGGTTCACGTGAACTACCTGGAGGGAAAGTGTAATCCAGTGAATGGCTGCCTCTGTCTCGTTCCAAAGGGTACGGTGATAAGTATTTATGTACAGCTGGAAGTTGAAATGAGATTCTCAGGGCTAAATATCGACAAGAAGAAGTATGAGAAATTCGTCAGCCCGAAGGACCCCAATGTGGCAACTTACTCAAATGATAAAGAAGGAATCATATACACAGTAAACGAAGAGAATGACGACGTAACAGCAATCGAGTACCGACCCACAGCTAAAGACTGCCAGGACGTCATGAGACGTGCTAAACGTGCAGGAGTTCGAGTCTCGCGTCGAAAACAGGGTGCATAATTTATTCGAGACATAATCGATGTCTTAGCTTAAGACCGCCCTTCCGCGTAAAATGCGGCGGTGCAGAAGAGGGTTGAGACAGAGTTTTTGCTGAGGGATTTGCCGGACCAGCAGGGTGCGAGGTTGGCGCTGGCCAGAATCGAGAAGGAGAGCCCACGGCATTATCAGCAACTCATCAAGCAGCCCGCGCTGCTCGCGGATGTTCTCGCAATAGCAGCCTGGAGCCCACTGCTCTCAACCACGATCGAGCAGAATCCCGAGTACCTCAGTTGGCTCTCGCGCGAACGCACCAACCCACGCCTCAGAACACGCGATGAGTTGAAAGAGTCGCTCGCTCGTTTCGCCCTCACAAACTCTTCACTCAACCCCCAAAACCTCCTCGCACGCTTCCGACGCCGCGAACTGCTCCGCACCTACCTGCACGACATCCGCCGCTCACACACGCTCGTCGACACCATGGAAGAACTATCAAACCTCGCCGACGCGATTCTCGACTACGCACTCAGCCTCGCCGTTCAGGATCTCGACAACCGCTACGGCTCGCCCCGCCGCACTGACGAACGCGGCCGCATCGCCGACGCCGAATTCTGCGTGATCGCCCTCGGCAAACTCGGCTCGATAGAGCTCAACTACGCCTCCGACATCGATCTCCTCTTCCTCTACTCCGACGACGGCACCACCTCCGGCCATGGCGAACGCGGCGAAGTCAGTAATCGCGAATACTTCATCAAGCTCTCCGAAACAATCGCCAAACTGGTGGGCCAATCAGGCGGTGAAGGCGCTGCTTACCGCGTCGACCTGCGCTTGCGCCCGCACGGCCGCGACGGCTCGCTCGCCTGTTCGTTGCCGGAAGCGACGCGCTATTACGAACGCTCAGCACAGGATTGGGAACGCCAGGCCCTGATCCGAGCGCGCGCGGCAGTCGGTTCCGCAAACCTCTTCTCGCGTTTCAAAGAAGCAGTAACACCGTACGTCTTTCGTCCCGACGTCTCAGTGAGCGACGCGCTCGCCAACGTTCGACTCGCGAAACAGAAGATCGACCGGCAGACCGAACAGAAGAGCGGTTTCAACGTGAAACTCGGCCGCGGCGGAATCAGGGAGATCGAATTCATCGCGCAGGCGCTTCAGTTGGCCCATGGCGGACGCGACGACTGGCTGCGCGTACCGCACACGCTCGTGAGCCTCGGCCGGCTCGCCGACCGCGCCTTCATCACGGAACACGAACGCACGGAGCTTTCCGACGCTTACTACTTTCTGCGCGCGCTCGAGCATCGCCTGCAAATGGAGCACGGCCTTCAGACGCACATCGTTCCCGAATCGCGAGAGTCGCGCGCGTTGGTTGCGCGACGCCTCGGCTTTTCTCACACCGAGGAGTTTGACCGAGCACTGAAGTCGCATACTGAAACCGTTCGCAGGATCTACGAACGGCTGTTTTCTCAGCCGGCGCAAGTCGAGGATAAAGTTAGTAACACGGATTTAATCGATAAAGATTCCGCTCTTGCTGCTGCGTCCGCCAGAGTTCTGAAGGTAACGAGCCGCACGATTCAATCGTTGGCCCGCGAGTCGCTCAACCCGCATCGCGCGCTACTCCAAACGTCGCGCATCGCCGCGTCGCTGGAAAAACTCGACAAGCAACTGCACTTCTCGGAAACGAACCTCACGACCATGATGCAACTCTGCGGTTCGTCCGACGCATTCGCCGAGATGATTGCCGCGAACCCGACGCTGATCACGTCGCTCGGCGCCACGCTTTCCAGCGCGCTTCGCCGCGACTACCGCGCGATCCTGCGCTCGGCGATCGACGCCGAACATACGTTCTCAGGCGAGCTCGCCGCGCTGCGCCTGAAGTGGGCCGAACTGATGGTGGAGATCGGCGCCCTCGACAGTTCAAACGAGCTCTCGATCTTCGACGCGAACCGTTTACAGACGGAACTGGCGATCGCGAGTCTCAACGTCGCTTACCTCGTCGCGCGACGCGAGCTGGCGCGGCGCTATCGTTCGTTTCGCGCCGGCCCGCGCGTGGCGTTCTACGGTCTCGGCAGGCTCGCGTCGGGCGGCGTCGACTATGGCTCCGATCTCGACATTCTGATCACTTACGATTCACTGGTCCCATCGCCAATAGAAAACCTGACGCAGGACGAAACTTACGCTCGACTAGCGGAGCTGATGATCGCCGCGCTGTCGAGCATCACGCGCGAAGGTTACCTGTATCGCGTCGATCTGCGTCTGCGGCCGCACGGAAAGAATGGTCCACTCGTCACCAGTTCCGATGGTTTCCTCGACTATGTGAAGGAGCAGAGCGCGCCGTGGGAGTGGCTGGCGTACGTGAAGCTGCGCGCGGTCGGCGGCGACCAGGAACTGGGACGCATGATCGAAACGCACGCGCGCCACCGCATCCACGCCAACGCGCTCGATTTCGATCAGCAGGAGTTGAAAGCAGAGACGCGGCGCGTTCGCGATCGTCTCGAACGTGAGAAGGGACGGCGCGGGAGGCAAGCAGGCACCGACATCAAGTATGGACCAGGCGGAATGCTCGACGTCTATTTCGCCGTCCGCTATCTCCAGTTGCGCGACGAGCTGCCGGACGAAGGCGAAGATCGCTCGACTGTGTTTACGCTCGATCGACTCCGCGAGGAAGGATCGCTCGATGAAGACGACTTCCTCGCACTGAGCACCGGCTACACGCTGTTGCGCACCATCGATCACAATCTGCGTTTGATCGTGGGACGATCGACGCGTCTGCCCGATCCGGATCACGTGATTGCCAGGGACGTGGCGAGCCGGACGGGTGTCGAAGCCGGGGTGTTACAGGAAACACTGATCGAACAGATGAGCCAGATCAGATCTGCTTACAATCGAATACTCGACTGACTAGGCATGGTGAGATGTATCCGTGGTTTCAAACCAGCAGCGGGTACACCAGCGATGCGTCGCTTGCCGTTCGGAAAGGTCAAGATTATCTCTGGCAGGCAGGCGTTTGACGACTTCGCGCTGCTGGTCGTCGAGTTCGGCCCAGGATTTCAGGCCTCGTTTTTCGCATCGCGGGCAGGTGGTACTAAATATTTCTTTCATAACCCACTTAGATATTTACTAGCAAACTTTACTCGTGTAACTTAGCAGCCGCGATGCAGGAAACCAAATCTCCGGCGTCGCGCATCAACGATCTGGCATAACGGTTAACGGAGAATCAATGTTTCGAATCAAGGCTTCCTACGCAGACCAGGTGGAATTACAAACGACCCTCGAACGGGCCCGCGAGTTTTTCGGCGAACTCCGTAATTTTGCGGATCTCATGCCGGGCATCGAGGGAATACGCAAGGAAGCTGAAGGCATCATGCGCTGGATGGTCCGGGCGGAAGTGCCTGTGATCGGGGCCGTGCATGCGAGTTTTACGGTTGAGAAGACTGAAGACTCACCGGAGCGGCTCGAGTGGTCGCCGGCGCGCTCCGAAATGAAGAACTATCTCCGGTACGCGGCTGCTTTCGAGGAACGCGGGCATAAAGTGCTGATCAAGATCGTCCAGCACGTCGAGCTCAGACGGAAGCACGCGCGGGATCTTCACCGTTTTGCGGTGCTCGTCGGCGAGGGCCGGATCAACGCCGAAATGCAGAAACGCGTGCGCGAGATGATCAAAACCTTTCTCGAGCGCGCGCGCGTGCAACTCGAAGGTGAAGAAGGCAATCTGGATCAGGACGCAATGCTCGACCAGCCGGCTTAACACCCGCCAGAGGTCCTATCGAGATTCAGGCGAGACGTCAGAATTGTTTTTCAATCCGTGGTCTCTTTTCTCCTGCCATAACTGATCAAGTTCGCGAACATGCGGTAGCCGCCAGGCAGTCCGGCGCGAAGCTGTCGATACCAGACGTAACTCGTGTAGATGTAGTTGCCGCGTCCGTACGCCGCGACCAGCAGTCCGCCACGCAAAGGCGGCTCGCCCTTGTCGTTCGTCGATAAGATCGCCGCGTACTTCGGATCCCACTCTTTCGGGAAGTAGAGCCCGCGTTCCTGTATCCACCCCACAAAATCCTTCTGCGTGATCTTGTTCGGAAAGTTCAACAGCGGATGCCGCGGTTGCAGAAACGCAACCGGCGCGTCTTCTTCAGTCACACGATCGTCGTCGAGGACGATCGGATACGGCGCGAGCTGCGGACGGTTTCGCCGTTCATCGGGATTCCACTCGTTAGTGCGATGATAGAACACGAGCAGCGTCCCGCCGTCTTCGACGAACTTCAACAGCCGATTGTTGTTCGCAACCAACTCCAGATGTGCCTGGTAACCACGATTGTCGATAATGATCGTGTGGAAGCCCGACAGGTCCGCCTTCGCGACGTCGTCAACCGTCAACTGTTTCGCATCGACACCGAGCGCCGCCAACGCGCGTTCGAGCGTTTGATCCGAGCTCGGAACGTACCCGACCTTCCGCCCACTCACCACGATCGCCTCCGCATAGACCAGCGGCACGTCTCGTTTGGCAATCGGATCTTTCGGGTTTCGCAGATCGACGGTGACCGCGACGTTCGATCCCGGTCCCTGCGTATTCAACGGCAACGCAGTACGGACGACAAGGTTCTGCACGTCCGCGGCATTCGGCTGAATCTGGATCTCACGTCCAGTCTCCAAACTCTGCCCTCGCACACGCAACAGCCCGCGAAACTCTGACGGCAGATGGTTCTTGAGACGCACCGTCAGATCCAGCGGCTTTTGCGACGTAGCCGGCGTGCTCACGTACGGTGAAGGATCGACGCTGACGATCTCCACCGCCGGCGCAACCGGCCGGTGAGTCTCGGTGTTAACGGTAAACGAGACGCCTTCCATCATCAGCTCCGCTTCCGCCGACAGCGGTTCACCGAAGAGACGCCCGTCGTACAGATGCTCCGACGACGGCACGCTGAAGCTCAAATTTTTCGGCGTCGTGACGTCGACGGCGGCAGACGTTTCGGTGCCCGGCAACAACTTATCGGCCGCGTCGAGTCTCTTCTCGATCCCCAATCCGCGAAACTTCAGTTGCTTGACGTGAATCTCGGCCATTCCCGCGTTGGTCATGGCCGCGATGAGCCGCGCCGGTTCTCCGGGAACGAGCGCGTCTCCCGCCGAGTTGATTTGGACTGACGCACCGGCCGCGACTGCGAGTGCATCGTTCAGACGTTGGGCCATCAGCCTGAACCGCTGCGGATCCGTTTCGACAACTTCCTTCGGCGCGCTGAAAGCAGCACGCCGTTTCGCATTCAACAACGAGACAAGAATTTCGAGCCGCCGATCGAGATATTCAACCAGCGGTTTGCCTTCGATCGTTGGCGCAACGAAGCGACTGGCCATCGCGTCCGGCAGAGCGAGTCCGTCGAGCGGGGTTTTTGCGTTCGCCGGAAGCGGCGCGGCAGTCTGGCTTTGCTTCACGAGGTTGTAGCGAATCGGCCGCGCGCCGGCCGCCGGAACAGTCTTCGGCCACGGGCCTTGCGTGGCGTGTTTGTGTAACCCGGCAAGCGCCTGTTGAGCGTAGGTCATGCCGCGGATCGGATCAGTCTCGTTCGGATCGATCGTAAAGAACTGCGGCGGCGCTTCAGGACCGGCCGGCGTGTCCGTCTGTTGCCCGCGCGAACGGACAAACAGTCGCTGCGCCTGCCACGTGGTGACCTGCGCCAGTTGCTCTGGAAACTCCTTCGGATCGGCCGCGGCGAAGAAAGCCTGAACGACCGTCCGGCCAGTCGCCTGGTGATGACCGTGACCGCTGGCAGTGTCGTGATTGGTGATGATTACGTCGGGACGCAGCCGCCGAATCTGAAGCACCATGCGACGGAGTATTTCGCGTTCACCCCACGAGCGAAACGTCTCCTCCGCCGACTTTGAAAAGCCGAAATCGCGGAAGCCGAGAAAGTGCGGCTCCGATCCTTGCACTTCAGACGCGGCAATTGTTTCGCGAGCACGAATCACGCCGAGCTCTTCGTAGAGCTCGGGACCAACGGCGTTCTGTCCGCCCTCGCCGAAAGTAGAAAAGAGCGACACTGTGTGAACGCCGTACTTGCGGCGCAGCACCGTGAGCGTGCTGCCGTCCTCGTCGTCCGGATGCGCGGCCACACACATCACCGTCCAGGCATTCGTGAGATCGAGCAGCGCCTGGTGCAGTTCGGCTTTTTCGACTGCGTCGACCTCAGGTTTCTGTACCTGATCCGTTTGCGACAGCACCGGCAACGCCAGCAGCGCCAACAAGAGGAGAGTCAAAACCTTCCGCAGCTCGAACAGTTTTCTCATTTTGTGACTTTTACCCACGCATTCGTTCCAGTTTGCCGGCCACGAGCATGCTGATTGAGATGATGACGATCAAAACCACGCCGTAAGCCGCCGCCGCGCCGAGATTGAAGTCGCGCAGCTCCGATGCGATGGCAATTGATATCGGACGGTTCGCCGGCACAAACACCAATACCGACGCAACATATTCGCCTAATGCGATCACAAACGCCAGCAGCGTCCCGGCCACCGCGCCCGGCCACACAAGCGGCAACGTGACCCGCAAAAATCGCTGCCATGGGCGCGCGCCGAGTGATCCTGCCGCTTCGTCAAGCGAAGGATCCAATTGCTCCATGCTCGCCTGTAGCGCCCGCACGACGAGCGGCATAAAACGAAGGAAATAAACGACGGGCAGGATCCAGAACGTGCCGACGAGCACAAACGAACCGAGCAACGATCCCGGCCGCCCGTAAGCTTCCGCGACGGAGACGGCGACGACAGTTCCCGGCAGCGCCCACGGAATCAGCACCATCAACGACAACAGCCGCCGCCACCCCTGATCGAACACTCCTCCTCGTCCTCGTTTTACGAGCAGAATAACGACACAAAAACTCCAGACGAGCGCCGCCACGGCCGCGATCGCCGACATCAGTAGACTGTTGACGAAAACTTCCGCCGCAAGCGGCTCGCTGAACAAGCGAACGTAATTGGCAACGGTGTAAGCCGAAGGGAGCGTCTGCGTTGTCCATGATCCTTCGCGCGCGAAACTCACGAGGATCAAAGTCGCAACCGGCAACACGAGAACGAGGGCAAAAACGACCGCGACGATCGTCGCGATCGCTCGCGCTTTGCCGCTGACGATTGCCGCACGCCGGCGCGGCGCGCCTTTCATCGCCGCCGCCGCAAACTTTCGCGTCCCCTCGTAACGTTGAAAGAAGATCAGCGCCGCCAGCGAGATGATCGCGAGGACGACAGTCTCAGTCACACCGAGCACGTTGTCGCCGCGCTGTCGCGCCGTAAAGATCTCGAGGGTTAAGACGCGCACCTGACCGCCAAACAACAGCGGTGCACTGAACGACGCCATCGAAGTCATGAACGTCAACAGCGCCGCCGCAATCAGCGAGGGCGTGAGTTGCGGCAGCAGCACGCGCCGCGTCACTACGAACCGCGATGCGCCCAAACTACTCGCCGCTTCCGCGAGACTCGCATCGATGCGTCGCAGCCCCGCGCCCGTGAGCACGTAGAAGAACGGATACATCGTGTAGGTGTGGAAGAACAGGAGCGCGGGCCAGCCGCCCAACGTCCAGGGCGGGCTCTGAAGCCCGAGAAGGTTCTGAATGCTGTGAGCCAGGATGCCCGACTCGCCGAAAAGAAAAATAAACGCAACCGTGCCGACCA
>DASRIM010000249.1:0-3287 GCA_035649995.1 Pyrinomonadaceae bacterium | reverse complement strand
GCCAGTTGCGCGCCAATCAGCGGCGGCGAAAGTAGTGCTTCGATAAGTAGCAGTAAAAAAAAAGGGGGTGGCTGTAGCCGCCCCTTTTTTGATTTCAGACGATTCGACGAACTAAGGTCTATCCGGAGTCGGACTGGCCTTGAGGTCCAGCGTCAGCGTTACTTCGGTTACCTGGTCGTCGTTGATGACGACTTGCTGCTGCGCCGACCTTGTTGGCATGCCGGGCCTGTTGACGTAGACAATCACATCATACGTTCCCGCGGCAAGTCCGCCCACGCGGAATCGGCCGCGCGCATCCAGCCACGCGCCATATCCACCCTGCTGTCCAGCTTTGTTCACCGAAACGTACGTCTGTCCCGCTTCGAGTTGACCGTTCTCGACTTTTACTATGCCCTGCAACATTCCGGTGCGCGCGTCGACTACTACCCTCACACCGGTGACTTTCTCTCGCTCTTTAATGTCGAGCTTTCGTTGTTGGATTAGGACGCCGTCGCGCTCGATACGCGCCACTTCGATGTTTCGTCCGTCTTCGACGTCGTAGCCCCTCTGCGAGAAGATCATGAACTGAGCTTCTCCAGGAGGCAGGCCGCCTATGGTGAAACTACCGTCAGCGCCGATTTTCACCGGCCGCCCGCTTCTACCGCTCGCGAACCGATCGTTACCCTCGATGTGGACCATGACCATGAGCTCCCCAAATTTCTGCCGAGCGGTTTTCTGATCGAGACCTTCGAAAACGACCACACCCGCGACGCTTGCACCGGAAGCAGTCCTCACGACCAGGTCGGTGACGTCGTGATCGGTTATGTCGAAACGCAAAGCCTCCGCGAAGAGATCGCCGGCTGTGTCGGCGAAGCCGTACGCGCGACTCATAGTTCCATCGAGGGTAATCATGTACTTTCCCGGAACGAGCGAATCGATTCTGAACTCGCCCAGCGCATTGGTCGTTGGGCCACTCATGCCGGAACTGCCGTCTTCTTCGATCTTTGTGATTCCGTAACGCGCGTTGGGAATTGGCCGGCCGGTTTCACCGTTGAGAACGCGTCCGCTGGCGCTGTAGGTCAACTGTCGGGTGTTGATGACTATGTCGACGTTTGTGGCTTCACTGCCTTCGGAAACGTCGATCACCGTGGCTTGCGAAGCGTCCGTAACAGAAGGATGAAACGTCTGTTTGTACCGGATCCCGCTACGGCCTCCGAAGCCCACTCGGCCGGGAGGTGTTCCGGCTGAGACTGTGTACTTTCCCGGAGGCAGACCAAACACTCGATACACGCCGCGGTCATCTGTCTGAATGGAATTCATGTTGAGCCGGATCACCGCTTCGTCCGACCTGTCCTGTGATAACGGGGTCAGGTGAACCTGTTCTTCGATCAACGGTTGCCCATCTGAGTTTGTGACTTTTCCGCTGATTACGCCGCCGCGCGTGAGCGTAAAGTCCATCCCTTCGAGAGCCTCTCCTTCATCGAGAATCACATTCTTACCGGCATTTGCACCGCCTAAAACAAATTGCGGCGCCGCGGGCACCAACTCATACGTGCCCGGCGGCAAATCTGAAATCCGGTAATTGCCTTGCGCGTCAGTGACCGCGCCAAAACGCGTCCTGCTGCCGGTCATGTTCGATCGACGGGCGATTGCTCCGACAGTGATTCCGGAGATCGCGGCGCCTTTGACCGTAACCTTGCCACTGATGCTGCCTGTTTTCTTCGGCGGTTGGTTTTGCGCGTTGGCGAAGACACTGGCGCTCGAGGCCAGCAGCAAACAACCGAGTGCTCTGAGCGTTGAGGAAATCATAGCGAGCGCGCCTTTCACGCATTGAGGACGCGACGATGATAGCGCAACAACAGTTGTTTGTCTGTTGATTCAGACGGCGGCCAGTAATTCAGACGGAGGCCAGGTAACGAGACACGACGCGCTCCAGTTCGCTGATGTCGATCGGCTTGCGCATGTACTCGTCGCATCCTTTGGCAAATGCTTTGACGTGCGAGTAAGACATCGGATAGGCAGTCACCGCGACGATCGGGACGCGCTCCAACTGAGGCTTCTGTCGTATTTTCTGAGTGGCTGCGATGCCGTCGAGGATCGGCAGATCGAGGTCCATCAGGATCAGGTCAGGACACTCGCGATCGGCAATGTCGACCGCCTCCTGACCGTTGCTGGCCTCCAACACAGCGTAACCGAGCCCTTCCAACCACTGCTTCAGAAGCAGCCGGGTATCGTCGTAGTCTTCAACCACCATGATGGTGCGATCTTTCTTCATATGACCCCCCGCGATCACAGTTCCGTACTAACGCCGCGCAAACGGCGATTGTTCCTCTCGCTGGCTGCCGGGATTGTTTTGAGGCCAGCTTCGCGATTGGGGTGAGCGGAATCGCTTAAAGATTCTGCCACGCTCGCGCCGGTTGAGCAATGCTGAGTGATTATTTCAGCCGTGAAATGAAGAGACTGTGCGATACTGCGGCCTGGATGATCAAGACACTACTGCTTGACGAGTGGCGTTTTCTCACCTTTCGCCCGGTTAGTTCCGCGGTCCATACGCAGTGGCGAGCGTTTCTGATATTCGGGCTAGTTTGCACCTGGCTTGCAGGCATAGGCCGTTACTGGGACAACCCTCGGGCGCACCTCTGGCAGACGCTGGGCCTCGGCTCGTTGGCCTACGTGTTCATACTCGCATTTATCATTTGGGCCTTGCTGGCGCCTCTTCGACCGCGCAATTGGTCCTATCGGAACGTCCTCTTGTTTCTCACGCTCACGTCCCCGTTGGCCCTGCTGTATGCGGTTCCGGTTGAGAAGTTGATGATATGGGAAGCGGCGGTGCAGGCCAATGTTGCGTTTCTCGGCGTTGTAGCGGCGTGGCGAGTGGCGCTGTATGTCGTCTTCCTGCGGCGCACCGCGCGCATGGACACCGGCGGCGTCATCTTGGGCACTCTCTTGCCGCTCAGCATCATCGTGTTTGTGCTTGCCGTCCTCAATCTCGAGCACGTCATATTCAACGTTATGGGCGGGATCAGACCGGGGGATCTGACGCCGAACGACGGAGCTTATCGGCTCGTGCTGGGGCTCGCGTTTTTTTCCTTTTTCTTAGCGCCAGTGCTTGTTGTGTTCTATCTAGTCCTCATCGTTTCGACGCTGAGGGCCAAACGGTATAATTCGGCCAAAGACGCACCATGACAACACGAATCGTGATTATCACCACAGGTTTCCTGCTCGTCTTCGGCATGTCTGTTTCCTGCTCGCGAGATCGATCGGCTGGTGGCCCAGGCGCGACACCGCAATCGAGTCCCGGCGCTGCT
>DASRIM010000248.1:0-15136 GCA_035649995.1 Pyrinomonadaceae bacterium | reverse complement strand
ACTCGCCGCACGTTCCTTTTTTCAGAGCGCTGATAAATAGGTTTACCGCTGCGGATCATGAGGTCGAGATCACGGCGCGCGACTTTGCTGAGACCCTGCCCCTTGCACGATCCGCGGGCATGAATCCACATGTGATCGGCGCGCACGGCGGACGCGACATATCGGGTAAAGCGGGAAACCTGATGGGCCGCGCGTGGGAACTGGCGCGCTGGGCCAGGAAGCGCGGCTTCGATCTCGCGGTCAGTCACAACTCCTATTCGCAAATCCTCGCCGGCCGCCTGGCGCGAATCAAAACCATCACGATGATGGACTACGAACATCAACCCGCAAACCATCTCGCGTTCCGACTCGCATCGCGAATCATCGTCCCCGCGAGTTTTCCGGCGCACGCGTTGCGCCGTTTTGGAGCGGGCGTCGGCAAGGTGCGCCGTTATCACGGCACGAAGGAAGACGTGTACCTCGCGGACTTTCAACCTGACCCGTCTTTTGCCGCGCGGTTGTGTGAACTCGGCGTGAACCCGGATAATGTGCTGGTCCTGATGCGGCCGCCGGCGCTCGAGGCTTTGTACCATCGCTTTCAAAACACGCTGTTCGACGAAGCACTCGATAAGTTGTTGGCAAACCAGAACGTTCGAGTCGTGCTGCTGCCGCGAAACGACTCTCAGCGCGCGCAATACTCGACAAGAGAGCGTTTGATTGTTCCGTCGAGCCCGTTGCCGGGAGCAGATTTGATTGCGGCGAGCGATCTGGTTATCAGTGCCGGCGGGACCATCAATCGCGAGGCGGCAGCGCTGGGCATTCCGGCAGCGAGCATTTACGCTGGTGAGTGGGCGGCCGTCGATGCGCAACTGGTGAACGAGGGCCGCATGCGACGCATTTCCAGCAGCACGGATTTAAACGAATTGCCGGTGGAGAAAAAACGATCCCTGAATCCACGACGCTCAACGGCCGTAATCGACGAGGTTACAGGACTAATCCTGAATGAGGGCTGAACGAGAACGACAACGGTTCTTCGACGCGCGATCCGTGCGCGTGCCCGGACGAGCGCCGCGCTGGATCGTGCCGCTCGTGAAGGCCGGTCTCGTCGTCGCCGACGCGTTGGCCGCGGCTTATTCATTCATCCTTGCTTTCAAGCTTCGCGAGGGCGTTCCGGTCCTTGCGGGCGGCGGCAGGTTGGCGTGGAGCGAAGAGTTTGCGCCGTATGGCGCGTTGCTGTTGTTTGTCATTGCGATCCGCCTGTTGAGTTTTCGTTACTGCGATCTGTATCGGGTACGCGGCGAGTTCTCTTTTGTCGACGACGCGATTCGCATCTTCAAAGCGACGGCGACGGGTTCGTTGTTGATAGTGGCGGCGGCGTTTCTGTACCGCGGCGGTTTTGAGTTTCGCGCGTTCTCGTACGCGCGCGGTGTGTTCGTCGTCGATTTCGTGTTTGTGTTGCTGAGCGTCGGCCTGATCAGGTTGTTCAGCCGTTCAGTACAGACGTTTGTGCGCACGCGGCAGATCAACTTGATCCCGACGCTCGTCGTCGGCCGCGGACACGAAGCGTCGTTGTTCATAAGAGAGATGCGCGAGAGGCCGGCGCTTGGCTATCGCGTCATCGGCGTGATCGATACGAACGCGCCGGAGATAAACCATGACGACACTTACGAAGGCGTACCCGTCGTCGGGAGGCTCGAAGGGTTGCCGGAAGCGATTCGCGATTCGGGTGCGAACGAGGTGATCATCGCCGATCCGCAAGTTAACGGCGATGCGTTGTTTGAAGTGATGATGCGTTGCGGGCGCCGGCGCGGCGTCGAGTTTCGCATCGCGCCGAGTTTGTTCAACTGCCTGCCGCGCAAAACGGAGATCGATCAGATCGGCGTCCTGCCGATGATCCGTCTGTTTCGCGAACCGTTATCGAGCGGCGCGCGCATCTTGAAACGCGCGTCGGATCTGATCATCTCGGCGCTCGCGATTGCGTTGTTCTTTCCGCTGTGGCTGCTGATCGCGATACTGATCAAGCTCGACTCAAAAGGGCCGGTGTTCTACACGCAAGAGCGCGTTGGGATGGACGGCCGGCTTTTTCTGCTCTACAAGTTCCGCACGATGGTTGCCGGCGCCGATTCCGAACTGCACCGCGAGTATCAACGAGCGTTTATTGCCGGGCGTGCCGAGGCCAACCTGGGCAACGAAAAGAAACCGACTTACAAGCTGCTCGCGGATCCCCGCATCACGCGCGTCGGAAGGTTTCTTCGGAAGACGAGTCTCGACGAAGTGCCGCAACTGCTCAACGTGCTCTTGGGCGACATGAGTATCGTTGGACCGCGCCCGCCGATTCCTTACGAGGTCGAGGCGTACGAGCTGTGGCATCGCAAACGCCTCGACATGAAACCGGGGCTGACCGGATTGTGGCAGGTTTCGGGCCGAAACCGTTTGCCGTTTGAAGAGATGGTGCGGCTGGATCTTTTCTACATCGAGAACTGGTCGCTGTTACTCGATATGAAGATCATTCTGCGCACAGGCTTCGTGATGCTGGGCCGCGAAGGCTACTGAGACAAACCTACCAAAGCAAGTTCCAACAACAGTATCTTTTTGATTCCTCTGTAGAGCGGTTCGATCTCGCAGTTTTCCGTCAACGCGTGCGCGTCCGCGCATGGACCAGCGCCGGTTGAAATCGAACTGATGCCTTGCAACAGCGCGGCGCTCGAGTTGTTCGAGCCGGCGTTTCCGATCGGCGGGTCGAAACCCATCGCGCGGTGTACGGCTTCCGCGATCTTCACCAGGTTCGACTCGCGATTTCCCGGCAAGACTGCCGCGGGCGATGACGAAATAATATCGGTCTTCACGGTCATTCCGGCGCGCTTCGCTTCGTCCTCGAGAATCTCAGCGATCTTCTTTTCCAGATCGGCAATGACTTCGTTACTCGTCGAACGCAGATCGAGCGAGAACCACGCATCGGCAGCCTTCGCGTTGACGACTTCGGAGCCGCCGAGCATGCCAATGTTCAAGTTTGACGACGGAGTCGTCGGAACTTTCAACTCGTAAATGCGTGTGATCGCGCGCGCCATCGGCAGCGATGCGGAGTACGGCGGCGTGCGTGAACGCGTATGACCGCCGGGGCCGATGATGTGATGGCGGTACCAGTTGATTCCGATTCCCGCGTACGTGAATCCTTCGTACCCGCCGTCGAGCGCGATGTAGTAATCGACCTTGCCTTTGTTCTCTTTCGTGAAGTGTTTGGCGCCTGTCATTCCCGCTTCTTCGTCGGTGGTAAAGAGGAAGACGATGTCGCCTTTGGTTTTGATCTTCGCGGCGTCGAGCGCGCGAATCGTCGCGAGTAAGGCTTCGATGTTGCGCGTGTCGTCGCCGACGCCCGGCGCATAGACGCGTCCGTCGCGGACGGTCGCTTTGATCTTCAATCCCGGTTGAAAAACCGTGTCCATGTGAGCGTCGAAAACGGCGACTGGTCCACCGCCCGTGCCCTTGCGGGTCGCGATCAGGTTGCCGGCTTCGTCGTAGCGAATCTCGAGTTTATGTTTTCGCAGCAGTCCCTCGATGAACCTGGCCCGCTCCTGTTCCTGCTTCGACGGCGCGTTGACTTCGGTGATGGCGATCCACTCGCGCAGGATGCCATCGCGGTCTTTGTCGATATACTCGAACGCCGCCTTAACGCGCGCATCGTCCTGGATCGTTTTTACGACCTCGGCGGGTGTTTGTGCTGAAACGCCAAAAGACAGGAGAAGAATTACCAGAATTGATCGCATGGAAAACTCTTTTGAGATGGAATAGTAGACCAACGTCATTCTAATATGGGCGCGATGCAGATTTCGAATGGCCTCTCGAAAGGCATTATCGCGTGTGTCTTTCTCATCGCGCTTTTTGCTCCTCATTCGATCGCCGCCACGCAGAGCGCCTGGCTGTTGGGCATGGTGCTTTGGGCGCTGCGGTTCGCTTTCTATCCTCGTCCGAAGTTGTTTCGCACGCCGGTCGATTACGTCCTGCTGGGGTTCTTCATTCTCAGCGGTGTTTCCGCCGTGTTTTCTTACAACCCGCTTGTGTCGATCGGGAAGATGCGCGCAGCGAGTCTGTTTACGATCGTCTATCTCGTTGCGCAGAACGTTCCTGTGTTGCGCGTGGTGCGTGTGCTAGCGCTGACGCTCATCGCATCGTGCATGATCAATGTGTTGTGGACGGCGGGACAGTTCGCCGTCGGACGAGGCGTGAAGCTTCAAGGCATCAAACCCGACAGTCCATTGGTTCAGGCACTCTATCGCACCAGGTCTGAGACGACGGCGACGCCGATCAAAGACGGAGACATCGTGTGGGAAGTCGACGGGCGGCGAGTCAATACGCCTGACGAACTGGCGACGGCGCTGGCTTCAGGCGCGCCCGAAGCGACGGTGCGGATCTATCGCGTCGAGTGGATGCCGCAACTCTTCGTTCCGCGCAAACTGCTTCCGGGAGCGACTGTCCTGGAGCAGTTGGGAGTCAGCGGGTGGTCGCGCGGGCGCGACTGGCGCGCGACGGGTTTCTACGGCCACTGGACCACGTACGCTGAAGTGCTGCAACTGATCGCGTCGCTGGCGTTGGGGTTGTTTCTGGCGCTGCGTTCCAGGCTGAGTGTGACAGGACTGCTGCTGCTCCTTGCGGTGGGCGGCCTCGTCTTCGCGTTAGCGATGACGGTGACGCGCGGGTCGTGGATTGGATTTGCTGTGTCGGCGGCGTTGATGTTCTTGCTGAGCGCGTCGCGCCGCACGATCTTCATCGGCCTCGTCTGCGCGATACCGCTCGTCCTCGCCGGAGTTTTTCTACTTCAACAGCAACGCAAGGTGGGATTGATCGATCGCACGGACCAGTCGACAAGCTGGCGCGAGATGGTTTGGGAGGAGGGATTCGCCTTGCTCATTAACAAGCCGCGCCATCTGTTGTTTGGTGTCGGCATGGACTCGATAAAGGGGCACTGGCGCGAGTGGGGCATGTTCGATAACGGCCGCCAGCCGATCGGACACATGCATTCAAACCTCTTGCAGATCGCGCTCGAGCGCGGCGTGCCGGCGCTCATCGTGTGGCTGCTGTTGTTCGCGATCTACATACGCATGCTCTGGCGCATGGTGCGCAGCGCGAATGACTCGACGCGCGGGCTCGCACTCGGCGCACTCGGCGGAGCAGCCGGTTTCTTCATCAGCGGCCTGGTCCACTACAACTGGGGCGACTCCGAAGTGGTGACCGTTTTCTACTTCATCATGGGTTTGGCTTTCGCCGCGCGGGAGATCGACCTGCGGAAACAATCCGCTCGATGATCTTCGGATCGTCAGGCAGCAGTCCGGATTTCGGCAAGCGCGGCGTCAGCGTCAGCCAGTTACTATCCATCGCGAACACCTTGCGAAACAGCGGCAACGATTCATCGACGCGTCCCATGTTCACCAGCGCCACTGCATGCCAGTAGATCATCTCCGCGTTGTCCGGCACCAGTCGTTCCGCCGCCGAGTACTCACGCAAAGCGCCCTCGTTGTCTTTCTTCTCGACCGCGAGGTCGCCCGCGTTCATGTGGTTGTAAGCACGCTGAAGACGTACCAGCCGGCGAAGTTCGCGCAGCGGTTCCGGACTGTCGTCGACTCGCAGGTCGAACGTGCGATCTTTCCACGCTTGTCCGGTCGGTTTGCCGGTCACGACGATCAGCGCCGCTGACTGTCGTCCGCGAATGTCGCCGCCGGCCGCTTGCGCTGCATCGAGCGCAGCCATCATCCGATCCGCGAGATCTCCTTTCGTGTTTTCGAACGCGCGGGCCATCGCCGGCCACACTTTGTCGTTGAGCATCAAATTGGCCTGCACGGAAAAATTCTTTCCGACGATATGGCCCGCGGCCTGGATGTCGTTTTTGCCGGTCCACGCGTCGACGCGTCCTTGCGCATCGATCATCGCCACCTGTCTGACTTCGCGTCCTTCATCCTTTGCCAGCAACTCTTTCAACGTGTCAGGCGCACTCTTGCCGCCGCGCATCAAGTCGAGGCCGTTCTTGCCGTAACTCGGATCGACAAACGATTGCGTCGCCACCGCGCCGACGCCTGCTTCGGCCCACGCTACGATTGGCCCAACAGAAAACCAGTGCGACTGCACGGCGACGCCCAACTCACCCGTGTTCGGATCGCGAGCGACGATCGAATACGTGTGAACGGGACGCGCGGGAGTGTTGACTTGTTGTGCTCGAGACATCGGCGCGAACAAGAGTAAGAGAAGGACGATTAGTGACGCACGCATCAAAACCTCCTGAGACTCACGAGACGAACGGATAGAAAGGCGTGTTGCGAAGGACCCAGAACGAAACGATCACGAAGAACATCGCATAGATGTACGGCGCGGGAAGCGCGTTTGGCCGCGGCACGCCGCCGCGCATCACGATCACGGAGTAACGGATGAACGCGAAGAGCATTAACGGAATGCCCAACGTCAATAGCGGGTTGAGCATGAACGCTGCTTCGAAGTTACCGTGAAGGATCTGGTGCAGCGCGCGAGTCGAGCCGCAGCCGGGACACTGCAAGCCGGTTAGAAAGCGAAAAGGGCAGGGAGGGAAAAAGCCGGACTTGCCAGGTTCGAAGACGAACAGGTAAGCAGCTCCGGCGATTAGCAGCGACCAAAATACCAGGACCGTTGAACGCCGGTACATGTCTGATCTGTGAAGATCCGCAGTTCAGATCCGTGAAGATGTGAACTCAGAACCAACCCTTTTTGTTCTGGATGTACGTTCTCACAAAATCTTCGTCTGACTTCGTCAGATAGATCACGCCTTCGATAATGCTGAGGATGTTTGTGAGCCCGCAAGTGACGATGCCGAGCGCGAGTTGAATAATGCCCTCGGTGGTGTAGCCAAGGATGAACTTGTGTACGCCAAGCCACCCGACAAGGATCGCGCAAATGCCGGCAGTGACTTTCTTATCGGCGCCCAACGCTTTCCAATCGGTCACCGCGCCCGGATGAACAGACTGCATCGGTTGATACCCGCTGCTGACCGGACCGAGCGGGGCCTGACATTGCGTGCAGTACTGCGCCAGGTCATCGTTGACGGCGCCACATTTTGTGCAGTATCTGGTCATCGTTCTTCTAAGTCTCCAACCTCGTTCCAGCGGCTGATGAACAGCCGGTTACATGTTGCCGATGATGCTGAGTCCTCCGATTACGAACGCGAAGAGCAGGTAGCCGCCCCAGAGGAGAATCCCAAGTCCAAGACCGATGTAACTGAAAAGCTTTGCTTTTTTGGACGCGTCCATCGCCCCGGCCGTGTCGCCGGCCGTGACTTTTCCATTGACCTGCGCGGCGAAGATGAGGCCGATCACACCGAGCGGAAAACAGCAGATAGTAGAAATGATCGACATCACCAGGTAGTTAGGGACGCTGGCAGGCGTACCTGCTGCGGGCGGGGGAGTCCAATCTTGAGACATTCGTTTCTCCTGAAGCTGGTTTTAAAAAGGTTATCGCTGAATTACGCCGCGTACGGGCCTGGTCCTGTGCCAGGAGCCGGCGGCGGTGGCGGCGTCGTGCCGTTCTTGCGCTTCTCGAGCAGCGGCACCGCTATCAGTCCACCGAGTACCGCCAGAACGAGCAGAAACAGCGCCGCGAGCAGCCCGCCGACGATGATCATGGCGGTGCCGGTAAATGGCAGTTCAACACCTGAGCGCCCCATGGCCTCTTCCATCGCTTCGGCGCCGTAGAAGTATGCGATCGGCAACCCGATAACCAGGTAAATAATCGCGCCGACAAGCCCCGCGAAGGCGCCCACCATTGCGCCGTCACCGGGCCGAACCGGCACCGGCGAAGACTTGATGTAAAGGAAGCACGCCAACGCGCCGCCCCCGATCGCCCAGATACAACAGCAGTAGTTAAGAATCGGGAGCGCGGACAGTAATCCGACGATCACGCCTCCGAGAAGTGCCGGCTTAAGTTTGTCCATGGGATTTGAGCTCTTTCACAGCGGGAAGTGAACTTAGCACCTGACCTATGTTGTATTTAGATTGGCTCGAAACGCCCTGCATAACTAACAAACAGGGGCGGGATTGTCAATAAAATCCGTGTTCCTGTTATAGTGCGTATTTGCCGTTATGTACGAATTCGCAGTAACTCCAGCAGTAACAAACATCCGCCGCCGCGGCGTCGAGATCGCCGAAGTCAGTCCAAACAGCCTCGGCGCTGAGCTCGAATTGGAAGCTGGCGACCGGATAATCAAGGTCAACGGGCGCGTCGTTCGCGACTATCTCGACTTCCGCTTTCAAACAGCCGGCGAAACCGAGCTCGTGCTCGAGGTGCGGAAGAAAAACGGAGACGACTGGGACGTCGAGCTCGAACGCGGCGAAGGCGAAGACTTCGGTATCTCCTTCGAACAGATCGTGCCGCGCCAGTGCGCCAACGAATGCATCTTCTGTTTCTGTAACGGCAACCCCGCCGACGCGCGTCCCTCGCTCTTTATTAAAGACGAAGACATTCGTCTGTCTTTTTTATACGGCAACTACACGACGATGACGTCCATAACGGAAGACGAGATGCGCCGCATCGTCGAACAGCGCCTGTCGCCGCAATACGTTTCCGTTCATGCAACCGATCTCGACGTTCGCGCTTACCTGCTCGGCATCGATAAGGAGCGGGCCGACGTCTGGCCCAACGTGCGCCGGCTGCTCGACGCCGGGATCGAGATTCACGCACAGGTCGTGCTCTGTCCCGGAATCAACGACGGCGACGTGTTGCGCAAAACGATCTTCGATCTCGCGGCTGAGTATCCGCGGATCACGAGCGTCGCGATCGTGCCGCTCGGTCTCACTCGTTACAACACCGATCCTCGACTGACTGCGGTGACGCCGGAGTTCTGTCGAGCGGTGATCGATCAAGTCGATGCGATCCAGAAACAGTTGCGCGCGCAACTCGGAACCAACTTCGCACTCTTAGGCGACGAGATCTACTTGCGCGCAGGACGGCGCATTCCTGCGAGATCGCATTACGGCAACTATCCGCAGATCGAAGACGGCGTGGGAATGGTCCGCGCATTCGCGAACGAGTTCACGCGCATCACGAAGCGCCTCGAACGTGAAGCGCATGTGAACACGAAGTCGGGAACGATCTTCACCGGAACTCTCTTCGCACCAGAGTTGCGAAAGATGATCGACAAATGGAACGAGCGATTCGGTACGCAGCTTCGCGTCGAGCCGCTCGAGAACACATACTTCGGCGGCGATGTTTCAGTCGCAGGTTTGTTGACGGGGCGCGATCTTCTTGCAGCGCGCGATCGAGTGAGCGGTGAGTTTGTTCTGATTCCAAAACAGATGCTCAAGAGCGACGAAGCGATCATGTTAGACGGCATGACGATCGCGGACGTTGAGCAGGCGATCAGTCTGCCTGTCTACGCTGTCACTCTCGCAGAGTTGGCCGCGCTCCTTTGAACAAAAACTAAATGCAAAAACGAGTTCTCGACGTCGGGTGTGGTCAGAACAAGTTTCCCGGCGCAGTGGGCATCGACGCAAATCCGCGCAGTCATGCGGACGTGATTCACGATCTCGGAGTCTTTCCGTATCCGTTTGGCAACGACGAGTTCGACGAGATCGTTTGCCGTCACGTGATCGAGCACGTGCCTGATGTGCTTGGGTTCGTCGTTGAGCTGCATCGGATCACAAAACCCGGCGGTCTCTTGAAGATCGTCACGCCTCACTATTCGAACCCCGACTGGGCGACTGATCCGACTCACCGAAATCATTTCAACAGTTATTCGTTTACTTGCTTCGTACCCGCACGCACACCCTTCCCTTTCTACACGACCGTTGAGTTGAAACCCGTCACGACGCACGTCAGTCTGGCAAATCTTTGGTGGGCTGTGGGCCTGGAATTTTTCGTGAACCTCGATCAACGGTGGCCGTCGTTTCGCTTCACTCGAAAGTTCTGGGAGTTCTATCTATCGACGATTTTTCGTGGGAAGGAACTCTACTTCGAGCTAGAGGTCGTGAAGTAAAGACCCGCCAAAATCCTAGTAAAATAGCCAACCTGTTCCGAGAATTTGAATAGAAATCCAGAAAACTGTAAGCTGTCTCCCGCCCGCGGTCTCGAGATCATACAAAATTTCGTACTTTTAAGTCGGCAACCTGCTGGCGCAGCAATTGCCTAAAAGGGCAGCACAACCGGCCTTTAAAACTTAAAGGCCACCCCATTCTTACCAGTCACAGTAGTAGTAGTTTCGGCTTCTTCATTAGAACAAGTTGCTCGGCAAGCCTTCCTTTTGCTGAGCAAGGGGCTAAAACCTTTGTGGAGGATTACGTGATGAGAAACGGTTTACGGACGTTTTTACTAGTGCTCCTCGTGCTAGGCGTCTGCGGAGTTCCCGTTTTCGCTCAAACGGGCTCGACCGGATCGCTGACGGGTACAGTCATGGACCCGAAAGGCGCCGTCGTGGCTGGGGCTGCTGTCAAAGTCGTCAGCAAGGCGACGGGACAGGAGTTTGATTCGCAGACGACCGAGGATGGCACATTTACCATTCCCACTCTAACCGCCGGCATCTATACGGCCACGGTAACAGCCAGCGGTTTCAAACAGTCAGTAGTGACTGATATCAAGATCGACGTTGGTAAGCCTTCCAGTATCAACGTGGAGTTAGAGATCGGTGCGGCCAATGAGGTCGTGACCGTAGTCGGCGGTGGCGAGCTGCTGCAAACGCAGACCGCAACCATCGGCACTACGCTGACCGGGCGTCAGATTACCGATTTGCCAACTGCTTCCCGCGACGCTCTGGACCTCGTTCTCGCATTGCCCGGCACTACGACTCCCGGACGTCCCCGCACCTCTTCGGTAAACGGCTTGCCGAAAGGCGCACTGAACATCACCCTCGACGGTATCAATGTTCAGGACAATCTGCTCAAATCGAATGATGGTTTCTTTACCTACATTCGCCCCCGTACAGACGCCATTAGCGAAGTGACAGTTTCGACTTCGAACCCGGGCTCCGAAAGCTCGGCCGAAGGTGCGGTCCAAATCAAGTTCGTCACGCAAGGCGGCTCCAACGAATATCACGGCGGCGTTTACTGGTATCACCGCAACCCGGCGCTGAACGCCAACTACTGGTTCAGCAATCGCGACCTCGCGGCGGACTTCGTAACGAAGAAGGCGCCGCAACAGCGCATTCTTCTGAACCAACCAGGCGGCAAGTTTGGTGGTCCAATCACGATCCCCGGCTTGTTCAGCGGCAAAGACCGTGCGTTCTTCTTCGTCAATTACGAAGAGTATCGCCTGCCCGAAAAGAGTCCGGGACGACAGCGAACAATTCTGAGCCCCCAGGCGCAGTCGGGCATTCATCGTTTCACGACGACGCTCCAGGACTGCACGCCGGGTCAGGCCACGGGTTGTTACACGCCGGTTGCTCCAACGACCTGCACGGTCGGGTCGACGAGGACCTGCTCGGTAAACGTGTTCAGTTTGGCGGCGGCGGCCGGAATCATTTCGACGCCTGACCCGACCATCAACGCCTTGTTAGGGGACATTCGCAGTTCGTTGGCGGGTGTGAATGCGATCTTCCAGCCGAACCCGAACCTGAACCTCCAACAGGCCACCTTCTTTAACACAGGCGGCCAAACGCGCCGGTTCCCAACCGTGCGCTTCGACTTCAAGGTCAGCAACAATCATCACGTCGAGAACATCTGGAACTATCAACAGTTCAAGTCCGTGGTGGACTTCCTTAACAACGTCGATCCCGTCTTCCCGGGCTTCCCGAATTTCGGCAGCCAGGATTCGAACCGTTTCTCGAACACGACTGCATGGCGTTGGACCATCACCAACAACATCGTGAACGAAGCGCGCTTCGGTTTGACCGGCGGAACGGTTCTCTTCTTCCCGCAAGTCAATGCCGGACAGTTCGAAAATCAGGGCGGTGTGAGTTTGGCTCTCAGCTCGCTGAACACTACCCCGAACCTTTCGAACGCTACCGCGACCACTGGTCCGCAACGCCGCAACACTCCGGTCAAGCAGTTCACCGACAACCTGAGCTGGAGCAAGGGCAACCATTCACTCAACTTTGGCGCGAGCTTCACGAGAGTGAACTTCTGGCAACAGTTGGTTACCGTCGTGCCGACCGTGAACTTCGGCATCAGCTCCACGCTGACAGGCGACAAGACCGCCTGGGATGCATTCAAGGACTTGGCTGGTCCCGGTCAACAGGGCAACGCGGCGGCGCTCTACTCGATATTGGCTGGACGCATCTCTTCGATCACGCGCAATGCTCGCTTGAGCGAAGATACCAACAACTACACGTTGCAGGGCGACTTGATCAGCCGCGCTCAACAAACTGAGTACGGACTGTATGCGCAAGACACGTGGCGCATTCGTCCGAACGTGACCTTGACGCTCGGACTGCGCTGGGAAGTTCAGGGACCGTTTACTCCGTTGAACGACACCTACGCAAGAGCTACGTCATTCGCGGGACTCTATGGTGTATCGGGCGAAGGCAATCTCTTCCAGCCTGGAACCCTCGCCGGCAGTCCGACACAGGTGGCGCTGTTTGGAAAAGGCACCTCCGCCTACGACACGCGGTATGACAGCTTCGCGCCGAGCATTGGCTTCACCTACAGCCCGAACTTCCAGAGTGGATTCATGCGGTCGCTCTTTGGCGAGTCAGGCAAGACGGTGCTGCGCGGCGGCTACTCCAGAGCTTACGTTCGTGAAGGTGTGAACACGTTCCAGAGTCTCTACGCTGCTAACGCTGCAAGCGGTGCGCAACTCGCTGGCGGCACGATCAATGCAACTCAGAACATCAGCGGCGCTCCATTCCCGCTGAACTTTGGAACCTACTTCCGTAGTGGATTACCGGCCGGTCCGAGCTTCCAGGCATCACCGGTTTATCCAAACACGGGATCGATCACCGACTCGATCAACGAGTTCCTGCCCGATCTGAAGATCGGCCGCGTCGATTCAGTCTCGTTCGGCATTCAGCGCGAGATTGATTCGAACAACGTTATCGAAGTTCGATACGTTGGCAACCGCGGAAACGACCTGTGGCGGCAGTACGATCTCAATGAGGTTAACGTGATTGAGAACGGTTTCCTCAACGAGTTCAAACTGGCCCAGCAGAACGTGCTCGCCAATCTTCAGAACAATCGCGGATTTAACTTCCGCTACTTCGGACCGGGCACAGGCACGTCCCCGTTGCCGATCATGTTGGCGCACTTCAGCGGTATCGCTCCGGCGAACGCGGCTGCTTGCAACAGCGTAGCTACTTGTGGCGCGCTCTATTCGAGCAACCAATTCGCAAATAACACCTTCCTCGGGTTCTTGAATCCGTTGAATCCGAACGTCGGCGGCGGCGGCACTCCGGCAAATGGTTTTATCGGATTAGCCGGACAGCTTGCGGGAACCGCAAACGCGGCTGCGTTTGGTCCGAACATGATCAACGCCGGTCTCGCTCCGAACTTCTGGCTGGTGAACCCAGGCAGGCGCGGCGGCGCGTTTATTATCGACAACAGCGGCCAGACCTGGTACGACGCTATTACCGTCGAATTTCGACGCCGCATGACGCGTGGACTGCTGACGCAAATCAGCTACACGTTCGGCAAGGCCCTGGTCAATAACTACGCCAGCAGTTCCGGCGTGTTTGACCAGCCGGCGACTATCCGCGACATGAACTTCCGCAAGAACGTCGCGCCGTTCGACATCACGCAGGGCCTCAAGGCCAACTTCATCTACGAACTTCCCGTTGGACGCGGTCGGCAGTTCTTCTCCGGTTCCAACGGCATAGTTAACGGATTGATCGGCGGCTGGGGCTTCAACGGAAACATCCGCATCCAGAGCGGCACTCCCTTCTCGTATGGCAACGTCCAACTGGTTGGGATGACGATGGAAGAACTGCAGGACGCGATCGGTGTTTACCGCGGCCAAAAGGATGCGGACGGTTTCGATCGTGGCAACGTGTTCTTCCTGCCGGAAGACATCCGCGTCAACACTTGGAAGGCCAACAACACGACGTTCACGGCCAATGGCGCAGCGTTCACCAACGGCGCGCCGACGGGCCGGTTCATCGCACCCGCGGGCTTCGGGAACTGCATGCAGACGTTTATCGGATCGTGCGGCTTCCAGAACCTCGTTCTTAAAGGACCAGCGTTCTTCCGTTCCGACTTGAGCATCGTGAAGAAGATCAACTTCACCGAGACGATGAACTTCGAGTTGCGCGGTGAATTCCTGAACGCCTTTAACAACATCAACTTCCTCGTTGGCGCTGCTGCCAACGACGTGAACGCCCCGGGCGGTCTTAACACCGCTCAGATTGGGCGCTACACGGCAGCCTACCAGGATATTTCGACAACGAACGATCCCGGCGGCCGCCTGGTCCAACTGGTTCTCAGATTCAACTTCTAAGAACCCTGATTAACGAATAGGAGGGCCCTCGGGCCCTCCTTCGTTTTTGAAATCGTCTTTTCCATGTGTCTCCCGCTCGCGGGCGACAATGGACCACGCTCTGCGGAGGTCGACCCATGACGACTCTCAAGCGGAGAAGTTTTCTCTCTCTAATCTCCACTGCGGCTGCCGGATCCGCACTCTGCCCATCGCTGGCCTTCAGCCGACAAAACGGCGGCGGCACCTGCTGGCTCGACGTTTGCGCGCCACTCATCATTCAAGACCCAGCGCTCGGCATCGAATCCGAAATCGTTCTCACCTCCGACAATTTCCTCGGCGCACGAGGCTACGCCGACGGCTCTGACGCAACTGAGTTCCAGATCCTGCTCTACGACTTCGACGGCCACGCGATCAGTGAAGGCGACAGCGGCATCGCACGACGACTGACCGCCCAGGCGATGCAGACTACGGTCATTCCCGTCAGCGAACTGGTCGGTCCGAGCCGCAGCTTCTGGGGCGGCATGAAAGTTCGCCTGCGCCCAAAGACGCGAACGCCGACACATGCGAGCGATCTCTTCAGCTCTGCCTTCGTCCGTTGGAAGAGCCGCGACTCTTTTACTAACGTTCACGCCAATCCCGATCCTTTGCAGTGGCAGCGCGCGGACAGTTTCTTCTACTCGATGCCCTTTCCGCCGCTCGACGACTACGATTGCGTCTACAGTCTCTTCAATCCATACGCGGAACGAAGCGCCGGCGCGCTGACGCTCTACGATCAATTCGGCACGAAGTTGAAAGAGCTTCCGTACGATCT
>DASRIM010000247.1:0-5497 GCA_035649995.1 Pyrinomonadaceae bacterium | reverse complement strand
CGCACGTCGAAGTTCCAGTGATCGTGAGCGACGATCAGCAGATCAGGCTCGACCAGTTCACGTTTGCGGCGCGCGTAACTGCGCATCACTTTTGCCTCGGCGCTCAACGCCGGATCGTCCGTCGATAGTCTTTCGTTCGGATGCCGGGCAAGTTCTTCGTGCAGACCGACGAAGCCGTTCGAGTACTTCGTTTGATGAAGAGCTTCCAGCCATTCGACGTCAGTGTGCCACTGATTGAGCCACGACGCGCGGTTGGCATCCGGCACCGCAAGCTTCGGATCTTCGAACATCTGCAACGGCAGCCCCGCTTGCCAGTCGATCAACTTGAATTGCAGCTTGCCATCCGCGTCCTGCCTGAGGTTGCTTATGGGCAGGTAACGAAGACTCAACCGGCCGTTCGCATCCTTCCGCGAAAGCAGCAGCGCCTGCCGGTCGGCGCCGGCGCTGATCCAAATGACGTCCGGGTCGATGTCGCGAGCGTTGATTAACGGAGAGATTAGCGGAAGCACGAGTTCGCGTGGAACACGCGTCGCGATCAGATCGACAGGCCGATTCGTTATTCCACGCTGCACGTTGTTGCGAACACTTACGCCGTGAAGTAACGCGAAATAGTCGATGCGCAGAAAACTCTTTTCGAAGTCCAATGAGCCGTCGCTGTTGAGGACGAGCCCGTTCGGCGCAAGACCGACGACGTAGTTCTGGAGTTGATGGATCGTGTTGTGATCGCCCATCGACTCCTTGGGAATGATCTCGCGGATCTTCAATTTCGCAGGCGCAAACAGCTCGTTAGACAACGAGAGCAGGTTGTTCATCGTCTGCGCGTAATAGGTGTACTCGCGTTGCTCGGCTAGCCAGCGATCGAGTTGGACGAACACTCGTTTCGCTGCGTCGTCAAGCCCCGCGTCCTGCTGCTCTTTCGTGAACTTCTTCGGTTGCGCCTGCCAGAGTTTGCGCTGTTGTTCGATCGCGACGTTCAGCGCGCCCAACTCCTTGTTCAGCTCGTCAAGATCCCGTTGCCAATCCTTGCGCCGTCGTTCGATCGTCGCGAAGAACGCGCCGGTTACGGCACTGCGGATTTCGGGTCGCAGATCGTTGCGTTGAAGCTGCTGGAGCAGGATGTGGAGCAGGTTGAAATCGGCGTCACGCAGGTGTACTGAAGCGCGCTCGTTGCCGTCGAAGTCGAGCATCGCCGTCGGATAGACGGTGCTTTCGCCTTTCAGATAGTAGGAATCAGGCGTCGTCGTCGTGATGAGGGGCACAAGCGGATTAACACCTTTGATGGAGTAGTCGAGCATCAATCGGCGTTTGGTGATCACGTGGTGGCCGCCGCCGGCACGGCTGCCGAGCAGTTTCACGAGATTGTATCCCTGGCTGTAGACCTTATCGTCGGTGTTGAAGCCGTGATCGGAAACGACGACGAGCGCCGTCTCGTTTGCCCACGGGCTCTTCTGTATCGAGGTCCACACCTGACCGATCACCGCGTCCATCTGTTTCAGCACGTAGGTTTGCGATTGTTTGTCGTTGTTGTGGTGCGCGATGTGATCGAAGTCAGGCATGAACAGGTCCAGGTACCGGACTTTAGGATTGCCCAGCTTCTGAATCAGCTCTCTAAGCAATTGATCCGTGACGACGTTCCGAAACTCCAGACCCATTGTCCATTCATCAAAAAGTTCTTTGGGATTTCTTAAAAACTTATTTTGAAGACCGCTTTGGAGCATGGCGTAACGCGGGCCACCGCGCACGAAAAGCGAGAACGTCATGTAGCGTTCGTCATGCGCGTAGGCGTCAGCGAGCAGCGGCAAGCCGAGCGAGTCAAGGATTTCCACAGCCGGCATGTCGACGCGCGCGCCGACGATCCCGCTGATGTAGAGTGGAAAGAAGTTCAGGTAATCGTAAGAACGAAGCGTGTAGCGGTCGAACTCGACGTTAGCTTTGATCTGCAAGTGCTGACCCGTATCCAGCAAAGACCACGACGGCGCCGACAGACTCATGCCGCGGACGTAGAAATTCGAAAGCCGCGTCCCGCGCTGATAGAAGATGTGATCGATCCACGGCAGCACGCTCTTGCCGGACTGCGGATCGCGTTGGCGCGCGAGGCGGTCCACAGTGTCGTACGGAAGACCGTCGCACTTGATGATGACCAGCCGTTTGGGCTGTGCGACCGCAGCAGGATACGCAGCCAGCAGCAATACGAAAGCGGCGAGTAAGAATGTCCGGCGCTTCATGATCACGGCTGGCCGGCTGTGATTGCACCGCCGCCGATAGTGGCCGCTATTGGCTGAGTTCCTCGGACGCCGCGAAGGTACTCATTGGCGAGCTCCCGAAGCGTTTGCTCGACGTCGTTGTTTTGCGAGATTCGCAACAGTTCATTCTTCGCTTTGGGGTTGCGGATGCGCGAGAGACCGTCCAGGCACACGCGACGTGTTTCATCGTCTTTGGTGCGGGAAAAGATGCGCGCGGTTACTGCTGCGGCGCTGCCTCCGGCCTGGTCGCCGTGATCGGCGATGAATTGCAGCGACTCCTTCACGTCGCGCAGGTTCCACGTGATGTCCACTTCGGCGCTCGACTTCGCGATCTGCTGCAAGAACCTGGTGTGATACTGAAGACGCCGCGCGATATCGAGCCGGTCGCCCATGTCGACCGTTAGCTCTTCGCGATGAACGTACCTGCCGAACGTGAGCACGTTCAGAACTCGAAACGCGATCTGCGCTTTCTTGCCGTGTTCGAGCGGCGTCATCTCGGCGCGGCGGTCGCGCTCGATCTTTGCCGCCAGACCGTTCGGGTCTTTAGCAAACTTCATCAGCGCGGCGTACTGCTCGAGCGCGATGTTTGCTTCGGCGTTGAAGTCGTTCTCAAACGGATTCAACGAAATCGTTTCGAGCCGCCCGCTGACCTCGCTTCGCAACGCGGGCTCCATCGAGTTATTGAGGGCCAGCAACAGTTTGAGTTGAGAATACGTCGCCAGGCGTGACGGTTGATTGATGTCCATGCCGCGCCGGCCAGTGACGAAGTCGAACACTGTTTTGCCGAGGAAGTACGGCAAGCTGCCGAACTTCGAAACCGATAGCACGTTGCGGGTCACGTCGTTGATCACGCGCCGTGACATTTCGCGTTTTTTAGGATTGTAGTTATCACGGAAATCGACCAGCAGCATCGGGATCTTCGGATTGTCGAGGCCGTAGAGCCCGAGTGGAATCATGTCGACTGCTTGCGCGCCCGGCGTGTCGCTGCTGACGGGTTGATTATCCGCGTCGAAATAACGCGTCGCGACGTAGCCTTCCCACTGCAACAGGCGCTTATCGTTCCACGGGTTCGCGATGTTGAGGAATCTTCCGTCGAACGCTGCGCCTTTTTTTGCTACCAGATCGCGCGTTGCAACCCAGACGAACGCGTGAGTCGCGCTGCCGTCAGGCAAAACCAGCGGCTCGAAATACAGCGACTCCGCTTCGGCTCGTTGACGGAGCAACTCCCAATTGTGGCCGCGAAAGTCTCGCGTTTGCGCGGTGCGTTTGGCGTAGTAGCTTTGCAGATTCGAATCGTCAACCAGGCCGCCAAACGTTTTGTCAGTCAACATCAGGCGCGCCTGGATCGTGGCCATTTCCGCTTCTGAAAAAGTCGTTTCGCCTTCGATCTCCTGGTAAAGAGCCAACACCGAAAGCGCGCGAATGATGTGCGACTTGCGATAGTCGCCGGTGTTGCGGCGATAGGAACTGGTCGACGCTTTGATCGGCGTTCCGTACGGATCCAACAGGATGTTTTGCAGCGCCGTCCAGAAGATTTTGTTCCACACGTCGCTCTCGGGCGAAGCGAGATCCAGCGCCGGCGGCGGTGTCTTGCTGGTCCGTTCCTTGTTGCCGACGCGCGCATAGAAAAACGGAATCGCGGCAGCGATTTTTTGCTTGGTTGACGGACGCGTGTAAGTCAGTGGCCAAACGTATCGCAAGCGGTTGTTCTCGGCGGTATTGTCCCCGAGAGTGTCGCGAAGAATGGACACTAGTGGGATCCACTTGTCGTTGTTTTGAGACTCCAACCCGTCCAGTCGAGCGTGGACCGTGATCAGTTCCGCGCCGCCCGGGACCTCGACTCGTTCGAGCCGCAGGAGTTGCGAAAGCGCGACTGCTGGATTGGTTTCGTCGGAGGTGGGAGTGGTGGCGAGCGGACCCTCGGCCCTGCTGATGCTCGAGAATATCGGCGTGATAACGAGCAGAAAAGCTAAAACCAAGCTCGCCGTCGGGTGCCAGCGCCTAAATCTTTGGAACGTCATCCTTTGATTTCGAATATGCAACAATATCTGGCAGATGGGGCGTTTGTGCTGCATTCCGAAACATGGGCCGCAACCAAACACTCAGTAAACTTCTCAACCGCTTCTCCGTCTGCAACAGCTATGCCCCACAGCGGGGCATAACAAATATACATCAGTCTGAACGTCGTTGGACCGTTTTTGTGGCGGAGCTGTGACACACAATGCATTGCAACAGTCCGTCTTCAGAGACGATCTTAAGCATGAATCTGTTAATCAAGCCACTGTCAGTTTTGCCAGCTTATCGATATCTCATCGGGCAGCTGATTCGGTTGGATGCGAGGATTGGCCCGCCGTTTCCACTTCTTTGGTTTCTTTTATCGGCGACTGCCAGCCATTACGTTCGAGCAGGCTCACTCCGAAGCGAATAGGAACTGCGAAGTTTGATGCCTGATTCTCGGTGAAGACGGCAAAATTGACACCGATCACACGTCCTGATGGGCCAAAAAGAGGCGCGCCCGATCCGCCTTCGGCAGTTCGTGCGTCGTATACGATTCGGCGGACGTCGAGATCGGTGATATTGCCTTGCGTTGTCAGAGGTTGAATGCGTTTCGTTTCGGCAAGATAGCCCAATTGCGCCATTGGAGTTCCATATCGTTGCTGTATGCCGCGCGATTCGGCGTCGTCGAGCAGCGCCAACAAACGATCCGGTCCAGACGGATAGCCCATCATAACGACTGTCTTTCCGACGGCGACTGCGTCCGGCTCAGTTTCGAGCGGCAGAACGGGCAGACCTTCCGGTAGCTGAGGAAGGTCGAGAAGACAAATAGCAAGATCGTCACGCTGCGCCGCCGCTTTGAACTTCAACGGAATCGGCTGCGTGTACTCGGGAAAGTAAGCGATCAAACGTTTGAGCCGCGGCTGCGCCTTCAAAGTTATGCTTTGCGCGCGATCGTCGGCGATCCATGGCTGCGCGATGTGGCGGTTCGTCATGACGAAACCATTCCCGACGTGAAACCCGGTGCCGACAAACTCATACTCAGCGACCGCTCCATTGCCTTCCGGGGTCAGCGATTCGGGCGCGCTGCTTTGGACCGCGCTGCCACCTTCGTTGACTTGCGTTTCCGCGTAACGAAGCGGGCGTCCGGTTCCGGCTTCCACGAAATAGAACGAACCCGCGATCAGACAAACACCCGCGCCATAATCGCTGCGCAACTTCACCGCGAGCGAAAGACTGTCTTGCAGCACCTTGGTGCG
>DASRIM010000246.1:0-8109 GCA_035649995.1 Pyrinomonadaceae bacterium | reverse complement strand
GCTTCTTCTTTGTTCATAAGCGCTTTTGCGGATTCAAACGAGCCTTTGCTCAGCTTTGTTCCCGGGGGTTGGTGACATTTTACTTCAGATCGCCGTACCGATGCTGCAATAACGCGGCGGTGGCGATGGCGGCGGTTTCCGAGCGCAAAATCCGGCCGCCCAGGGTCACGATCGGAACCCCCGATTTGCGAGCCTGATCGAGCTCTTCATCGGACCAGCCGCCTTCTGACCCGATAATCGCCGTCACGGATTGCAATTTCGAATCCGTGTCCAGGGACTGGCCGTCTCTCTCCGAAAACAACAGACACGAATTATCGCGTATAACTGACTCAAACGGAACCGGCATCGTCACCTGTGGAACCACTGCGCGGCCCGACTGCTTGGCCGCTTCGAGCGCGATCCGCTGCCAGCGCGCGATGCGTTTTGCGCCGTCGGCTTCATCCCGCAGTCGGATATCAGCGTAACGGGTGATCAGCGGAACAAATTGGTTGACGCCGAGTTCGGTCCCCTTCTGTACGACGAGATCAAACTTTTCGCCTTTCAACAGGGCCACCGCCAGCGTCAGTTCGAGCGGCGACTCCGGCCGCATCGCGTCGATCTCGTCTCTAATCTCGAGCTCGGCAAACTCACGCCGCGCCTGCGAAACCGCTGCCCGAAATTCCTTTCCCTCGCCGTCAAAAACCTGCACCTCGTCGCCGGCTTTCAACCGCAACACTTCACGCAGATGGCGCGCTTCGTCTGAAGCGAGCGTCACGGTTCGCTTGCCAAAATTGAAGGCGCTCGGCGGCGCGAAAAACCTGCGACGAGTCATTTTTAAATTACGATCGCGACCCACTCACCGTCTTTAGTAACTTCACCCTCAATCATAAATTGCTCGATCTGTGTTTCCAGTATTCCGGACAGTATTAACCTGCCACAGGTAACGCCGATCAATGATGGAAGCATTTGCAATATCACATCAGCGGTGAGATTTGCACAGACGAGATCCGCGGACGGTGTTGTGTCGTCGATCGACCCGACGCGAAATTGGATATTGACGCCATTCGCCTTCGCATTCTCGCGAGCGATGTCGATCGCTTCTGCGTCGGTGTCACAGCCTTCGATGCGCGCGTTGGGGAACATCTTCGCGGCAGCGATGGCGAGGATTCCGGTTCCGGTTCCGACGTCGAGAAAGCTGCCGCCTTCGAAATACTTCTCGATCGCGGCGAGGCAGAGACGCGTCGTCTCGTGCGTTCCCGTGCCGAACGCCATTCCGGGCTCGATGCGAATTACAATTCGTTCGTGCGTGTCGGGAAGGTTGGTCCAGGGCGGCGCAATGATGAAACGTCCAACCTCGACCGGCTGCCAGTTCTTTTTCCACTCCTCGAGCCAATCGCGATTCTCGACCTCGCGAAGGTTCATGTCGCGCACGGATGACGACGGAAGTTCGTAGATGCGCAGCGCTTCGAATAACTCGGACCTGACGGATTCACGATCCGGTACTTCTGAGAACCAGGCGGTTACCGTCGTATTCGTGGATTCAGTGCCGAGCGCGCCGGCTTCCATCAACGCGTACTCGACCGCTTCACGCGCCGCCGGTTCGATCTCGACATCCAGCGCTTGCCAATTCATGGCTTAACCGCCCAGCCCATACTCGTCGAGCAGCCGCGCGGAGTTGCGCCAGTCTTCTTCGACTTTCACGAACAGCTCGAGGTGGACGCGATGGCCCAATAGCTGTTCGATATCCTGGCGCGCTGCGATCCCGACCTCTTTCAAACGGCTCGCGCCTTTGCCGATGATGATCTTCTTTTGCGAAGTTCTTTCGACGACGATCACGCAGTGAATGCGCGCGAAGTCTTCGCGCACTTCTTCGTAGCGCTCGGTGACGACCGCGGTCACGTACGGAATCTCGTCGCCGGTCGATCGCAACACCTTTTCGCGCACGATCTCCGCGACGAGCACTCGCAGCGATTGGTCCGTCAATTCGTCTTCGGAAAAGATGGGCTCGCCTTCCGGAAGGTGACGCAGAACACCGTCGAGCAGCACGTCGGTCATTTCGTTCTTGAGCGCGGAGATCGGAATGATCTCGCGCCACTCGTACTGATCGCGGTACCAGTCGATCAGCGGTAGCAAGGCTGATTTGTCTTCGAGTTTGTCGATCTTGTTGAGCAACAGCAGGGCGGGTTTTTCAGAGCGCTTGACGAGGTCGAGCACGAAACGATCGCCGTTGCCGGTTGACACGGATGCATCGCGGATCAGCGCTACAAGATCGACGCCGAGCAGCGCTTCCTGGACCGCCGACATCATGCGGCGGTTCAGTTCGTAACCGGGTTGGTGTACGCCGGGCGTGTCGACGAAAACTACCTGGCCTTCGGGTTTCGTGATGATGCCCTGGATTCTGAAGCGCGTGGTTTGCGGTTTATCGGAGACGGCTGCGATCTTCTGCCCGACGAGTCGATTGAGCAGAGTCGATTTACCCGCATTTGGCCGCCCGATTAAAGCGACATATCCGCTGTTCAACTTTTCTCCGCAAAGATCTGGACGAGGTGGACCAGGGTTTCGGTTGATTTTTCCAGGCCGCGTCGCGAGTTGAATTCCAGTTTGCCGTGGAAGTTACTGCCGCCGGTAAACAAGTTCGGCGTCGGCAGTCCGCGGAACGTGAGACGCGCGCCGTCAGTGCCGCCGCGAATCGGTTTCATGAACGGCTTTAAGCCTGCTCGTTTAGCGGCTTCCATAGCGTTGCTGACCAACTCCGGATGGTCCTTCAACACTTCCTTCATGTTCTTGTAATTCTCTTTGACGTCGATCGTAATCTTCACCTCCGGAAACTTGGCGGCGGTTTGGGCCATCATGTCGCGCAGCATTTTCTCTTTCGCCTCTAGCCCGCTGAGATCGAAGTCACGCAAAAGAATCTTCACGTTCGAAGTTTCGACGTCGACGACGCCGGCGTACGGATGAACGAACCCGACACGCTTCTCAGTCGTCTCCGGCAGCATATCTTTCGGAAAGCGGCTGAGATAATCGCCGAGCGCGTACATCGCATTGATCATGATTCCTTTGGCCGATCCGGGATGCGTGCTCTTGCCCTGAAACGTCACCGTCGCGGTACGCGCGCTCCACGTTTCGTCGCTGATCTCTCCGAGCTCGCCGCCATCGACCGTGTAAGCCACTTTCGCGCCGAAGCCGTTGACGTCGAACTTCTCGATGCCCGAGCCGACCTCTTCGTCGGGCGTGAAAGCGATCGCTATATGGCCGTGTTTGAGTTGCGGGTTCTGACGCAGCGTGTCGATCATCGTCATGATCTCGGCGATGCCGGCTTTATCGTCGGAACCGAGCAGCGTCGTGCCGTCGGCGGTGATGAGGTCGTCGCCGATCAGGTTCTTGAGCTCGGGATTTTTCGCGGGCGTGATGACTTGCGTCGTATCTTTCGGCAGCACGATGTCGCCGCCCTGGTAGTTCTTGTGAATGATCGCGTTGACGTTCTCGCCTGAAACGGCCGGCGACGTGTCCATGTGCGCGATCAAACCGACGACGGGCACTTTCGAATTGTCGGGCAGGTTGCCCGGCACCATCGCGTAGACGATGCCAAACTCGCTCACGCGAACGTTCTGAGCTCCGAGCGCGGTCAGTTCCTTCGCGAGCAGGTTCGCGAGGTTGAGTTGCTTGCGAGTGCTCGGCGTCGTCGTTTGATCTTCAGCCGACTGGGTATCGATCTTCACGTAACGAAGAAACCGGTCCATTGCCGATTCGGCCGCAGGCTTGAGCTGGGCTTGCGCCTGGGCGGCGACGATCAGAAACAGACACAGAACAGAAGCGGCAATTGATCTCATTCGAAACCTTTCATCGTCAGTGGATTTATGCGGGGAGCCGGTTCAAGTCGTCGAGGGCTTGCTGTAGTTCGTTGCGTTTAGCCGCGAGGAGGTTGTCGTCGGCATCAGCGGGGACGTAGATCGGCGGCGCCACGTACACGCGAGCGCGCGTGAACGGTTTGGGGATCTGAAACTTGTCCCAGCTCGGCATTGTCCAGTAACGATCGAGCGCCATCGTCACGGGCATGATCGGATGGCCGGACTTCTTCGCAAGCAACACGGCGCCCATCTTCGCGACGTAACGCGGGCCCTTTGGGCCATCGATCGTGAACGCCGTCGTGCAGCCCGCGCGCATCAGCCGCGCCATCTCGACGATCGCGCCCACGCCTCCGCGCGTGCTCGACCCGCGCACCGCGCCGTAACCAAAACGCTGAATGAAGCGCGCGATGTATTCGCCGTCGAAACTCCGCGAGGTCATGACGACGATGCGCCGTTTGCGCCACCAGTACGTCGTCAGAAAGATGCGGTCGTGCCAGAAAACGTAGATCGGAAGCCCGCCATTCGCCTCCGCTTTTTCATGGTTCTCCCAGCCGATGACTTCGAACCGCGCCGTCAATCCGATCAGGTTGATCAGTGAATAAAACACGAGATCCGCCGCGCGAATTAGAAGGCGATCTTTGAACGAGTAGCCTGAGAGATCGGCAAATTCGTAAGCGCGCATCATTTAACCACAGATTACACGAATTCTAATAAATCGGCGGTTCACCTGGCGGGCGTGTTTTCCAGCGTTTGTGAATCCAGAGCCACTGGCCCGGGCACTTGCGAATCTGGTTCTCGATCAGCAGCGAGAGTTTGGCCGTCAGGAGCCGGACGTCCGCGTCTTCGTCGCCGGAAGGCTCGATCGAAAGCGGCGGCTCGACGATCAGCAGAAACTTTTTCTTCTCCTCGCTCCACGGCGCGAAGACGGGAATGAGGGGCGCGCCCGTGCGCAGTGATAGCTTGGCGACGATGAAAGTCGTCGCTGCGGGAACGCCGAAGAAGTCGACGAAGATCGCCTCGTCGTCGAGCGTGTTCAAGTCAGGCAGCAGGCCGAGAGGAGTTTCACCTGCGCGAAGTATCTTGAGCATCGACCGGGCGGCGGAGAGTTTGTCGATCGTTTGATTGCCAAACCGGCTGCGGACGCGATCGACGAATTGTTCGATCCGCGGATTATCCATTCGTCTGACCAAAAAAGTGAATGGATGTCCGACGAGCGCCAAACCAAAACTGGTCAACTCCCACGCGCCGAGATGCCCCGTGAAGAGAATCAGTCGATTGCCGTAAGCTCGTTTCGCAGCTTCAAAATTCTCGAAACCCTGGACCTCGATCAGTTGCCGCAACTCCTCCTGCGATCGCGAGGAGAACTGGCTGAAGAGTCCCAGCACTCGTCCGAGGCTGTCGAAACACTGTCGCAGCAACTCCGCTCTTTCGCTGTCGCTTTTCTCAGGAAATGCCAGACGAAGATTGATCGCGCCCGTGCGCCTGAGGTCACCGGCCAAATGGTAAGCAAGCTTGCCGAAGGCGCGTCCGACGCCGTAGGCAGCCGGCGCCGGCATCAACCCAAGGCTGGTGAGGACGGACTTCGCCGCCGAGTATTCGAGTATGGTTTGCAGCTTTCCGGGCTTAGCCATGCGGACAAACGGAGGCGTAGTGTAACAGGATCTGATATATTTCGAACGCGCGGCGATAGGTTTTCGTACAGCTAATCGTCAGCTATGTTTCACGCGGTACTCTCCTCGCACAATTCGGTCTCAGATAGGAGCTTGATGGATAAACGCCGAATTCTCATCGTCGATAACAACGATGAGTTGCGTGTTCTGCTTCAACAGGCCCTCGCACAACTCGGCCACGAAGTAGTTGCGGCGGCCGAGCGTGGTAAAGCGCTGCGCCGGGACGATCTTGATAGTTTCGATCTCATCATCAGCGACCTGTCAGACTCCGAGCTCAACGGATCGGTAAAAGCCTTCAAAATGGGCGCGGCGAACTATCTTCGCCTGCCTTACAACCGCGACGAGCTGCGCGAAATCGTCGAGAAAACACTCTCCTACAAGCTGCGTTACTTCGAGAATCCGGAACTTCTTCCTAACGTTCACGAGAAGATCGAGTTTGAACTGCCGAGCGATCTCGGACTGATGAACGGCGTGCTCGAGTACTTGCAGGAGCGCGTCTCGAAGCTGGGTTTGATCAAGCCCGATCGTTCGAACTTGTTCGTCGCGCTCGACGAGGCGTTTGTGAACGCCGTAAAACACGGCAACAAGAACGATCCGAGCAAACTGCTCAGGATCACTGCCGAGTTGTCGCCGAAAGAAGCGAGTTTTACCGTCGAAGACGAAGGCGAAGGTTTCGACATCCGCGAGATTCCCGATCCGTGCGACCCCGCGAATTTGTTTCGCACTTCGGGCCGCGGCGTCCTCCTCATCTACAACATCATGGACGAAGTTGAGTACAATGCGCAGGGTAATCGCGTAAAAATGGTGAAGCGGCCGGAAGCCCCGATCGAGACTCAACTCGTTGAGCCAGCCCCTGACGACAAACACGCCTGACGTTTCTCGCCCTGCATCCTTTTGGAGCAACTGGCGGTGGTGGTTGCCACCCGCGCTCGTCGCACTCGCGCTCGTCATCTATTTTGTCGATCCATTCATCGGCGACTGGGACGGTCTGGATTACACGATGCTGTCGTTGACGGGTTATCCGTCGTCGATGGCGCTGGGCCGTAATCTCTTCATCTTCAGCAACCACGTCTTGTTCGTCGTCGCGCGCAATCTTTTCCAGTTACAACCAGAGAACGCGTATCTGCTGTTCAAGTACGTGGTGGTCGCGCAGGCGCCGCTTGCGGTCATCGCGGTCTGGGTGCTTGCGCGTGACGTCAGCGGCTCGCTCTTCACCGCGACAACGGCAGCGCTGCTGGTCGTGTTTTCGCCGGTGTTCGTGGTCTATGGCGGACAGGTGATGACTGACGTTCCGTCGGTGCTGGTCCTGTCGCTCGCGTTGATCGTGCACCTGCGCGGTCTTCGTCAGGGAAAACTCTCGTGGATCCTGCTCGGCGCGGCGTTGATGGGTTTGGGCGTTAACCTGCGCGAGACCGTCGGGTTCTATGTGCCGTGGCTGGTGCTGGCGCCGTTCGTTGTCGGATGGAAGTTGGAACGACAGACAGTTGTTTACATCGTGCTGTCGTGTGGTGTGTTCGTGCTGCTGGCGTTCGGATGGTTTGGTTACTGGTTCATTACGGATCCTCATTATCGTCTGCTCTGGGATGGCTGGCGCGAATCGATGCGCGAGGAGTCTGCGCGGCATCCGGTTGCTTTGGTGAACCTGCGGCCGTACCTGCTGTACTTCTTCATCAGCGCGCCGCTCGTGTTTTTAACGCTTCCTTTCGCGCCGGTTCGCGAGTGGCGACGGCATCGTATGTCGCCAATGCTTTTATTGTGGCTCGTCGCGTTCTTTGCGAACCTGCTGCTGTTCTTCAACTACAGCACGACGATCAACTGGCGTTACTTTTTGACGGGACTGCCGGGGATCGTTCCGCTCAGCGCGGCGTGGCTGCTGCGGCTGGGCGAGAGAAAGTTCGGCAGCATGCAACGTGCGCTCGCGGCGTGTACTGTCGTGGTGGTTGCGCTCGCCGTGATCTTTTTCATTTACGTGCGGCCGATCAGTTTCGAGTTCATTCAGCGCCGTGCGATGAGCAAGGAGTACAAGCACCGGCTGGAGCTTGTGCCGCCGGATGCCATAATGATTTCGGGTTCGCAGACGGTTGCCGTGCATTATTGGGCGGCGATTGGCGAGGGAAATTGGAAGACGATCGGCACCGGCGGAGGTTGGCCGGGCGACAGGCTCGTTCCGACGATCGAGGAACATCTTGCGCAGGGGCGTCGCGTCTTCATCGACGCCGATCCGCGCTGGTGGATTCCGTGTAGTTGGCAGCGCGACGAGATTCCGTTGATCGTTGAGCTTGAAGGACAGTTCAGTTTCCGCCACGTTCAGGACACGATTTACGAGATCCGCCCGGCACGAGATCCGCAAGCCCGCGATTACCCGAACTTGAAACGACTGCTGCCGGAGAATCGTCCGCAAGACACTAAGAAGTGTCCGCCCGGTCGAACCTAAAAACCACGGATCACACGGATGCCGTACGAAGTTTTTCTAGCGTTTCGTTATCTTCGCTCGCGCCACAAGCGGCGGCTCGCGCGCGTCACGGCGATCGCGGCGATAATCGGGATCACGATGGGTGTGGCGGCGTTGATCGTCACGTTCGCATTGTCCAACGGTTTTCGCGACGAGATGC
>DASRIM010000245.1:0-16973 GCA_035649995.1 Pyrinomonadaceae bacterium | reverse complement strand
GATGGACAAGTTTCTCGGCGAGCTCATCTGGATGAGTAAAGTGTTACGTTACGGACGGGAAAATATTTCGCTATGAACCAGCAGGAAGCACCGATGATTTGTCCTGTTTGCGGCGCGCGGATGAATCATCACGCGATGAAGATCGACTACAGCGTTGAGGATGAGAATTACGAGCCGGCGTTCGGTGGTGCATTGGAGGAAGTGCACACCTGTCCTGGCTGCGGGAAAGTCGAACTGCGGGAGCGAGTGTAACGCAGACGCACACTGACGCTCCTTCACGTGTCTACCGCTTGCGCCCGGTCAGGGAATCACGGATTTTCTTTCAACCCTCTCCATGCTGGGATAGTTCATAACTCGTTGACGACCGCGCGAAGGCCTGTCCACGTCATCAGGCCCTGAAGAAAAACTAAAGCGCTTCTTTAGTCTCAAGAAAGGTTGCTCGAGCAGTTTGTACGACGCTGCCGCCAGCATCACCGTAAGCACGAAAGACGACAACACGCGAAGCTCAAACCCAATCGCAACCGCATGCTGCATGATGACGGCGAGTGCGAACAAATGAAAAACATATAACCCGTAAGAGATCCGGCCCAGGTAGACGATCCACGACAACGGCGGAACACGCAGCAGCGGCGCATCACTCTTGAGGACCGCGATCAACAACATCACGCTCGCAAGAGCGCTAAGTCCATACGTCGCGATGCTCGTGGGACCATCGTGACCGAGAAATCGTCCGATCAACCACCAGCCCGCGATGCCGGCCACGCACATCAGCACCCGAACGCCGTTCCTGATCTGCGGCGCACGCCCATTCAAAACAAACGCGAGAAGAGCGCCCAGGGCAATCGGATCGAGCCGGGCAAGCGTGTTACACCAAACTCCGGGATGTTCCACGCCAACGATCGCCAACAAAACCCTCGTCGCAATGGCCACCACCAGCATCGCAACGGCGAGCTGTTTGATCCGATTCATTCCGAAGAACCACAACAGCAGCGGCCATCCAATGTAGAACTGCTCTTCGACGGATATGCTCCACAGCGGACCGGCGACCGAGAACGGAATCCCCATCGCCGCGCACACCCAGTTACCGAAGAACAACGCGAACGAAAATATGTAAATCGGCCCAAAATTCTCGGCAGGAATGATCGTCGGAATGACGAATACGGTCAGCGCCAGGAAGGTGAAATACAGCGGCCAAATACGCAACGCGCGGCGGACGTAAAAAGCCGAGACGCTAAAGGTGCCGCGGCTTGCGTACTCGCGGAGCAAAAGTTCGGTGATCAGGTACGCACTCAGCGCGAAAAAGAGATCGAGCCCGAACGCGCCGGCCTCTTTCGCGGCCAGCAGCCATTCAGTCGCAACCGGTGAAAAACCTTTTTCGAGATAAACACGCGCATCACGCGGCAATGCGTGATGCATGAACACCGCAAGAAACGCAACAAACCGCAGAGCGTCTAATTCCGGATGATAGAAGGTGTGTTTACTATCTGCTTTCCGAGACGATGATTGCGTAGAAAATTGCGTAAAGAAACGTGTCGGGTAACCCATTCCTTCCTCGTTCGTAACCCCTGAATCTATGGCGCGACACTACAACGTGGAACCCGCAATGTCATCACGGTTTCCTGCCGTTTTGAAGTGGCAGGATCCTCCCATACAGCAGTGGCAGGCGGGTCAGATCGCCGCAGACGCGCTAAAATATTTCGCCAATCACCGTAACTTTTCCGCGTACATACAGTTTTCTCAATAGGAAAACTGGCGCGAGGCTAAATTGAGTCGGGTCACTGAACCGGAAGAACGCGTCTTAATCGAGGCTGCTCAGCAGGATCCGGGCCGCTTTGCGGAGCTTTATGAACAGAACTTCCATCGCGTTTACGCCTACGTCGCGCGCCGTGTTCAGGACCGGACGGAGATACAAGACCTCACCGCACACGTCTTTCAACAAGCACTGGCGAACATCGGGAAGTTTAAATGGCGCGGCGCACCGTTTATCACCTGGCTCTATCGCATTGCGGCAAATGCAATCGCCGACCAGGCGCGAAAGAAGTCACGCGAACTATCGGAAACTGAGGTAACCGCGAACACGGCAGTGGATTCGGATCTCGAACAAGTTGATCGTCGCGCGCGGCTCTTCCGCGCGGTCGAAGCGCTTCCCGAAGATCAGCGCAGAGTGATCCTGCTGCGTTTCGGCGAGGAGAAAAGCATTCGCGAGATCGCGTCCGAGCTCAATCGCAGCGAGGGCGCCGTCAAGCAGCTTCAATATCGAGGTTTGGAGAACCTTCGCGCCCGTTTGCGCGAGTAGTTTTGAGTTTAAGTAAATGGCTGAACGTTCCATCATCGATCAACTGGACGACGCCGTCACCGCGCTGCTCGCGAAGCGCGACCCCGTGGTGAGTGACGCAGATCGTGAGTTGGCTGAACTTGTAGCGGTTGCGCGCGAGTTGCGGGGCTTGCCCTCAGAAGAGTTTCGAGCCGCGCTCAAAGAACAGTTAGGAGGAAAGAAAGATATGAGTACCCCAGCTAAGCAGATCGAATCGACACCGCAACCAGCAGGCGCGTTTGTTCCCGCCTTGTGCTACCGCGACGCGACTGCGGCCATCGAGTTTTACAAACGCGCTTTCGGCGCGACGGAGATCATGCGATTGGTAGAACCGAGTGGAAAACTCAGCCACGCCGAACTTCAGGTCGGCAATGCTGTCTTCATGCTCTCCGATGAATATCCCGATTACGACGTCTTGAGCGCCGAAACCATTGGCGGGTCGCCGATCAAACTGCATCTGTACGTACCGGACGTGGACCAGTTTGCGGCACGCGCGGTCGCCGAGGGAGCGACGTTGAGCCGGCCGATAACGGACGAGTTCTATGGCGATCGTGCCGGACAACTGAAGGATCCGTTCGGTTACACGTGGGGAATCGCAACGCACAAGCAGGATGTTCCAGTCGCCGATATGCAAAAGGCGGTCGACGAATGGGCCACTGCTCGTGACAGTCAATCGAAGCCGTTCAAGCGCGAGGGATTCCACACGGTCACGCCGTATCTGATCGTGAAACCGGCCGTCGAATTGGTCGACTTTGTGACGCAGGCATTCGGAGCGGTCGAATCGTTCCGCGCGACCGGCTCCGCAGGCGGGCTACATTGTGAAGTCAAGATCGACGACTCGACCTTGATAATCGGTGGTGGGCCGCATTTCGATACGCGTCCCGCGGCGATTCATTTCTACGTCCCGGACGTGGATGAAATTTATGCCCGTGCCGTCGAAGCCGGCGCGACTTCGCTTGCGGCGCCTTCGGACCAGGAGTACGGCGAACGCATTGCCGCGGTTAAAGACATCGGCGGCAACGAATGGTATATCGCAAAGCGTTTTGATCAAACACCGGTTGAGGATCTCCACGCTGTCACGCTTTACTTCCATCCCGTCGGCGCGCCGAAGTTCATCACGTTTTTGGAGAACGCTTTTGGCGCGCAAGTGGTGGAGCGACACGAGTCAAACGAAGGCTTCGTCTATCACGCGAAAGTGCGGCTCGGCGACTCGATCGTTGAAATGGGCGAGGCGCACGATCAGTGGCAGCCTATGCCGTCGGCGATCTACATGTACGTCGAGGATGTCGATGCCGCTTACAAACAAGCGCTGAGCGCAGGAGCAACCTCGGCGTTGGAGCCGACGGACCAACCGTACGGCGATCGAACCGCGTGGGTCAACGATGAGTTTGGAAACGTCTGGTACCTGTCGACACTTATAAGGACCAATTAGTGGAAACGTCCACTTCGATTTTCGCTGGTTAGTTTCTGCGATTATACAAATCGAGCACCCACTTGGGCGGGTCAGGGTCGCCTGAGAAGTCCAGCTTCAGATCTTTACTTTTCGCCCAGCGAAAAAACCATGTCGGACCAAACTTCGTGATGTAGGTGTTTTGTGTTTGATAGGCAGCGTCAGACATGGCGCTGTCGAGCGTCACGAACTTGTAGCCTCGCGCCGCAAATCGTCGCAGCATTTCGTCGAGAGCGTCGGCCGTAATGTCGTTGGAGTGGATAATCAACACCTGAGGAATCTCGCGGCCAAAAATCTGCGTTGAAATCTTTTCCGCGAACTCGGTAGCGGCGATCGTGAAATCGAGATACTCGTTGCGCACACGTTCGGCGAATGCCTTGTCGCCTTTTTGCAGCGCCTCCACATAAGGAACATTAAAGATCCAATCAGAGTTCTCGAGCGTATGCGGCGTCAGTTTGTAACCACGCGATGCAAGAAACTTCTCGATCGCTTCCTTCTTTTCACGCGTATCGCCGACGTGGGTGAACGGATGGCGAAAATAAAGCTGATACGGCTTGCGGTCCTGCATTAACTGCCGCGTCACTACCTCACCTTTCGTGATCTCTTCCTGGAACTGTTCAACGGTGAGATTGTTAAAATCGGGATGCGAATACGTGTGGTTCCCGAGGATCATTCCGCTCTTCACCCACTGCCGCAGCAGCTCGATGCGTTCGTCGCGGTTACGTGGATCCTGCAACATGGTTTCGTTTACAAATCCGACCGCCGGCGCGTTGTGCTTCTTCAGCGTGTTGAGGATCTTCGCAGTGACCGGCTTCGCACGCTCGACATAATCCCCTTCTCCGATCTTGATGAACGGCAAGTCGTCCATTGTCACGGCCATCGTGCGCGTTGGCGTCTGGCCATGTGCAACGCTAACGAGACAAAACAGAACAAGAACCAGAACCATATGTTTCATCGCCGTCTTTTCTCCTCAGTTACTAAACGGAGCGCGAACCGGGCGGCCGGAATAAGTATCCGGTTGCAGTTGTCCGTCCCTGACCGTCACGACGCCGTTCACGAGAACGAACCTGACGCCTTCAGCGTACTTCGCGGGCTCGTCGTATGTCGATTTATCGCTCACACCTCCGGCGTCGAAGACCACCAGATCCGCGTCGGCGCCAACGCGAATCCGTCCCTTGTTCTTCATCGCCGCAACACGATGCTCCAGCCGCTGGGCGGGCATGAGCGTCATCTTGCGCAACGCGTCCATCAGAGTCAACGCGCGTCGCTCTCGCACATACTTGCCCAGGACGCGCGTGTAGGTGCCGGCTGTTCGCGGATGGCCTTTGCCGTCGTTCAAAATGCCATCGCTGGCGATCATCGTCAAAGGATTTGCCAGCGCCGTTTCGACGATCTCTTCAGTCATTGAAAACACCGCGACGAACCCGCCGGTCTTTCGATAACGTTCGAAACTCTCTTTCGTCAACCGTTCACCGGTCGCGGCCCACTGCAAGTCGCCATAGTCGATCCCGAAAACTTCCTTCCAGCCTTCATTAAAGATCGCCGACTTGATGTCTGTCATGCCGGCGATGTAGGGATAACACTCGGTCGTGACGTCGAGTTTTCTCTCACGTGCCTCGGCGATCATCTGGAGCAACTTCGGCGTGGCTTTACCGCCCGTGCTCTGAATGTGGACCACGTGAAGAGGCGCGCCGGTAATCGCCGCTGCAGCGATCACCTCTTCGAGGGCCTGAGTGCTGCTCGCCGGTTCTTTCAATCCGGCGTTGCGCAGATGAACGTGACACGACGCACCGAACCGCGCCGCGACACGAAACATTTCCAGGATCTCCCAATGTGAAGCGTGCGGCACGTACTGAATGCCAAAACCGACCGCAACGGCGCCGCGCCGAAGACCGCGTTCGACGTGCGTTTTCATCGCCGCGATCTCAGCATCAGTCGCGGCCCGGCGGGCTGCCTGACCACTCGGCAGAAACTCAACCGGCTCGCCCATCGCCGCCATTCTCGCGGCGAGATGCCCGATGCTGACGCCGTAATTGATCCGTGCTTTTCCTTCGCGCTCGGCGTACCAGCGATCCACATCGCCCGTGCCGACTTCCAACTCGAGCGCCGTCGTCACTCCGTCCATTACTTTGAAACGATAGTTCTCGTCGTTCTGTCCGTGTTGGTGAAGGTCGATGAAACCGGGTGAAACGACGAGGCCTTTCGCATCGATCACTGTTCGCCCACTCAGCCGGCCAGTCGTGATCGTTTTGATCGTCCCGCCGGAAACGCCGATGTTGCGCACGGCATCGAGTCGCGATTCGGGGTCGACGACGCGACCGTTTTGAATAACAACGTCATAAACCTGATTTGCGGCAACACCGGGTAATAGAGTCAGGACGAGGCAAGCTACGACGGCAGAAACGATGATGACTTTGAAGGACATCGAGACCGCGAATTAAAACACAAATGCCACCCGGCGATGTGATAATTTTTAGCAATGTCGCTGATCCGCGGCCTTGGGCCAGTCGCAACTACAGCGGTCGTCGTCGGAAACGTGATCGGAACGGGCGTCTTCTTGAAGTCGCGAGTGATGACTTGCAACGTCGGGACACCGGGCCGAGTGATCACAGTGTGGATCGTCGCCGGACTGCTGTCGCTGGCGGGCGCTCTGACGTACGCTGAGTTGGCAGCCATGTGGCCGCGCGCGGGCGGCGAATACGTCTTCATCCGCAATGCATACAACGCGCGACTGGCTTTTCTCTTTGGCTGGATGCGCTTTTTCGCTTCCGGCGCCGGATCGCTCGCCGCACTCGCCGTCGGCTTCGCCATCTTCCTCAACGTACTGCTGACCGAAAAGCTCAACGTCACGTATTTCACTCTCGACCTGCCGGGCTATCCAGTCCCATTCGGCAGCTTGCAGATCGTCGCGCTTGCCGCGATCGCATTCGTGACGATCGTGAACTGTTTGTCTGTTTCCATGGGCGGCAAGTTTGCGACTGTGTTGACTGCGATCAAGGTCGGAAGCATCGTGGCGCTCGGTCTCGGCGTGCTCTTTTTCGCCCGCGGCAGTTGGGCCAACTTTCTGCTCCAGGACAACGGCGGCGCCTGCGAGGGAGTGGCGGGCGCGGCGCGTGGAGGCAGCGCGGGTTTTGCGGCCGCGATGTTGGGCGCATTGTGGGCCTACAACGGGTGGAACGAAATGACGTTTGTCTCCGGCGAAGTCAAGAACCCGCAACGCAACATTCCGCTCGCGCTCTTCACCGGCATGCTGATCTGCATGGCGCTCTACGTTTTCGTCAACACGACGTACTTCTACGTTCTAACGCCGACGGAGGTCGCGAACGTTCCGGCGACTTCGTCCGTCGCCGGCGTCGTGGCCGAGAGTTTTCTCGGCGACATTGCAGTGAGTTTGATTGCCGCGGCGATGATGATCTCAACGCTCGGTGCGCTTCACACGTCGACAATGGCCAATTCGCGAATCCCATTCGCGATGGCCAGCGACGGTCTCTTTCCAAAGGGGCTCGCGCAGGTTTCTGAACGCGGTCGCGTACCGGTGCGCGCGCTGCTGGTGCAAGGTGTTTGGGCCGGCGTACTCGCGCTGTCGGGCTCATACGACACGCTCACGGATTACGTGATTTTCGTGAACTGGATGTTCTTCGGCCTGGTGATCGTGTCGATCTTCTTTATTCGCAGGACGATTCCGCAAGAGCAACGCACTTTTCGCGCGTGGGGTTATCCGATCGTGCCTCTGCTGTTTCTGTTGACAACGGCATGGCTGCTCGTCAGCACGTTGATCACGTCGCCCGTTAGATCGCTGATCGGGCTTGCGCTGGTTGCGCTCGGGCTTCCGGTCTACTCCTATATAACACGCGTCACTGGACCTTACCGCGGCCAGTAACCTCCCAAACTGTCTCGACTCGCTCGCCTCTGACGCCAAAAATCTGATTGTGCATGTTCACAGTGCTGCAAACGTGGTTCGGGATGATCTCGAGCCGCTCGCCGACTTGATACTCACGCGACGACTTGCTGATGTTCAAGTGACCATGCTCTTCCGATAGTTGTTCCAGCTCCGCGTCCGGATCTGTTTTGACCATTCCGAAGCCCCTTCCGTCGCCGGCGAGATGACGATCGGACGAAAGCGTCTTCGATCCTGCGTCGACGATCGCGCGTCCGGCAACGCTTGTGCTTACGACTGTAGTGACGACTGACAACGCACAATCTTCGACACTCGCGATGCCGATACCCATCATGTTGCGGTCGTTGAAGATGTACATTCCCGGCCGAATCTCGTTTACCCCCGAGAACAAATGACCTTCGCGGGCCGTCGGGGTCGACCCTCCGCTCACGATCGTTACCGGCAGATCGGCGGCGTGAAGTTTCGCAAGCGAGCGTTCCAGAAAATCGTTGACGGCCGCTCTCAATTCCGCGCGTTCTTTTTCCAGGACTTGAAGATGGCCCGGAAAGAACATCAAGCCTTTGAACTCGAGACCCGGTAGATCCGCGACCTTGCGCGCGAGATTCAGGACTTCATCTTCATTCGCAACGCCGCAGCGGTGAAACCCGACGTCGAGTTCCACCAAAACACTTACGCGGCCATTCGTCTTGTTCGCTGCTGCCGAAATCGACTGCGCCGCTTCCACGGAATCCAGCGCGACTGTGACGTTAGCGCGCGTCGCCAGATCCGCCAGTTTTTCCGCTTTTGCTGTGCCGACGATCGGGTAAGCAATCAGGATGTCGGTGATTCCCGCGTCGAGCATTACTTCCGCTTCACCGATCTTCGCAACCGTAATCCCGTGCGCTCCGTGGGCCAGTTGGCGTTTGGCGAGTGCGGGAACTTTGTGCGATTTCGTGTGCGGCCGCAGCCGCAGGTTGTTGCTGCGACAGTAATCCGCCATGCGCGAAAGGTTTCGCTCCATCACGTCGAGATCGACGACGACGGACGGTGTTTCCAGGTCAGCTACGAACAAACGGATCCTCCATGCTTTATGCCGCTTTGTTCAGACGCTCTTCGGCGAGCCGATCCGCGGCCTTGTATGTGGGAATACCTTCGGAAGCCGCCATGTAGAAGATGTTGAGGACCGTTTCATAGATCTCGTCGATTTTTGCCGCCGTTCGCGCCGGGTCCCAGGCGAGCAGCTCGCGGCAGCCGTGGATGACGCCGCCTGCGTTTGCCGCATAGTCGGGCGTGTAAAGAATGTCTCTCGCAGCGAGCTCGTCGCCGTGTCTTGGCTCGAGTAGTTGATTGTTTGCTGCGCCGGTGACGATTTCGACGTGCAGGCGGTTGATCGTCTCGTCGTTGATTGCGCCTCCCAAAGCACACGGCGCGAAGATATCGGCGCCGGCGTCGTAGATCTGTTCGGGCGCCACCGCAACGGCGTCGAAGTCCCTCACCACTCTGGCAGCCTTGTTCGGATCGACGTCGCTCACAATCAGGCGCACTCCAGCCGCGCAGAGGTAAGAAGCGAGATAGTAGCCGACCTTACCGCATCCCTGGATCGCAACGCTGCGGCCGCTCAAATCGTCGTAGCCCCAGCGATACTTTGCGGCCGCTTGCATCGCACTAAGAACACCGCGCGCCGTCGCCGGAGAAGGATCGCCTGCTCCCGAGATTAGACCAGCAACATGCGAGGTCTCCTTTCGCACGTACTCCATATCGTGAGGAGTCGTTCCGACGTCTTCGGCAGTGATGTACAAGCCGTCAAACGTATCGACGAATCGCCCGTGCGTGCGGAAGATTGTCTCGCGATCCATCCACGATTCATTCTTCAGAATGATCGACTTCCCGCCGCCGAAAGGAATTCCCGCCAGCGCGTTTTTGTACGTCATGCCGCGCGCAAGCCGCAGCACATCTTCGATCGCCTCGTCTTCATTTTGATACTGCCAAAGGCGTGTGCCGCCGACTGCGGCGCCCAAACGCGTGCTATGAATTGCTATCAGACCGTGATAACCATTCTCGTCAGTACACGAAGCCAGGCGCTCGTATCCGTTAACTTGCAGATCGTTAGTCCTCATACTCACCTCGGCACAAATTCAAGCGTCGTGAGAACTCGAGAGGGTTCCGCAAATCCTTCGACCCACTTTTTCGATCCTTTGGTCGGATACTTCTCGCCGAACGCGGCCGTGACCGCGTCGCGCAGCCGCGCGCTGCGCACTAACTTCCCCGTCACGGGAATCTCGCGGTCGCCAACCTGAATGGTCCCACTCGGTTGCTTTCGGAAGGCCTGGAACCAGCCGGTCGGTTTGTCGCTCCACGAGCGCACGAAAGCCCTATCCTCGACTACGACGACCCAAACACCCGTGTAACGGTGCTCAGTTCCGGAGCGCACGCCGAGAATCTTTGCGTTGGTTACCGCTTCGACGACGGTTTTCGGAAACGTGTCAGGCTTTTTTCTGGTTGATCGGGGCATGGTTGAATCGGAGCATAAAGCTTTCCCTGTACAAATTGCCAGTAGTTCTCGGTCCAGCCTCACGCCAAAATCCGTCAAATGCAAAAGGAGAAAGTGATCCATGATTTTGAAGACAATCGTACCGGCTATCGTCGCAGCTATTGGTCTGACGATGTTGACCAACACCGCGCAATTCGACGCAGCGAAAACCTACAAAGGCAAGTGCGTCGCATGTCACGGCCCAAAAGCCGATAAGAAATTCGACACGGCAAAGTCCGACGATGAACACATCCAGATCATTCTGAAAGGCAAGAAGGCCGAGAAGCCGCCGCACATGCCGGAATACGAAAGCAAAGGGATCAACGCAGAGCAGGCAAAGGCGTTACTGGATTACATGAAGTCGCTGCGGCAGTGATGTCGTTAATGAAATAAGCGATAAGTAGCTCGTTCGTAGGCAGCGGGGTTTGGGACCCGCTGGAAACTCATGTTGCCTCGCATCTCGTCGAGAGAGGTCCACTCGTTAGTGGCCATCCACGCTTTCAACTCGTCGCGCAACGTTCGCAGGTAGCGAGGACCGTTTTTCAGAATAGCTGAGACCAACTGTGTGGCGTTGGCGCCCGCCATCGTCGCCTTTACCACGTCCAGCGCCGTGTGAACGCCGCCGCTGATCGCGATGCACGCCTTCACTCGACCGGCGAGCACGGCCGCCGCCCTCAGCCGCAACTGCAACTCCGAGGAGTCAGACAATTGCAACGAGCGCAACAGTTCCAGCTCGAGGACGTCGATGTCTACCTTGTGAAAACGAGTAAAGACCACTAACCCGTCAACTCCTTCGGCGTCGAGACGGCTGGCGAAGTTCGCGAACGCCGTGTACAGCGGCGTCAGCTTGGCCGCGACCGGGATCTGGATCGCACGCTTCACTTCTCGCACGATTTCGATCATCCGGGCCTCAACCTCAGCGGCACTCGTCAACGTGTCGCTTGCCGAGTGATAAAGGTCCAACTCCAGCGCGTCTGCGCCGGCTTGTTCGAGCAGACGCGCGTACGAGACCCAGCTTCCGGTGCTCGTGCCGCACAGCGAAGCGATCACGGGAATACCAACCGCCTTCTTCACGCGCTGCAAATGCTCGAGATATTCGTCAGGGCCCGGGGCCAACTCAGGATCGGGTTGATAAGTCCCCGCTTCAGCCGATGAATCGTCGTGGCTGTCGCTTTGAAAGAACGCATCCATCTGTTCGCCGGTGATCTGCTCTTCGTAAAGCGAACGGAGCACCAGCGCGGCCGCGCCTTCGTCCTCGAGCTCGCGGACGGTGGCGACATCGTCGGTCAGCGAACTCGATCCGACGATCAGCGGATTGCGCAACGTAATTCCTAAGTATTTCGTTTCTAGACTCATGATGGTTTCACGCCGTCCCCATTGCCGGATGCTGCTCCGTCTTCTTCTTCCTTTTTCTGCTCGTAGGGCAACTTAATCTCCGCGAGTTGTTGATAACCCGAATAACGCCGAATCGCGGCAGCCTGAGCTTCATCGAGGAACTGTTTGAACCGCGCCGGATCGGCTCGTTCGATCATGCGAAAGCGCGACTCGTTGCGCATGTACTCAGCGACTTTCGGTTTTGGCGGTCCATAGTCGAGATTGAGCGGCGCCTCGCCTTTGACCAGACGTCGCGGGTCGAATCGATAAAGCGGCCAGACTCCCGATTCCACCGCGAGCTTTTGTTGTGCCGCACCCTGCGCCATGTCGTAGCCGTGTGCGATACAGTGACTGTAAGCGATGATCAACGATGGACCGTCATACGATTCCGCTTCGAGAAACGCCTGCGCCGTCTGGACCATCTTGGCGCCGAAGGCGACGCGCGCTACGTAAACGTGCCCGTACATGTTCGCGAGCAGCCCCAGGTCTTTCTTGCCAATCGATTTTCCGCCGGCGGCGAATTTCGCGGACGCGCCGAGTGGCGTGGCTTTCGACTGCTGACCGCCGGTATTGGAATAAACTTCGGTATCGAGCACCAGGATGTTGACGTTGCGTCTGCTCGCGAGGACGTGATCCAGTCCGCCGTAGCCGATGTCGTACGCCCAACCATCACCGCCTACCAGCCAAACGCTCTTTTTGACCAGATAATCGGCGACCTGCTCCAAGCGTCGCGCCTCAACCGACTGCGAACCGCGCAGCTTCTCGCGTAAAGCGACGACTCGCTCGCGTTGTGAAGCGATTCCGGCTTCGTTGTCCTGATTTGCGTTCAGTAATTCTGTGACGAGATTGTCGCCGATCTCGGAAGCGAGACGTTCGACGAGGTGACGGGCGCCTTTCTCGTGTACGTCCAAAGCAAGGCGAAAACCAAAACCGAACTCAGCGTTGTCTTCGAACAGCGAGTTGGACCACGCGGGACCTCTGCCTGCACTGTTGGTCGTGTATGGAGTCGTCGGAAGATTACCGCCGTAGATCGACGAACAGCCGGTCGCGTTAGCGATCAAGAGCCGGTCGCCAAACAGTTGCGTCAGCATCTTCAGGTACGGAGTCTCGCCGCAACCGGCGCACGCGCCCGAGTATTCAAACAACGGCTCGAGAAACTGGGAGCCCTTGTGATCGAGCCGGACGACGGAACGGCGATCCAGCTCCGGCAAGTCGAGGAAGAAGTCGTAGTTTTCGCGTTCGGCGTCACGCAGCGGAGCTTGCGGCTCCATGTTGATCGCCTTGTGTTTTGGATTGGTCCTGTCTTTCGCCGGGCAGACGTTCACGCACAGGTTGCAGCCGGTACAGTCTTCCGGCGCGACCTGGATGGTAAACAGTTTCCCTTTGTACTCGGGCGCGCGATACGAGGTTGACTTGAACGTCGATGGCGCCGCATCGAGTGACCCGTCGTCGTAGACTTTGGCCCTGATCGCCGCGTGCGGGCAGACCAGCGCACACTGGTTGCACTGAATGCAGATCTTCGGGTCCCACACGGGAATCTCGATCGCCAGGTTACGCTTCTCCCATTTCGCGGTTCCGGTAGGCCATGTGCCGTCCACCGTGAATGCGCTCACGGGCAGCAGGTCGCCCTTGCCGGCCAGCATCACGGCGGTCACTTTCTGCACGAAGTCAGGCGCTCGTTCAGACACGATCGGCGGCCGTGTGCGCGTGGCGCTTACCTCGGCCGGCACCTGGACCTCGTGAAGATGAGCCAGTGCTTGATCGACTACCTCGCAGTTGCGCCGCACTACTTCCGGTCCGCGCTTACCGTACGTCTTCTCGATCGATTTCTTGATGTGCGCGATCGCTTCGTCGCGCGGCAGGATTCCACTGATGCCGAAGAAGCACGTCTGCATGATCGTGTTGATACGTCCGCCCATGCCGACCTGCTTTGCGAGGGCGTAAGCGTCGATGGCGAAGAAACGGATGCGCTTGTCGATCATCTGCTGCTGCATCTCGCGCGGCAGACGGTCCCAAACTTCGGCGCTGTCGCCGGGCGCGTTCAGCAGAAACACCGCGCCGTCGTCCGCGTACTCGAGCACGTCGATCTTGTCGATGAAGTCAAACTGATGGCAGGCGACAAAACCGGCCCGATCGATAAGATACGCCGAACGGATCGGACGCGCGCTCGATCGCAAATGTGAGATCGTTATCGCGCCGGACTTCTTCGAGTCGTAGACGAAGTATCCCTGAACAAATCGATCCGTCTCCTGACCGATGATCTTGATCGAGTTCTTGTTGGCGCCTACGGTCCCATCCGCGCCGAGCCCGTAAAACAACGACGTCGAGATATCGTCAGACCTGGTTCGGAACGACGGATCCCAATTCAGCGACAGGTGAGTGACGTCGTCGATGATCCCAACCGTGAAACGCCGGCGCGGCTTCTCCTGATTCAGTTCGTCGAAAACTGACTTGATCATCGCCGGCGTGAATTCCTTCGACGACAGTCCGTAGCGGCCGGCAACAACTCGCGGCTCGACGTTGAAGTGCGGATCCGATTCGGCACGTGCTTCCGCTAAAGCAGTCATCACGTCGAGATAAAGCGGATCACCCGGCGCTCCCGGTTCTTTGGTCCGATCGAGCACGGCGATACTGCGTGCGGTCTTCGGCAGCGCCGCAAGGAACGCTGACTGAGAGAAGGGCCGATACAGACGGACCTTAACGACGCCGACCTTCTCGCCACGGCCCACGAGCTCGTCAACTGTTTCGTGAACGGTCTCCGCTCCCGAGCCCATGATCACGATCACGCGTTCGGCCTGCGCGTCGCCTTCATAATCGAACAAGCCGTAACGCCGGCCCGTTCGTTCGGCCAGGCTGTGCATGGCTCGCGCGACGATGTCCGGGCACACGTCGTAGAACGGATTGATTGCCTCGCGTGCCTGGAAGAACACGTCGGGGTTCTGCGCGGTGCCGCGAATGACGGGGCTGTCGGGAGTAAGCGCGCGCTTTCGATGCGCCTCGATGGCGGATTCGGAGATCAAACTGCGGAGGTCGTCGTCGCTGAGTTGCTCGATCTTCGCAACCTCGTGTGAGGTGCGGAAGCCGTCAAAGTAGTGGAGGAACGGAATGCGAGATTCGAGACTGGCCACATGCGCAATCGTGGCGAAGTCGTGTGCTTCTTGCACCGAGTTTGAGCACAGCAACGCGAACCCGGTTTGCCGGCAGGCCATGACGTCTGAGTGATCGCCGAAGATCGACAACGCGTGAGTCGCCAGCGTTCGCGCTGTGACGTGCATAACAAACGGCGACAGCTCACCGGCGATCTTGTACATATTCGGGATCATCAGGAGCAGGCCCTGCGACGCCGTAAACGTTGTCGAGAGCGCTCCGGCTTGCAGCGCACCATGGACCGCGCCCGCCGCGCCGCCTTCGGATTGCATCTCGGCAATCTCAGGGGCGATGCCCCAGAGGTTCGTCTTACCGCGGTTTGCCCATTCGTCACACAGCTCGGCCATCGGCGAACTCGGCGTGATCGGAAAGATCGCGATCGCCTCGCTCAACCTGAATGCGACTGATGCTGCCGCCTCGTTTCCGTCGACAGTAATGCGATTTTGGATAGACGTAGTTCTCACCCTCCTGTTCCGCGGGTGGCTGTTTGTGGAGGAGAAATTTTAGAGGGAGTTCGAGGAGTGAGTAACTGTCAGTTTTTACAGGAAGTCGCTTTCATGCGGCACGTAATTAATCTTCGCCAGAAGGCTAGCGGCGCGACGCCGTGATTCCCGGCCAGTCGTCAGTTCGGAACGGCGACGCCGGCAGGTCTGCTTTGTTGTAGAGATTGACGGCCGGATTGTCGGCCCAACCATAACGCACCGCAACGGGCTGCGAAATCGACGGGCTCCAAACTACGACCGTCTGACCCTCAATCCGCGCTTCGGCCCAAACGAATTTGCGATCCGCTCCGGCGATTGCGAACCCGTTCACCGGCCCGCCGTCGATCGTTTTCAATCCCACCGCGTGTTTGAACCTGATGCGCACCTTGTCGCCTTCGATCTTGAAGCCTTCGAACAGTGGTCCTGAGGGGACGACTTTTTCACGATAGACGTCCGCGAGCGCCCACGCCGCCAACCTGCGGCCGACGTCCAGCTTGTTGCGCGGGTGAAGATCTTCGCCGCCGATATCGATCGCGACTGCCATTCCGGTCTGCGGCTCGCGCAGCGTCATCAACTGCGCTTCACGCAACTCGGCCCAATCGCTCTCGTCCGGCTGCTCCTTGCGCGGGCGCCAATTCGCAAGCTGCACGAAGTAGAACGGAAAGACGCGTCCCCACGCGCGCCGCCAGTCGCGAATCATGATTGGAAAGAGCGTGCGGTACTGATATGCGCGTCCGGCGTTGCTCTCGCCCTGATACCAGATCGCACCGCGAATGGCGAACGGAACGAGCGGCGCGAGCATCGCGTTGTACAGAACACTCGGACTGTTCTGATTACTTGCTCCGACGGGCTCAGGACGCGTGCCCCAATCGACGCGTTTCGGCTCGAGCGCCGTTTCGACTTTGTATTCCCATGGCCCATTGAGCCAGATCGGCTTCGACAGGTCGGCGACGGACGAGCGAAGCGACATCTCGCCTGCGCGACCGAAACCACCTTCTCCGGCGCGATCGAAAACACGCACCGCGATCACGTTCGATCCGGCGCGTACAAGCGAACCCGGAACGACGTACATCCGCGGGACCTGGTGACTGTCCGGCGTGTCTCTTCCGGTCGAACCGATCTTCGTGCCGTTGAAATACGTAGTATCGTAGTCGTCGATGGCCGTGAGATTCAGAATGAGGTTCAGGCCGGCCCAATGCTCCGGCACTACGACGACTTTTCGAAACCAGACGGCGCCGTCGATCATCAGTCCCGCGGCCTCGAACTGTTTCGGCAGATCGATTTTGGACCAGTCGGCTGTTGATATACCCGTATTCGCGTATCCCAGCGCCTCGCCTTTGTTCTCGCCATCGATGTAGAGGTTCTGCTCTTCCCACTTCGCCAGCGCCTGCGCGTAAGTCTCTTTCGTTTTCGGCAGCGCGTTCAAACTGCTTTCGAACCGATCTAGTATCGGTTTCAGTTCGGGTGACGAAAGAAGACCTTCATGACTGGTCCATGCTTCCGCGGGCGTGCCGCCCCACGACGTGTTGATTAGACCAATCGGCGTCTTCAGGTGTTCGTGAAGCTCACGTCCAAAGAAGTATCCAACGGCGGAAAACTGCCCGGCCTCTTCCGGCGTAGTGACGACCCAGCGACCCCGCACGTCGTCGAGCGGCGACGTCGAGATCTTCTTTTCTACCGTGAACAACCGGATCTCGTTGTAGTTGGCTTTCGCGAGGACGTCAGCAGCGTTATCCGTATTGCTGAGCGGCCACTCCATGTTCGATTGCCCCGAGCAGATCCATACCTCGCCGACCAGC
>DASRIM010000244.1:0-23039 GCA_035649995.1 Pyrinomonadaceae bacterium | reverse complement strand
TTCACGATCGGTTGGGCGTGGGTTTCTGATTACGGTTCGTCTGACAACCCGGACGATTTCAAGGCGCTGTATGCGTATTCGCCGCTGCACAACATCAAGCCGGGGACGTCGTATCCGCCGACGATGATCACGACCGCGGATCATGACGATCGCGTGTGGCCGGGGCACAGTTTCAAATTCGCGGCGGCGCTTCAGGCCGCGCAGGCTGGTGACGCGCCGATCCTGATCCGTATCGAAACGAAAGCAGGACACGGCGCGGGCAAACCGACTTCGAAAACGATCGAAGAGATCGCCGACCGCTGGGCGTTCCTCGTGAAGACGCTGAATATCAAGAGTTGAGTTGTCACTGCGACCACGGCGCTGGTTTTCGGACCCAGCGGAACTTGCGCAGTCGTTCGTGTAGTTCCGCGGGGAGTGGGCCGGTGTCGCTGGCCGCGACGTTTGCTTCGACGTGACGGAGTTTGCGCATGCCGGGGATGATCGTGGCGACGTCCCGGTTATTCAGGATGAAACGCAGCGCGAGCTCCGGCATCGTGATCCGCGTCGAGTGCTCGCGGTTCCACTCTTCGAGCATTTGCTTTATCTGGTCTGCTTTCTCAACCGCCGGAATCAGGTTCTCAGGAACGAAATAGGTGTTGCGCCAATCGCCTTCGGGCCACTTACTGTCTTTCGTCAACGTGCCCGTCAACGTCCCTTCGTCAAACGGCACGCGCGCGATCACCGCGACGTTCATCTCTCGACATGCGGGAAAGAGTTCGTCTTCCGGGTTTTGATCGAAGATGTTGTAGATCACCTGCACTGAATCGATCTGCCCGCTTCGCACGGCGCGTATTCCATTCCACGGCTCCCAACGATTGATGCTGATCCCGAAAGCGTTGATCAGTTTCTGACTGCGAAGATCGTCGAGTTTGTAGAACCAGCGATCGTCGCGCATCCACTCGTCGTTCCAGGTGTGAAACTGCATCAGGTCGATCTGCTCGAGGCCCGCGTTTTTGAGGCTGCGATGGACGTACTCTTCGACGTGGTCCGGAGGAAACGACTGCATCAGTGTTGAATCAGCCGGTGCGGGCCATTGCAACGTCTTCGGCGGGATCTTGCTTGCCGTGTAGAGTCGTTTGTTTGTGTTGGTGCGGACGATCTGGCCCAACAGGTTTTCGCTGTGGCCGTTGCCGTACGCGTAAGCGGTGTCGAAGAAGTTGACGCCGAGATCGACTGCGGCTTGTAGCGATTGAAGTGATTCGTCGTCGCTCGAGTTGGACCAACCGGCCATGCCCCACATGCCGTAGCCCATCTCGCTAACGTCCCAGCCGGTCCGGCCAAAGCGCCTGTATTTCATCCGTGTTCTCCGTGTTTTGTTTTGAGTGATAGTAACGCAGGAAACACGGATTGTACGAATGCGCAAAAACAGCTACGCCTCGGAACCCGCAGGCCCGAGGCGTAGAGGGGAACGTATTCGAAAAGGCGTTAGTTGTTACCGGTGGTCGCCGCGCCGCTATTGCTGACGATGACGTCCTTGTCCCAACCGCCAAAGGTCACGCCAACGAGTTGCTTCTCGTCGCCGGCGGTCGTCGCTCTCAACTGGAACGTGTTCGCTTTCTTCTCGCGAGCTTCGAGACGGGCCATGCTCTGCGCAATGGTCTTGCCGTTCTTCATGATCGACAACTGACCAGTCTCGTCATCAAACTTGACCTCGTAAGATCCCTTCTTCACGAGCGTGCCATTCACTTTGATGTCGCTGTCGAAGGTCACTTTCTGTTTGTGTGTCTTGGCCATTGCCGCAACACTCGCTAGCGCGCCCACCATTACAACCACCACTATCCGATTCACGATTGACTTCATCACTGCTCTCCTTGCTTTGATTAGCTTAGTATCGCATCCCCGTTATCGATGAAACGGTGAACGCTGTTTCATAATTCCTCTGCGAACCAAACACCACTCGCAGGTTGGTTATGGCAAAAAATCTTTCGACGTTCGAAGGCTGACAAAAATCGTCACTGGCGTGCATATTCTCGGACGATAATCACGTGCCTCAATTACAAAGACGACGTCGAACACCTCGCCATTAACGTATCGCAACATTGAAAGTTCCATTGTCAGCGAACCTTTACAAATCTTTACAGTTCCTTACAGTTTCTCGAATACCCTTTTGATAGACTGCGCACTCTCTCGAAACGTCATTTCAGTTAAGGAGATCTCGAATGAGAAAGTTGCTTTGCGCTCTTAGTCTAATCAGCGCGCTCGTATTCGCTCTGGCCGTGCAGGCAGCCGCACCGACCAGCTTCGCCGGGACCTGGACGCTTGATAAGAGCAAGAGCCAGAATCTCGATCAACGAACCCAAAACGCCGAAGGCATTTCGTGGGTCATCACCCAGGACGAAAAGACCATCACCATCGACCAGAAGGTGACTGGCGGCGGCGGCGGTGGCCAAAGCGGTGCCGGCGCTGCGCCTGCGGCTGGTAGCGCTCCGAGTGGCGGTGGCGGTGGTCAAGGCGCCGGTCAGGGCGGCGGCCGCGGCATGGGCGGCGGTCCAAGAACTTTCAACCTCGACGGCAGCGAGACCAGCGGCGAAACGGGACGCGGAAAGTTCGCCCGAAAGGCCACCTGGTCCAGCGACGGCAAGACGCTCGAGTTGAGCACCAAGAGCACGTTACAGGGTCCGGAAGGCGAGGTCACCATCACCTCGAATGACAAACTCTCGCTCTCAGCCGACGGCAAGGTCCTGACCGTGGCGCGTCATAGCGAAAGCCCTCGAGGCGCGCAGGACTCGACCTGGGTATTAAATAAAAATTAATTAGTTATTAGATCGTTCTCATTCGCGGACTGGCTCAGTCGAGCCAGTCGCGGGTGACGTCGCACCAGAGCGCTAAGCCGCGCCACTCTTTGAAGCGCGAGTAGTAGCGCTCTATCTTTTTGTCGTTCGCCTTGCGCCCATTGTTCCGCACCTTGAAGAACTTCGCGCGGGTCCAGGAGTCGAGCGCCAGCCCGTCGTATCGTCCCAGCAGCTTCAACAGGTTCTCCGCAGCGTAGGGCCCGGCTCCCTTCACGCCTCTAATCTCTTTCACGAGCTCCGCGGTCGAGAGCGGGCTCGTGAGCCACGTCTCGACGTTCAGCTCGCCGGAAGCCACGCGGTCAGCCAGTTCTTTCAGATAAGGCGCGCGATAACCGGCGCGAACCTCGTCGACGTAATACTGGACCGGCATTGACGCCATCGCCTCAGGCGTCGGAAACGACCGCCTGCCGTCTTTCTCGCCAGTCTCGCGGCCGATGGTTTGAACGAGGCCCGTGACCATCTTTTCCGTGAGCGACCAGGAGCAGTTGGTGGTACAGATCATCTTCACGAGGTCCTCGAACACGGTCGGCGAGCGGAGCATCCGGCCGGCGCCCTGTTCGGCGATCCAGGCGAACTCCGGCACTTCGCCAGTGGCCAGGTAAAACGGCTGGAGGTCGTCGTCGAGCCTCAGGATATGGCGGGCGTCGCGGAACACTTTTGCCGCCTCGGTTTTAGTGAGGCGCCGTGGCGAATTCACCACGACCTGACTCTTTCGGCCAGTCATAGCGACGGTGACGGGCGGCTTTTCGCCCAGGTCGATGACGCGTGTAAGTATCCATTTCTGCTGGTCGAGGGCGAAGGGGAGAAGCTCGCACCAGCCGTGGCTGATGACGGTGCGTTTGAAGCTAAAATTCCGGGGTGTTGGGATAGTGATTTCCATGGCTGTCTGTACGTATTTTCGAGCTTGTATGGTTCGCGTTCGGTCAAGCTGAATCTTGACAGTTTTAAGGACCAAGGCCATACTGATCGGACTTGAAAAAACAGTGTGTGGAAGGCTGTACTCCCGATCCCCCACTACACTCGGGGAGTTAGGAGAGCGGGGTCCAACACAGGATCTCCAACAGTACTCCGGTGAACGTACGCACCGCTTCCGAAGACAAGTAAAGCCGGAGCTTTCCGGTGAAGGTTCGACGCCCCACAGGGCCGCTAGCAGGGCACCCGGTGGGGCGCAACCGTTTTTACCGGACATAAATCGGATTCGAAATGATCCAGGGCGCTCGGCTGATCTCCGGCAGGTAGACCTCGACCCGGTAAACGCCTCGCTCAGTCACCGCGAAATCCTTGTTCGTCACCCCATTTTCTTCAGCTACCTGAACGCCGTCTCTAAACAACACAACCCGGCTCGGAACCGGTGTCCTGGCCGTTAGTTGCATGTTGGGACGTAAACCGATCTCGTCGCCTTGAATCCCCGACGCTGCCGTGAACGAAAAGCCGGACGTATCGCTGAGGAAGTCGAAACCGATGAAGCAGTGACCGGCCCGCAATGCTTCGAGAAGGTTTGCTTCGTTCAGCGGCTTGCCTTGCTCGAGCAGGACGTGCATCCGGACCAAACGAAAACTGGTCTCGTACGGATCGAGTTGGATCCCGAGCAGTGTTTTGCCTGAACTGTCTTTCAGGTGGACGCCGATATTGGCGTGAGCATCGTTGCCTGCGAGTCCCGTCGCTCGCGATCGCGTCAACGCCTCATCCCATTTTTTAAGTCCCTCGTCGGGACGAGTGTAGTAGAGCGCGAAGATCAGCTCCGGATAACTTCGGCGCGACCACAGGACGTCGAAAAACGCGACGATCGGATTGATGCTTCGTGCGTTCGTGTAGACGTTGAAGACTTCAACTCCGCTCATCCCGCTCGCTTCCCAACTCTCGAACTCTTCCGGATACGCGGCAATCGCGAGCGAGCGGCGCGACGCGGCGGCGTTCAAAACGTCCTGCGTCGCGGCGCTGCCTGCGAACGTTGCGTCGCCGGGAACGACCAGCAATCGATCGTCATCTGCCGTGCTGACTTCGTTTCCGTTAACGAACAGCACGCCCGCGTGCGTGCCTCGCAAGGTCATCGCCGACGTGTCGAAGTCTTTCTCGGTGTGCTCCGTCATGATGACAAACTGCAAGCCATTCGCTTTCGCTGCGTCGATGATCTCCGCAAACGAGCCGGAGCTATGTCCACCAAGAAACGAATGAACGTGAATCACGCCCTTGTATTCGACGAATCGCTTGTCGTTGTCGGCGGGATTGACAGGCACGCGCTCGGAGTTGACGCGCAGGATGGCCTGATTCAGCCGTCGCAGTTTGTATCGCCGATGGGCAAACGGGATCTGCGAAATCAGCAGAACGACGAAGATGATGACGATGATGGACTTCTTTTTAATTAGAAGCTGAACCTGACCCGCAGACTGATCACGCGGTTGCCGCTCGAGCCGCCGCCGCCTGGACCGAAGAAGAAGGTATTTGAACCGGAAGGAGATTTCAAGAAGTAAGGAGACGACATGTTGCCGACGGGCGAGCCTTCGTTTGTCCGGTTGAACAGGTTGTTTATGTTGGCGGAGAACGCCAGCGTGTAGGGTCGCTGCACCGGCGGGGGTTTGGGAGGCGTTTGTGCGGAGCCGGCGTCGGTGGTGCGCGGAGCGCCGGGCGGCGGGGTTTTCGGTTCGATCGCCGGTCCAAACTTGAATGCTTTACCAAGACTCAGGCTGATGGAGACGAAGCCTGGTCCACGTCCGAAGTTTCGCGGGATGATCGTCTGTCCGGGTGAAGGCGTCGGGTCCAAAGCGCCGTACGGTGTGACGACGACTCCGGGTTCGTTCAAGTCGGTGGCGAAAGCGGGGCGTTCGCTGAAGAACGTATCGCCGTTGGTGTCGCGGCCGGTCGTGATGTTGAACGGGTTCCCCGAATTGGCGACTCCAAACACGTTTACAGTGAAGCCGTAAGGCGCCGTGTAGCTCCCGCCGAAGTAGCCGAAGCTCAAGGGATTGAATGACCGTGCCCACTCGTTGCTGAAATCGTAAGCGTCGATCGGATTGCCGCTCTGGCCCTGGTCCGTCGTTCTTGCCTTGTTGAGACTGTATCCGCCCCAGAAGTTGACCTTCATCAACGTCCCGTTCACGTTCACGTTGAAACTGTTGCCGATGGACCTGCCGTTTGACTGGTACTGAAAAATATTTCCGGCGTCGTTGCCGAGCGGGCGCTCCCCGCTGGATGGGTTGCCGGGAATGAATGTGCCCGCGAGTGGCGAATTGATGTTCACGAGGCGTTGAGAATGGCGCGTGCGGGAATGCCAGTAAGTCAACGAGAGCTTTACGTTTTTAGGCAGTGTGCGTTCCATGGTGAACATGAACCGCAGCGAGCGCCAAGGTACGAAGTCGTCTGCAATGACGCGGCGAATCTGAGGCTGTGAAAAGGCATCGAGAAGTTCTATCGGCGGGACCAGCGGAAAGAGATCCAACACGGCCGGATCGGCGACAAGAAACTGTTGCTGGTTGATGCCGTTGAATCGCGTTGCCGTGAGCGTCAGATCTTCCGAGACGCGGTTATAGAAGAGTCCGACGGCGCCACGGAAGACCGTCTTCGGCGGGCCCGCGGGAGCGCTCGCGGGAGCTGCCGGCGCTGCTGGTGTTGCCGTCGCGTTTGCTGCGGGCGCCGTAGCGGCGGGCTTGGGAGCGGCTGGCGTTTTCTTTCCGCCGCCAAACACCGGCGACCACGCGAAGGCGATTCGCGGTGCGAAGTTGTCGTCGCTGTCGATGTTGGTCTGGTTTTCGTAACGCAGCCCCGGCGAGATCGTGAGGTTGGGCCGCAGTTTCCATTCGTCCTGAAGATAGAACGAGACGTCCGTTTGTTTCACCTGGGCTTCAGGATTGCCGCCGGCAATCGAAAACTGTGTTGCGCCGCCGCCGAGCAAACGAACGGCTGCGCCGCTCAAGCCGAGACGCGAAAACGCGAGCGTGCGCCGGTAACGTTCGAGACTGCTGATTTCGACGATCTGCGGTTTGCCATCCGGACCGGGAATGATCTGATCGTTCTCGTCGAGCTTTGGGCCAAAGCCGCCGCCGAACGTGTACGAGCCGCCGAAGTTTCCGGGCGAGATGCTGTCAATGTTCGCGTACCGCACGCGCGCGCCGACTTTGAGGAAGTGATTGCCGGAGGTCCACGACGTGAAGTTTTGCAGCTCCATCCGGTTCTGCATATTCGACGCCGCGCCCACCTGCGATCCGCCGCCCTGAAACGATTCGAGCACGTTCAAGGCAAACGCGTCTAAAACGCTGCTCTGATCGAAGTTGCTGCGGATGTACTGGAAGCGAGTTTCGTTGACCGTCTTCTCGTTGAGCAGCGCCGTTTCCGTGATCTGTACGGTGACGTTGGAGCGCCGTCCTTTGTAAGCGCGCGACGGCAGCGCGAACCCGCCGATGCCTTGCAGGTCCTGCGTCGCGGTGTTGAAGCTGTATCTTCCGACGATCGTGTGGGCCTTGTTGATCTTGAAGTCGAATCGCCCGTTGCCGTAGGAGCTGACCTCCGGCGTCACGAACGACTGGTTGACGAAGATCGGTTTCAGCGTCACGAGATCGAGTGTCGTCGCGTTGACGGTGGAATTGCCGTCGCTGTAGTAGCGGCCAAAAAAGATGGAGAAAGATGCGCGCTTCGGAATGATTGGTCCGCTCAGGCTCGCGTGATAGCCGCGCTGTTGATACGGCGCGCGGAAGGTCGTGAACGGGTTGCGTGAATTCAGGCTCTCGTCGTTGAAGTCGAAACTGAACCCGCCGTGCCACTTGTCGGCGCCGGGTTGCGTGAAGATCTCGATACCGCTGAAACCGGGAAACTCGTTCTCGGCTGAAAACGGGTTGTTGTTGATGCGAACTTCGCGAATCGCTTCCTTGGGCGGGATTTGACCGTTCGAGAAGCCGTCAACCTTGATCTGCGTTCCGTTTTCCGGGTCCGGCGGACCGGCCATGGCTTGTAAGGCTGAAGCCAGCGCCTGGGGATCGTTTGGCAAAGCCTCCAGTTCCTTGCCGCGCAGGACGACGGCGTTGGCGTTGTTGTCGGAGTCGGTGCTGATGTTTCGATCGTCGATGGTGACTTGCTGTTCTTCGAGGGCGATGCTGAGTTGCGCGTTCACGGTGGTGAGCTCGCGCGCGCGGATCTCGATCTCCTTTTCTTCGAAGATGTTGAATCCGGGCGCGACGACGCGCAGTTCGTAAGTGCCCGGTTGGACGCGCCTGAACTCATAAACGCCGGAGGAGTTTGAGTTCGCGGTGACCGTCACGCCGCGGGCGTTCTTCAGACTCACCTTGGCATCGACGACCAGACTGCCGAGCTGGTCCGTTACGGTGCCTTTAAGCGAGCCGCTCTGTGTATTACTCTGTGTATTACTCTGTGTATTAGAGGCCTGTTGGGCCGCAAGCGTAGCGGTCAGGGCGAGGATGAGCAGCAGGCAACGCAGCATCAGGAGGGTTCCTTTCTCACAACTATCAAACGTTGGTGAGTCTGGGCGGCGAAAAGTTTCAGGCTTAATTCAAAAAATCGGACGCAACGGGTTCTTTAACGCCGAGTTGTTAACCAGGTTGCAAAAAGCGAGATCAGCCCTCGCCCCGTAGCCTTTTGAGGTCTTTGATCAGGTCCCGGATGGCGTCGGTGGAGACCAGCATTTTCTTTGCTCGCCAGACGATGCGTGGTGGTTTCAACTCCTGCGGCGAGCCTTTGACGATGACGAATAGTTCTCCGTACGCGTAGAGCGCGTTAAGGATGCGGCGAAATTCGACCACGTTGAAGAAGATGACGTATTCGGCGTCCGCGAGGTTACGCGCGGGGAGCATGCTGCCGTGCTTGTTGATGTACTTGTTGAGTTTGATCGCGAGGTCGTTATAGACCCAGGCGTAACGTCCCCTCGGAGCGCGGTCGCCTTTCAGTACGTCGTCGATGATCGCGCGCTCGTCGTTATTTACGTCGATCACGCGGGATTTGAAGACGACCAGAAGCGCGCGCTGCTTGTCGAGCAGGTCCGACAGCGTACCGGCATGATTGCTCGCGGGTGTCTCCTGCGCGGCGACGCTGAGGCACGCCACCAAAATCACGAGAGCGGCGCAGGCCGGGTATTTTTGAACGCGAATTAAGTCCAATTTTATTTGTTAGAGGTTGCACTCTTCGGCGGATGCGGCATGGCCGAGGCCTCACCTTCGAGTTCAACTTGATCAACTCCCAGGAGCGACGCGCCCTGCGCCGTCAGCGAGACGTAATCGTTACCCTCGTACGTGTGACGGACTAGCAGCCGTTTCTTCTTCTCCAGATCCTCGAGCGCCCGCACGAGGTCGGCGTTGGCATACTCAGGGGTGCTGTCGAACAAGTCTTTCGCCAGAATTCTCGGCTGTTGCCGGTGCTGAAGAAAATTCAGAATGTATTGCTCAATTAGCGCCAGCCTTTGTTTTTCCATGAGCCGATTATGCGCCCGAAACTGACCCCCGAGCAATGGTTTTGAATCCGTGTTAACATAGGCGCCTCTACTATCCAAATCTTCGGTGTCATATCCAATGCGTTCTCGGTGTCTTGATCTCGGAATGGGAAACCTGCGACGAGCAGGTCCCTGGTCAGCGAGGCACATGAAATTCGTTATAGCGTTCGTTTTGGCGGTCTTCGCAGTCTCCGCCAATGGTCAGGAACAACTGCGGATCATCAAATCGACGAGTTCGATAGTCAGCATCCAGGACGGCGACAACTACCGGCCCAACATCTGGCGGCTCGTCCCCGAAATCAAACCTGACGTTTACGAGTCGCAACTCAAGGACGGCAAACCTCATCGCGTCACGTTCATCACCGATCTCGAGTCGATCAGTTTCTGGGTGGAGCTCGGGAAGAAGTACGACTTCATCATCCAACGCGGCGACGACCTCTGTTACACGCAGATCGTTGGCGTGAAATACGTCCCGGCGGCTGTTTTCGATCAAAAGTACCAGGCTGCGAATCGCGGCAAGATGCTCGTCGAAGTGCCGGAAGTCTACGAACTGGTGAACGTTGCGATCGCGATGACGCCCATCGGCATCGAGGATCGAAGTCTCGTCTACAAAGATTCCGACTACTACAAACGCATGCGCGAGTGGTTCGACAAGTACAAGGACCATCCGCTGCTCGCCGCGTTCGAAGCAGACTTGCGACAGGATCTCGGCCGCTACTTCACCCTGAAGATGAACGGCTACGCCTTTGAATTCGACTCACGCGGCCGCATCGTGCAAAGCAAAATCTACGACCGCACCGGGTTCAGGGGCGACGCGAGCAACCCGCTCAGAGCTTACCTGCCGCAGTTGCAGTCGTTTGCCGACACCACTAACTTTCGCGAGTTCTACAAACAGAACGCGGCAACGTACCAGGAGCAGATCGCTTTCTACCGCGACACCGCGAACATCGCGGAGATGAAGAGGTGGCTCGACAAAAACTTTCCCACGTCGAGCGGCTACGACACCTACAAGATCATCTTTTCGCCACTCGTCGCGTACAACCAGTCGACGACGTGGTTCGAGAGCAACGGCTTTCGCGAGCTTCAGCCGCACGTCAACTTTCCTTATCCGCAGGACGTGAAGCGCTCTTACGAGCCGGGCTCCGAAACGGGTCAGAACGTCTTTCGCGGCAACATCGTCTTCACTGAAATCAATCACGGCTACATCAATCCCGAAGCGGAGAAGTATGCCGATCGGATCATGAAAGCGATCGGCAACCGCGAGCAGTGGGTCGAGAGCAGTCGCGGGCCGGGTTACTACGCGGGCATCGCCACGTTCAATGAGTACATGAACTGGGGCCTCGTGAGCCTGCGTTTGCTCGACTATGCGCCGAGGGACGAGCAGCCGAGGATGATGGCGGCCGTGGAGCGGATGATGACCATGCGTCGCGGCTTCCCGATGTTTGCGTCTTTCAACAAGTTCCTGGTGGGCCTTTACCAGGCCCGGCCGGCGGGTACGACCATCGCCGATCTCTATCCCCAGATCATCGCCTGGTTCGAAAAGAACAACCGAATGAGCCCCGGGATGTAGTAAACTGCTCCTACCTCACCGCCCCGCGAAAAAGGAGAATCAGCATGAAAACCGGGGTCTTACTGTGCCTGCTCGTACTTACGTTTTCCGTAGCCGGCGCGAAGCCCGAGCCGGAGTCTTTCGAGAAAGCGCGACGGCTCGGCGAGGGTAAGCGGCAGTCGTTCTTTATGTTCAACACGGCGCACGGCAAGTACACCATTCGTCAGGACGGGATGGCTGAGCTGTCTGCTCAAAAGAAGCATCTGTTCTTCTATCTGAGGGTCAGCAGGGGTGCACGGCTCGAGCAAGTCTACTTTCACGAATACCAGGGCGATCTGTTGTTGCTGTACGAGGCGAGCGATGGACGCACCCGGATTGGCTATCTCGCGCGAGTCAACCCGCAGAACCGAAAGCACCGCTGGGTTACAACGATCGACCCGGACAAGGTCGGGCCGTGCGCCGTTGAAGAGGGAACGGCCGCTTGCGGCCCAGCCGACGACTTGACGACGATCGATCTCACGAGGGGCGCCGCGATCAAGACGACATCATCGCTGCGGTAGGCCATGGGCTTTTTTTGAGCGCTTCACTGAGTCGCGGATCAGCTTCTTCAACGTGGGCAGGTGAAGCTCGGAGAGCCGCTTGATGTACAAGCAGGATACGCCGGTGCTGTGTTTCCCCAATTGGTCCATTAAATCCTTGTGCTGCTGGAACCCCGGCATGAGGTAGAGCGTCAGGTCGCGTTTGCGCGGAGAGAAACCTGTCAGCGGCCAGTCTGCTTCTTGACCGCTCGGATATTTGTAATGATATGAGCCAAAGCCGACGATGCTTTCGCCCCACATCTGCGGCTTGCTGCCCGTGATCTCCTCCATTAAGCGAGCGACTGTGAAACAGTCTTCGCGGCGCGCCTCGTCGGGGATCTGGTTGAGAAACTTTTCGACGCTTGCTTTAGTTGGTTTCGTTTTCAGCTCTGCCATCGCGGTTCCCTTAGCGTGTCGTTGGATATTTGATTCCTAACTGTTCGAGATAGGTGCTGTATTTCGAAGGATCGTAGTAGAACTTGCGCATACGTTCGCGATACGTGTCCATCGTGCGTTTGTTGAGGTAGGTCGCGGGCTTGTCGTCCGGACCGATCAACGGTTGATACTTCGTGTCTTTCGTCTGCACCTCGCGGAAGTACTTCCACGCCTGGTCCACCAGCTCCGGTTTCGTAAGCAGGTCGATCGTCGTCATCGCCACCACTTTCGCGCCGGCAACGACGCCCTTGTGCGCGATCGGAGTCGCCATCGTGACGGCGTTGGACCAGTTGTGACCAGGCAGTCCGGGAATGTTTGACGGATAGCGCAGCGAGATCGTCGGCACGTTCCACGACACGTCGCCGATGTCGTCGGATCCGCCGCGTGTTCGTTGATCGTCTGAGACTGGGCCTTCTAGCGGCGAGAGCTCTGTGGCCAGTCCTCGTTCGCGCGACTTCAGTTCACGCTGTAACGCCTTCGCCAGCGTCTGATCGTCTTCGCTCCATTGCGGCAGTCCAACTTGCTTGATGTTTTCATACGTTGCTTCCGCAACGGGCCGGTTGAAATGTTGCGGCCACGCGGAGCCGAGGACGCGCGAGTTTACGGTTGTGTTGGTCATCAGCGATGCGCCCTGGGCGATCTGGTCGCCGATCTCGCGCATTCGTTTGATGTTTTCGTAATCAAGCTCGCGGAAGTAGTACCAGACGCTGGCGGTTTGCGGAACGACATTGGGTTGATCGCCGCCGTTGGTAATCACGTAGTGCGAGCGTTGTTGGGTGCGCAGGTGTTCGCGTCGGAAGTTCCAGCCGATGTCCATCAACTCGACGGCGTCGAGCGCGCTGCGTCCCTGCCATGGCGCTCCCGCGGCGTGCGCGCTTTCGCCTTTGAACGTGTACTCGACTGAGACCAGACCCGTCGCGGATGATTGGCCCCACGACGTCGTGAGATTGTTGCCGACGTGCGTGAAGAGCACGACGTCGACGTCTTTGAAAACACCGGCGCGAACGAAGAAAGCCTTACCCGCGACAAGCTCTTCGGCGACGCCCGGCCAGACTTTGATCGTGCCCGGAAGTTTGCCGCGCTCCATCTGACGCTTCACGGCGATCGCGGCGAGAATGTTGAGCGGCACGCCTGAGTTGTGGCCTTCGCCGTGACCGGGTGCGCCGTCGATCATTGGATCGTGATAGGCGACGCCGGGTTTTTGCGACGCTTGAGGAATGCAGTCGACGTCTGAGCCCAGCGCGATGACGGGTTTGCCCGAGCCGTACGTCGCGACCCACGCGGTAGGAATGCCCGCAACGCCGCGTTCGACCTTGAAGCCTTCCTTCTCGAGAATTCCGGTCAGATACTTCGACGTCTCGACTTCCTGAAACCCCAGCTCCGCGAAACTGAAAACCATATCGACCATCACCTGCGCCTGCTTCGACATCGCCGCGACGTCCGCGACTGCCTGCGCTTTGTAGTCATTGGTGGGGCGCCCGTTGAGCAATAGGGCCAGAATAAAAAGTGCGGCGAGAAGTTTAGTCATGCGTAACTCCTATGCGAACGCGGATTTTAGTTCCATCTGTACTTGCGAAACTGCGGGTCGGCGTCGAGCTCGTGCTTTTTCAGAAACTCCCACGCGGTCTGATTGAACTTCGGCGCTTTATCGTAGTACCAGTGATCGTGGTTCGCGATCTCGATCAGCTCGACGGGAAAGCCGGCCTCCTTCAAGGCGTCGCGCGTCGCGCGAACAGCTTCAAGCGGAAAGAACTGATCGCTGTCGCCGACCTGGATCGAGATCGGGATCTTCCGTTTCGCCAACTCGATCAAATTCATATCCTGTTTCGACAGCGCTCCGGCGTGAATCGCAGTCGCCGCAAAATACTGCGACTCCATCAACGACATGTGCAGCGCAAACGACGCTCCCGCCGAATGCCCGAACAGGTACACGCGGCGCGGGTTGATCGGATACTTGCTTTTAAGCTCTTCGACTAAATCGCGCAAGTAATCGGGCCCGTCCTGCGGAGATCCCCAACCACGCAGGTTCGACGCGTCCGGCCCGGCGATGATGATTCCTTCCTTCTTCGCGTAGTCTTTCCACTTCTCGACGAGCGTGACGCCGGTGCGATTCGATCCGTGCAGCATCACGATCAGCGGCGCCGGTTCTTTCGCAGTGGGCGGGACATAGAGATAGTAAGCGCGATCGCGTCCCTGCGACGTGATCAACTGCTTCGTGATGTCGTCTTTCGCTGAGGCTGACGAGACACAGGTCAGTAAAAGGAACAAAAGAATGTGAGTTTTCATTTACGGCTCCTTCGTTACCAGCGGCAACTCGACAAAACTGGCGTGCCCCCGCGAGTTGTAGATTCTTTGAGTCGCCTTGCGATAGTCCTCGGGCCTGGCCCAGAAGATACTCTTCACGAACGTCTGCGGGTTGCGATCGTAAAGCGGAAACCAGCTCGACTGAATCTGCACCATAATGCGGTGTCCCGGCAAGAAAACGTGGTTCGCCGTAGGCAGCGCAAACCGATACGGCAGCGGAACGTTCGCGGCGATCGGTTTCGGAAACTCGAGGCTCTCCCGATATCGCCCGCGAAACACGTCGGCCGAGATCATCAACTGATAACCGCCCATGTTCGGCTGACCCGCAACCTGATCCGGATAGACGTCGATCAACTTTACGACCCAGTCCGAATCCGTTCCGCTCGTCGACGCGACGAGGTTCGCTATCGGTTCGCCGCTGATCTTCACCGGCGCATTCAAAACTTCCGACGTGAAGACGAGAACGTCCGGACGACCTGACGCCTCACGCTGATCGTCGACGAGCCAACGCGACCAACTCGTCGCGTCGATCGGCCGCGCGCGATAGGGAACTGGTTTCGCGGGATCCGACACGTACTCCTCATAACCCGGTTCCGCTGTTTTCGCAGTGAAGCTCGCTCGCAAGCCGGACGTAAGATACAGCGGCGCCGGTTTCACCGAGCAACCGCTCGGACAACCAGCGGGCCACTTCGAAAGCCGGTGCCACGTGTTCGTGCCTGTTTCAAACGCCACGACCGGCGCCACGTCTGCTTTTGGCGCGCCTTCTTTCAAGTACTGATCGAGAAACGGGCGCAGCACGTCGCGGCGAAACGTTAACGAGGTGTCGCTGTTGAACTTGATCGCGCCGAGCGCACTGCCGTCGCGGATCATCTGTCCGTGATGCCACGGGCCGAGCACGAGAAACACTTTATCGTTGTTCGTGTCTTTCGGTTCGATCGCTTTGTAGACGGCGATGTCGCCGTAGATGTCTTCCTGGTCCCAGAGACTATGGACCAGCATGACCGGAACCTTGAGCGGTTGCGCCGCGAGGATCTTGTCTACCGCCTGATCGCGCCAGTAAGCGTCGTAATTCGGGTGCTCGAGGATCTTGCGCCAGAAGCCGGTCTGTTCAAGGCCGCGGCGGCGTCCGAGCTCGCCGGCGGATCCGGCGTCCATGAACATGTCGTAGTCGTCGAAGTGGCTGGTCCACCAGAGGATTTCGTTGCCGCGCGTCGCTTCCTGGTCGTACATGTAGCTCATGCCTTGCTGTCGAAACGCGCCGTAGTGGAACCAGTCGTCGCCGATCCAACCGTCGACCATCGGATTCATCGGCACGGAGACTTTCAACGCCGGATGCGGATTGATGAGCGCCATCAACGGGAGAAAGCCGTCGTAGGAGATGCCGAGAATGCCGACGCGGCCGTTGCTCTCGGGGACGTTCTTCACGAGCCAGTCGATCGTGTCGTAAGTGTCTGTGGCGTGATCGACGTTGGTCGGGTTTTGTGGACCACGCAGCGGACGATTCATGACGTAGTCGCCTTCGGAACCGTACTTGCCGCGGACGTCCTGGACCACGCGAATGTATCCGCCGCCGACGATGACGTCCGTGGCGTTGTCATAGCCGGTCAGGATCGACGCGAGGTCCGAACTGTTGGCGTGGCTGGTGAGTTCGTCGGCGTTGTACGGCGTGCGCGTCATCAGGAACGGCGCGTTGCGCGCGCCTTTCGGCACGAGGATGACGGTGTGCAGCTTGACGCCGTCGCGCATCGGGATTTTGACGGTGCGGCGGACGTAATTGAAGCCGGCGTTTGTCGGGTCGAACTTGTCAGGAGTCTCGCTGGGGAGAGTTTTTACTTGAGCTGCTACCGGGAGGCATAACAGCAACAGGGTGGCGAAAATTTTCATCGTTGACTGTCCTTTAGTAAGCCTGTGCGACCTGCCTGCGCAACTCACATGGAATGAGAATTAAAAAAATTCTGTTCCTGCGTGTGATCCGCTGGCGCTACGGGAAATGGAATACGACGGATCAATATTTCACAAACTCGAACTTGAGCCGCACGCTCAGTCCGGGGCTGTTGAAGAACGTGCCGAACTGGCTGCTGTCGAGGTTGTTCTGAACGTCCCGCGGGTTCCAGTGGTTCGTGATGTTGAAGATCGTCATTCCCGCGCGGCCGCGATACTTCTTGCCGCGGAAGGGAATCGTGAGACCTTTCGTGACGAGCACGTCGAGTGTGAACAACGACGGAAAGCGCCCGCCTTCGTTGCGTGGGCCAACGAAATCCTGCTGCTCGTTAACGATCGAAAAAGGAAAGCCGCTGCGCCAATCCACCACCGGCGTCGCGACGACGTCGAACGGCAGCGAGAACTCGCCCCAGAAGAGCATCCGGTGCGGCACGTCGTACGGCAGCTTGCCGTACTCGTCCGGCCGAATGACCGCTTGTTTCAAGTTCCCGAAGTAATGATTGAAGTCGTTCAAGTTGCCGCGCGCCTGCGACCTGACGTACGAGAGAAAGATGTTACGTCCTTCCTGAAAGCGGAAGCGCGCGACGGCCTGCAACTCACGATAACGCGAACGTCCGGAGTTTAGCAGCAACAGGTTGCCGCTGTTGAGTGTCGCCGGATCGGGTACGGGTTCGAGGACGAAATCGCGGCGCGTGCCGCGCTCTTCGTATCCGAGGCGAAGCATGAGGCGCGGGGTTATTTCGTGATCGACCTGCGCGTTCCATGCGAGGCTGTACGGGTTTTCGAGATCGCCAGGCGCAGTGTTCAAAAACAGCCGCGGGCCATCGACGACGGTCGTTCCGTTGTTGGCAAACGTGGTTACGATGAAGTTTTGATATTGCTCGAACGATCCGACGTTCAGCGTGATCTTGTCGTAGAAGATACCGACGCCGCCGCGCACGACGGTCCGCCCGTGCGCGAAAGGTACGAGGACCAGACCGAGCCGCGGCGCTAAGTTGTTCTCCTTGCCAATCTGATCGCGATCGTAACGGAGTCCGAGATCGAGCACGACGCGCGGGCTCACGATCCACTTGTCCTGCACGAACGCGGAAAACTCGTTTTGCGAACGAGCGAGATCGCCCGGGCCGGCGAAGCTGATGCGCTGGTACGTCGTGCCGTTCGCGCGCAGGATGTTCACGGGCGCGCTGCGATCGCTGCCGTCGTAAGCAGTGTGACTGTAGTTGACGCCGGCGCGGAACGCATGCGACCCGCGCCATGCGGTTGGCGCGAAGTTGTAGATTTCGAGCAGTTCGTAACGACGGCTCTCGCGATGCTGACGATCGAACCAGCCGCCGACGTTTCGTTCGGGAGTGATCTGATAAGGCGCGCCGCTGTTGCCGAAGATGTCGCCGTCGAACTGTTTGACGCTGAAGCTCGATTGCAGCAGTGCGCCTGACGTAAACGTCGCCTGCTCGTTGAAAGCGAGGAACCAGCCGCGCTGATGAAAGTTGGCCGTCGTGTCTGACGGATTGAAAGTGTTGAGATTGAAGTAGTCCTGCTTCTGCGGAAAGATTGAAAAACTCGCCGTCAGGCGGTTGTGGGAATTGATCACGTAGTCGAGACGCGAAAAGGAGTCGAAGCTCTCGCGTTGAATGTCGCGCTGGCGTTCGTCGAGCTCTTCGAGGCTCGGTACGTTTGTGCGGACGAAGCGGTATTCGAGACTCTGAAAGAAGAAGAGTTTGTCTTTTTTCAGCGGCCCGCCGACGGCGATGCGCGGTGTGGCGGCGCCGATGCCGAAGATGCTTCCGTCGCGCCAGCGCGGGCGCGGCAGCACGCCGGTGACGAGATAGCGAAGGTCGTTTGTTCCCGAACGTGTTTCGATCGTCGTAACCGCGCCGGTGAACCTGCCGTACTCGGCTGAATACGGATTCGAGTGGACCTGCACGGTTTCCACTGCTTCCAGCGGGAGTTCGATCGCCGGCGTGCCGGTCACCGGATCGGTAACGTTAAGACTTGAAACGAGAATGCCGCTCTGGCTCGGCCGCGTGCCTTTGATGTTCAGGTTGCCGTCGGGCCCGCGCACGACGCCGGGCAGCAACGGCAGCGCGTCCTGAAACTTCTGATCGATCAGCGGTGCGTCGCGTAGTGATTGATTGGTGATGACTGAAGGAGTCGTCGATTCGGTCCTGACTGCGTCGGTGGGATCGCTCTTCACTGTCACTGTTTCGCTCAGCGGCACTGGCTGCAAGAGCGCGTCGTGTTCGACGGTCGCGTCGATCTGAATGCTGATCTTCTGTTCGTACTTTTTGAATCCGGTGAATTCGATCGTGATCACGTAATCGCCGGCGACGAGTCCGGGAAACGCGTAAACGCCCTCGTGATCGGTGACCGTTTGGAGCTTCTTGTCAGCCAGCCTTTCACCGCTGAGCGTGACTACGACTCCCGGAAGTATTCGGCGCTGATCGGGTATGTCCGCGACGACCTTGCCCCTGATACTCCCGCCCTGCGGAGCGGCGGCGGCAATGGTGAAAAAAGTTAACAGTGCGACGAGGATTCCGGTAATTCCTTGAGACATCGGCGATAGGTTAACACGGATTAAAACGGTGGGCGTTGCGTTGACAGTTCCGGGTCCAAACGGATATAAGCCTGAATCGAAAGCCCAGAAAAATCAGGAGTCCCCTCCCATGAAGAGCACCTTTTGCGCCGTCATCGCGGCGTTGCTGTTTGCGATCTTTGCGTACGACGACGGCCCATCCGCCAGCGGCAGTTTTCAATTCGCTTTTGAAGACGGACAACCCAGACAACTTGATTTCAACGCTCGCGTGCAGAACAACGGCCGCACTGTGGGCGAGATGACGTTCAGCGATCCGGCGGCGACGCCGGTTGCTGATCCGGACGACCCCACAGCAATCACGAATCCCGGCGCGTTGGTGAGAGCCAGGTTTGATTGTCTGAATATCAGGGAGAATCGCGCCGTGATGAGCGGCGTGATCTTCGAATCAAACGTTGCTTCTTCGATCGGTTTGCGAGTGTTGCTCGTGGTCGAGGACAACGGCGAAGGCATCGACATTCCGACGCCTGACAAACTGACGTGGGGCGTCTATCAGAACCCCAACGCAAACTGGACGCCGAAAGATGCCGAGCGCGATGACGATAACGGCGCGAGTTTGACGTGGATCGCGAAGGACGCCGAGCGCCCTGACGACCCGGGCGTGCCGTCAAATCAAAGCAGGATTATCGGCTGTCAGAGTTTTCCGTTGTCCGCGTATTCGTTTGTCGATGTCAAGCACGGCGGCGGCAACATTCAAGTGCAGCCGTAACCACGGATTTCACGAAACAGACTATTTCTTCTTGCCGACCGCGAACAGGCTCTCGGCGGAACGCACGTACATCACACCGTCCGACAACGCGGGCGTGGCCATCAACAATTCTCCCATCGTGTTCGTCGCGATGTGGGAGAACTTTTCACCGGCGCCGACGACGATAATCTCACCGTCTTCATTCGACAGATAGATTTTTCCATCAGCAGCGACGGGCGAGGCGCTGAATCCGCTTCCGATCACCGGCAGACGTTGTCGATATAGTTCTTCGCCGGTTTTCAAGTTGTAAGCGTCGAACGTGCCGTTGTTCGCGAGCACATAAAGAATGCCGTTATAGATCAACGGCGTCGGCATGTACGAACCGCGCCCGGTGCGGCTCCAGATCACCGCTTCGCTGCTAGTCTTTCCTTCCGGCAGCGTGAGATCGCCGCGAGCGCCGGGTTTGAGGACGAAGATCGGCCGTTCTGGTCCACGTCCACTGACGACCACGAGCACGTCGTCAGCAAAGATCGGCGTCGGCGCGGTGATCTTCGAACTGCGGCCGAGCCGCCACAGTTCCTTGCCCGTCCGTGGATCGTAGCCGCGGATGAAATTCGACGCGTTGGTAACAAGCTCCTCGCCTTTCGCGGTCGTTACGACAGTCGGCGAGCCCCACGACGGAATCTCGTCGCGATCGGTTTTCCAAACCGTCTTCCCGGTGTTGGCATTGAGCGCGATGATGAATGAGTCGGCTTGCGTGTCACACTGGAGGATGACGAGATCCTTCCAGATGATCGGCGAACTCGCCGTGCCCCATTCATAGGACGGAAGGTCGTACGCGCCCGCGTCGAGGCGGCCCAGATCCACGTTCCAAAGAAAACGTCCATTCACGTCGTAAGCATGAACGCCCTGCGAGCCGAACCAGGCGACGACGATGCGTCCGTTAGTCACGGGCGTCGAGTTCGCATACGTCGCTTTGATGTGACGCTTCTCGCGTGGCTCGCCTTTGTACGCTACTCGTTCCCAAACGATCTTGCCGGTCTGTTTGTCGAGCGCGTAGATCATCCAGCGGTGTTCGGAGCGATCTTTCGAGGCGTCGCCGTCGCCGTAGAGCCCGGGTTTGAAGGTCGCTTTCGCCTCGCTGCTGATCGCGCTGGTCACAAAGATGCGGTTGCCCCAAACGACGGGGCTCGAATGCGCAAGACCGGGAAGCGGCGTGCGCCAGATAATGTTCTCGCCCTTCTTGCCGTCCCACTTGTCCGGCAGGTTTTGTCCTTCGGCGATGCCCGACGCGTTTGGCCCACGAAACGAAGGCCAGCTTCCGGTTGCCGGCGCCGGCTTCAGGCGCGGTGACGGACGCCCACCGGCGGTTAGCTTGATCATTCGTACGGGTTTGGATTCCGCCTCACCTGCCGGCCGCCACGTGCTGTGATCCAGGATCATTCGCCGCACTCGGCATTCGTCGGCGATCAGATCCAACGACAGGCGATTGCCGTTCATGTTGGTTGCGTACTTGCCCGGGCCCTCGCATCCGCCTGGTCCACCGCTCATCGCGAGCTCGACTTCCTTGCCGTTCTTTTTCCAGTTGCCGTTCAACTTGGGCCAGCCCGTGCCTTCGAGCGTGAACGTACCGCCCGGATCGAAACGCACAGTGAACACGCCGAACGCCATCGGATCCGTCGGTAGCTCCGCGGAATTGCTGCTTCGAACCTCCGCGGCCGTCTTCCGATTCTTCTCGATGTACTTCCGCGCAAACTCAACCAGGTGCGGCGCTTCGCGCAGGCCGATCTTTTGCGCTTCGGCCTCTGCGTCTTCAAACTTCCAGCCGTCGCGCAACACACGCCTGATGAGCCAAAACGCCCCAACACGAATCGCGGCCGTGCAGTGAATGAACGCAGGCCGGTTCGCGGGATCGTCCGTGATCTTCAGAAACTCAGTCGCCTGTTCGTCTTTGGGATCGCCGAACGCGACGGGAATGTTGAAGTAGCGCAGGCCGAGCTCCTTTGCCTTGGCTTCCTCTTCGTCGGCGCGATGTTCGGTGGGACGGCGGAGATTGATGATTGCTTTAACGCCTTCCGCCTTCAGTTTTTCGAGATGTTCCATCCGGGGTTGTCCGCCGGTGCAGAACTGTTCGTTTACGCGGACGAAGTTTCTGATAGAGCCGGTGTTGTTGTCCTGTCCCAGTGCCAATGCGAATCCGATCAGGACGACAAAAACGAGGGGAAGCGGGTTTTTCATCTGTGTTCTCTCCGGTGATGTGGTCACTTGGCAGTGCCTGATAATCGCTCTTCCGACAGTAATATTCAACTACTCTCTGCTTCAGCCAGGCCGGTTAGAAATCATTAGCAAACAATTAGTAACTGGTTAAAGACCGTAGCTGCTCGCCGATTCTATCCTCCACGCTACAAACAGCCCGGTAAAGATTCTGGTCACAGGACCGGTGCGGTTGGTAGTGCGTGAACCAGCGATTGTTTGTAGTGCTCGCACGCAGGAGCCTCCCGAATTTAACCCACTATCCGAGGAGTCAGACCATGAAGAAAGTCGTTGCTTACTTTACGCTCCTTTGCCTCGCGGCAATTCCGAGCTTCTCCTTTAGCGGACCTATGAATCAACCCAATCTCGCTGCATCGCAGGATCGCGCTGCGCCTCAATCGCGGTCCGATGCGCTGCTCCGTACAAGTAAAGACTTCGAAAGGGCGCGAAAGCTTCTCAATGCAAAGAAGGTGCCCTTCGATCCGGACATTTTGTTGCATCCGAGATGGAAGGCCAAATTGAAACCGATGCTCGAGCGAATGCCGGAGTTTCAAACGATAAAGCGCGGCGGCAACCGGCTGAAGGGCGTCGAGATGGCCCATACGCTTTACCTTCCGGAGAAGGTGAAGTTGGAAGGCGACACTGTGATTCTCGTGCGCAACCTCGTACTTGACGGACGCGACGCAGTTATTCGCGGCCCGTACGGTCTTTTTGTATTTCCGATGGACCAGGTCGGCCTTTTGGGTACGACGTTCGCGGAAGCGCAGCGCCGCGCTCAGGGCCCGTTCGTTAAGGTCAGTTCGAAGGCGAACACGATGAGTCATCCTTTGCCGCTGATTCGCGATGGCCACATCACCATCGACACGAGTGCGGTCGATAAAAACAACGGTTCGCAAGCGCAGGACGTGAGAAGTGACGGCGCTTTCCAGGTTGTGAAGGCCTCATTCTTTCAAGGCGGTCAGAACGCGAATGGGACCAGGGGCAATGATGGCAGCAATGGAAACGCCGGCGCCCAGGGTTCAACAGGGTCTACTGGTTCTGGGGGCCAAAATGGCAGTTGTTCCAGCGTTAATGGCACCAATGGAGGTGATGGAAGTAGCGGAGGAGGCGGGGGTGTCGGGAATGCTGGCGGCAATGGGACCAACGGCGGTGCGGGTGGCCCAATCAACTTCACGATTCCCGATAATCCCAGCGGCTCTTACACCTTTTCCAGCATTGGTGGTAACGGAGGAGACGGTGGGCGAGGAGGCAGCGGTGGACAGGGCGGCACCGGCGGAACTGGCGGAGCTGGCGGCAACGGCGCCAGTTGCCCGTGTAGTGGAGCCGGTTTGGGCTCAGGCGGCAATGGCGGTGCAGGCGGCACAGGAGGCGCAGGCGGTACCGGCGGTTCAGGCGGCAATGGCGGGGATGGCGGCGATGGTGGCAGCATAACGGTCAGCT
>DASRIM010000243.1:0-4918 GCA_035649995.1 Pyrinomonadaceae bacterium | reverse complement strand
TCGCGCATCAAGGTCATGTCCGAACTGGACATCGCCGAACGCCGCGTGCCGCAGGACGGCCGCTTTCGAGTTAGATATAAAGGACGCAACGTCGACTTCCGCGTCTCGATCATGCCCACGATCCACGGCGAAGACGCCGTCATTCGTATTCTCGACAAAGAGCAGATCAACGAAGAGTTTCGCAACTTGAATCTGCACGTCGTCGGTTTTTCGGATGACGACCTGCGCAAGTTTCGCCGTTACATCGCGGAGCCTTACGGCATGGTGCTCGTCACCGGACCAACCGGCTCCGGCAAAACGACCACTCTCTACGCCGCGCTCAACGAGATCAGAAACGAAGAAGACAAGATCGTCACGATCGAAGACCCGGTTGAGTATCAGCTTCACGGCATCACGCAGATCCCCGTGAACGAAAAGAAGGGGCTCACGTTCGACCGCGGACTGCGTTCGATTCTGCGTCACGACCCTGACAAGATCATGGTCGGCGAGATCCGCGACACCGAAACCGCGCAGATCGCGATTCAGTCGGCGCTGACCGGACACCTCGTGTTCACCACCGTCCACGCCAACAACGTCATCGACGTGATTGGACGATTTCTGAATATGGGCGTCGAGCCGTATAATTTCGTCTCATCGCTGAACTGCGTCCTCGCGCAACGTTTGATTCGCATGCTCTGTCAGTACTGTAAGCGGCCTTATCATCCGAGCGACGAGGAGCTAGCGGAGTCGGGCCTGAGACCTGAGGAACATGCCGGGCGAGTGTTCTATATGAACGTCGGTTGCGACGCGTGCAACCACACGGGTTATCGAGGCCGAACCGCGATTCACGAGTTGCTGGACTTGTCCGACAACATCCGCGAGATGATCGTCGAACGCCGGCCCGGATCAGAGGTGCGGCGCGCAGCCGAGGCAGAGGGCTTGACGAGCTTGAGAACGTCCGCGCTGCAAAAGGTTTTCAGTGGGATTTCGACCTTGCACGAAATCAACCGTGTCACGTTTGTAGAGGAATTAAACGGTACCAAATAGGGTATTCATATAGGGTAATCAGCCTCCCCCGGGCCTTCCCCGACCGTACCTCTCGTCCCCGACCAGGGTATGGTCCTTTAACTCGTGTTGCGGGAACAAAAAAATAAGGTTCGCGTGTAAGGAAAACGGCAGCGCGGATCTTGCATCTTAGGGCGTCGCGGCGCATTATTAGGGTCGCCATTTTAGGGTCGCTAAACTTTCACCACCCCGGACGAAAATGTCATGAGAAACAACACTAGAAGTCGAACACTAATCTCTTTCGTTCTGGCCATGAGCTTGTTTGCCTTACCGATCACGGCCTTTGCCAAGAAGGGCGAGAAGAACTTCAAACGTGGCATGCAGTACGAGCGGGCGCAACAGTGGGATAAAGCGGCCCAGGAGTTCACCCTCGCCGTGGCTGCCGATCCGTCGAACATGGAGTATCAACTCCACTTCCGGCGCGCGAGTTTCAATGCTTCGCAAACGTACATGCAGCAGGGACGCTCGTTGTCGGAGCGCGGCGACTTCGTTGGCGCCTACAATGCCTTTCGCCAGGCTTACGGATACGATCCGGTGAACGAGCTTGCTGTATCAGAGATGGAGCGAATGCTCCGCATGCAGGCCGTCAAGGAAGGTAGAACCGTCGGTGGCAGTGGTAACGGCAATGGGAATGGCAACGGCAATGGTGGTCGAAACGGCGAGCCCGAGGTTGGCAGCGCCACACCGGCAAGCGCTCCAGCGCAGGAGGTGCTCGCGCCGCGCGAACAGCAACTCCGAATCATCAACTACAACGGCGATCTCAAAACACTGATCCGCAATCTCGCCGATCAACTCAGTCTCAACGTTATCTTCGATCGTCAGTCGTTCACTCAGTCTCGTCCAATCGACATTAATTTGAAGGACGTCACCACGGCGCAAGCGCTCGATTACGTCTTCTTGCAGGAAGGGCTCTTTTTCCAGAAACTCAGCCGCCGCACGATTCTCGTCGCCGACCAGGCTCGCCGCCCGCAGTATCAACAACTCGTGCTGCGCACGTTCTTCCTTTCGAACATGAAGCCGGCTGACGCGCGGCAATTGGTCCAACAGGCAATCCCGCCGTCAGTGGGCCGTCCGCAGACGATCGTCGTTCCTGACGATGCGACTAACAGTTTGACCGTTCGTGACACTGCCGAGAACGTTCGCTTGATTGGCGACCTGCTTCAGAGCATCGACAAGGACCGCGCCGAAGTCGTCATGGACGTGAACATCTACGAAGTTTCCAAGAACGACCTGCTGGCGTTTGGCAATCAGATCAACGCCACGCTCGACAACGGTCTCGGTGGATCGCCGGGCTTCTCGGTGTTGACCGACAACGGCGTGCTCAGCTCCGCCGCTCGTGGCGTCAGCTTGGCCGCTCAAGTCGGTGGCATCCCGACGGCGTTGGCGGGTGCGTTAGTGATTCCGCCTTCGGTGCTGCGTGCTTTCCAAAGCAGGGACAACACGAAGCTGATTGCTTCAACTCAGGTTCACGCTTTCAACGGTGAAGAGTCGACGGCCCGCATCGGACAACGCGTTCCGGTGCAGACCGCTCAGGTCTATCCGTTCTCCGTGCAAACGGCAACACCGACTCCCGGTATCGGCAATCCATTCCCGGGCGGCGGTTTCCCGGTAATCAACTACGAGCCGACTGGTTTGACCCTGAAGTTCACGCCGCAAGTGTTTCCGAACCTCGACGTGCAGGTGAAGATGAACATCGAGCAGAAGGACGTGCTCGGGGCCAGTTCGCCGACGCCGACGTTTACAGAACGCTCGATGACCGGTACTGCCCGTGTTCAGAACAACCGCACGATGATGCTCGCCAGCATCTCGACGGACATCGAAACGCGCGGCCGCAGAGGCATTGCCTTCATCAGCGGTCTGCCGTTTATCGGTCGTTTTTTCAGTGCGCCAACGCGTGACCTCCGGCAGGTCGATATCGTCATCAGCGTGACTCCGCGCGTGCTTCGCGCTCCGGCCGTCACGCCGCGTGACGAGGAGATGAGGCCCAGCGGTACTTTGCAATCGCCGACGACCGGCTCGCTGGCTGAGATGATGCGCGAGACAGAGCGTGAGGAGCAGATCGCCGCCGCGCGTACACTTCCGCGGCATGCGGAGATCAAGCTTGTCAACGCTGCGCCGGAAATTGTGAAATCCAACGACGCGGCGTTGATGAAGCCGGCCCAACCGGTTGTTGACACAACAGCGCCCGCGACAACTGCCGCGGCGAACAGCGCGCCGGCGCCTGTGCCGAACAACGCGGCGCCGGTTCAAAACAATCCGGCGCCTGTGCCAAACGCGGCAGCAACTGCTGCGAACAACAACAAGTCCGCCACGATGGAAGAGTTGCCATCATTCGTGCCCGCTCCGAAGTCACTCGTCAGCGAGAAGGCAGCATCCGATGTCGCCGCTGTTAACCCGAGTGCTGCCGGAGCACAGAACGCCGTGCTCACCAGCGCGCCAAAGCCGGCCGAGACTTCGCTCAACACGAAGCTGGGCGCCGCGCGCGTGGCCCAACTCAGTTTCCTGCCCGCTGACGACGTCATGAAAGTCGGCGAGAAACGTCGTTACGCCATTCAACTGAACTCCGACGTTTCGTTGACTCTGGCGCTGCTGGCATTGAAGTTTGATCCGAAGGTGGTGAAGGTCCATGCGTTATCGGCAGGCAGCCTGATCGGCTCGCCCGCTGACGGCGCGCCGCTCTTCACGCCATCGATCGACGCGACAGGCGTTTGCCTGATCTCAATCTCTTCGCTCAACGGCAAGGCATCGTTCCGCGGATCTGGGCCGCTGCTGTTTATCGACGTCGAAGCGATTGCGCCAGGCGATGCCTCGCTCGTCTTCGACAAGGAGAGGTTGCAACTGATAGCCACTGATGCTCGCGATGTGGTGTCGGAGGTGATACAGGGAACAGCAACTGTAAAACAATAGGATGTTGAACGGGAACAGGCAGTACGCAGCCCAACAACGCGGCGACTGGGTGAACAGTATTAAGTCTGCTGGTCGCCGCGTTCCTTTGCGCGCAGCGTCTCATCGCGGCGAGCACGGCTTCTCGCTGATCGAGTTGGTGATCACCATCACCGTGATGACGATCCTGACGCTCGGCGTGATGCCTCTCGTCAAGGTTTCACATAAGCGCCACAAGGAACAACAACTGCGCGAAACGTTGCGTCAAATCCGCATGGCGATCGACGAGTTTCATCGCGACACCATCGGAATTAACTGCACGGGCGCCGGCGCCCTCGTCCCAGGCGCAGGCGGCGGTGGAGCAGGGCCAGTGCCGCCGCAAGGGAACCCGTTTATCGATCCGCGCAGCAAGGTCGTCATCAGCGACTGCACGATGTTTGGCATCGACAACCCGGACCATTACCCGCCGGATCTCGAGACGCTCGTCAGCGGCGTCAACGTGATTCCGCGCGGCCTGGGCCCGGGTCAACTCGGTGGCGCCGGCCTTTCCGGAAGCACGCCGCTGAGCCAGCAGAGCCAGTTGTCGACTAAGCAGAAGGTTTACTTGCGAGGGATTCCAGTCGATCCGATTACGGGGAAGGCCGAGTGGGAGTTGCGATCTTCGTACGACACGGCAGACGCCGGCTCCTGGGGCGGCGAGAACGTTTTTGACGTGCGGTCCAAGTCGAAAGAAAAGGCATTGAACGGAGAGTTGTACAGTGATTGGTAGAGTTGAGCAGCTTTTGAGACGTGGATCAGAACGACGCTCGTGGATGGCGCGAGGGTTCACGCTGCTTGAATTGATGATCGTGATCTCGATCATCATCATTCTCGCGGCGATCGCCTTGCCGCAATATCAGAAAACGATCATGCACACGCGTGAGACCGTGTTGCGAGACAACCTCTTCAAGATGAGGTCGTTGATCGACCAGTTCGCCGCCGACAAGGGACG
>DASRIM010000242.1:0-9074 GCA_035649995.1 Pyrinomonadaceae bacterium | reverse complement strand
GACGGACGGGCAATCACTTGAAGCTTGCCTTCAGCGTCGACGAGAGCGATCGCGCCGCACAGTCGCGCCAGCTCAGCAATCTGCTCCGCGGCAGTGCGTCCCGGTTGGGCCACGTATGCCGGAACGTCTAGATCGACGTCGACGTCGCCAACGTCGATGCCCGCGTCGGAAGCGAGTGTTCTGATGACTTGCTTCGCGTTCTGTTTCTCGAATGTCTGACAGGGACGGTAAGCCGCGAGGTCAGTCGCTGCGTCTGCGAGCATGACGTGGATGCGGCGAAAGTCACGCCTCACTGTTCGCACTTTTCCAGTGAACAACTTCTTCGAACCTTCACCGCCGTCGACGTCCATCGACGCATCGTCACCAGGCGCAGCTTCGAAGCGGACCGCCGCCGGAAGAGAAACGCGCACCGAGTTGCCGCGAGGCAGCGGCTCGAGGCACGCGAGTAGTTCGACCGCGTGCGTGTCGTAGCGCAGATTGCCGAGCGTGACCGAGAGTGTTGGAGAGAGACTCATGACGAGAACAATCCTCCCAACGTTCGCGTTGCTTCCTGAAAACTCGTTGCGACGCCCTGCATGTTTTCGACGGTGTTGTTGAGCGGTTCGAGCATGCCGCCGAAGTCGAGTCCGCCTGACGCGACGAGGTCCGCGAGCGAGCTGAGCGTTTCGATTGCTCCCAGCGCTTGTTCCGCTGCTGCTGCAACGTCGCCCGCCATGTCGGCGATGTCGCCGAGCACGCCGGTGTCGATGCCGAGATCGCCGAGCCCGAAATCGTCGAGGCCGCCGAAGCCGCTGACTTCCGCCGGCGGCGGCAGCGGCGGGCTTTCACTCAACTCGATGCGATAGTGAACCTGGTTCGCGCGTCCCGCGTTCTCGTAGTCGTGCAGCGAGCGGATGACGACCTTTTGTAGATCGAGCGCGCTGGTGATGTCGGCGGCGAACGTTAGCTCTTCGCCGGTTTGGGCTGCGGTTTGGAGCGTGCCAAGATCGTCGCGTGTCGTGTCGCCGAGAAGCACGCCTTCGATGCGAATGTTGTGCGACGGACGCCCCGAACGCTGTTGTAACTCGCCTTCGAGCCCCGCGATGCGCGACGAGACGAAGCCTGCATCGAGCGAGTGTTCGATGTGCTGGACGTATTGCAGAGAGATATCGCCTAGCAGCGGGATGGGACGAGTCATGGATCAATGCCTCGCAGGTCGCACTCGGCTTCGAGCAGCATCGCTAGTTCCGAGAGCCAGTCGTTGAAGGAGGGGGATTCGGTGGTCGAGGAGAACCGCGTTGGTGTTTGTTCGGGCGTCTGATTCGTTGCGGGTTTTGGGGGCGAGGGCTTGAACGGTTGCCAACTGGATGTTGACGGTGATGTGAATAGCGGCTGCTCAAAGACCGCGGGCGCTGTTTGCGTCAACGTAAGATTTGCTTCGTTCGTTCTTGTAGGCGCCGGTGAATCAAGCGTTGATTCCGGATTAGGCGACAACGCAATTATCGGGTTTTCGTAATCCGTGTTCGTCAGTGGTTTAAGGGCAAGTACGCGCGCCGGAATACGCTTAACGGGTGGAACCGGTAACACGGATGACGCGGATGAAACGGATCTGGTTGGTGTTGGAGATAAGGGTTCGTTTGAACGTGGTTCAAATTGAAAGCTGGGCCACTGATGGACGTGGTTCGGTGTTGCTGCCGGCGAGTTTTGAATCGGGGTCGTTTGTTTTGAGGTGGTGATCTCCTGCGGGTCCGCTTTGGCCGCCGGCGCGGTTGCTATAGCGCGTTCGGAAAGGGTGGCAGCCATGCGCGAAATCAGTGTTTCGAGATCCGATTCATCTTCTTCAAAGACGATCCGTTCCCAGCCGTTCGACTCGACTTTCCCGCACAGCCTGTCGATCACGAGCGCCAACGTCCCGCTCACTCGCTCCGGGTTCCATCCCGCGTGTTCCTCGACGAGGCGCGCGCACTCAGAAAACGACGGAGCCTCCTCGCCGCCGCCCGCAAGCGCGAGCGACACCGCCATACGGACCACCTCGTCACATTCACCCGGCGATACAAACGCCGCATCCGCAATCAACGACGCAACGTCGCTATTCGAGACATTCGCCGTGTTCGCAGTAAGCAGCAACGAGCGCTCTTCGAACCGCAGCGCGCGCACCATCGGCCCGCGCCGGTTGATCAAGTAGAAGGCGTCTCCACGGCCCGGCAGCAGTCGCACTCGCTCCGATCCGAGTTGGACCACGCCCTCTTCAAGATCCACTGCTATTTGCAGCGTCCCGTTCATTGGTCAGGTTAACTCCCCGTGCCCTCAGTCGCCCGCGTGGCCGTAAAGCTGTAAAGCGATTCGCCAAAGCTGCCCACGCTCATGTCGAAGCTCTTCTCTTGCAGGAAGCATTCGTCGAACGTCACTGACTTGCCGCCAGTGGCCGGACCGAGTTGCGCGATGATCTGGACGCTGTCGTTGACGGTGAGTGCGTCGAGCGCCGGCGCGGTTGAGGCGACGCGTATGCGTCCTTCCACGACCTGAGGCCCGGAGACCAAGCCGATGCGTTCGTTGCCGCCAAGACCGAAGACGTTCTCGCGGACCTGGACCGTGCGATACTCGATCGATCGCACGCCTTCAATCGGCTGGCCCCCAACCAGCACCTGGCTCTCGTTTGCTGCATAAATCGTCGGCATCTTCTTTCTCCTAGTTCTTCACGCGGATGGTGGCGTAGATGTAGTCGATCGATCGCACCGGCCTGATCGCGATGTCGACGCGCACGATTCCTTGTCCGAAATCGAGTTGCGTGGAATAGACGTCAACCGAAAACGCCGGATCGCTGCCGTCGGTCGACGGCACCAGCGCGCCTTCACGCTCCATTCGCGTAAACGTGGCTACGATCTGTTGCCTGAGCGCCAGCCGCGCCTCAGCACTGTTCAACTGCCCGATGAAGTTTTCCGAGATGGCCTTCGTTTCGCGAATCGCGATGTCGGCGACTCGCGTTACCGAGATCTGATCTCCCGATGTATCCAACCCGCGCAGCACGACGACGCCGCGGCCCACTCGCTCCTGGACCACCAGCAGATTGGTCGTCGAACCGAGCAGTCGATTCAACTCGCTCTCGCGATACCTCGCGGGCGGGACGCCGAATAGTGGCACCGACTTGAATGTCGGCGAGTCCTGCGGATTGAGACGTCCAATGAGGCCGGCGACAGCGCCTTCTGCTCCGGGCGGCGACACCAACACGAAACGTCGATTACGGACCAGCGCCGAGTGTTCGCGAATCTGGTCCAGGTTGGCCGCTTCGCCGGCGGTGACTGAGCCAAACGCGATCCGGGGCGCTGCGTTTTCGGCCATCGCGACTGCGTGCGCCGCCAGCGCCTGATGGATCTGCCGCACTTCAGCGGTGTCGCGCCCCCGTTCCACCGACGCAATCACGAGATCGATGCGCGGATCGTCACTCAGACGATCGATCGCGTCCTGGTATTGCTGCACCGTTGGCGACGCGCCCCCGGTGAACTCGACGGGCGTTGCAGTCGCTGCCGGCATCTGGTTCGTCGTACGCGAGCTCAGTGGCGTGAAACGGACCAAACGGCTTTCGTTCGCGAGAACATAAGGAAGATAGCGATCGTCATCCGGGTCCATCACGAGGCCGATGAACTCTTCCTGCAAACCGCGCTGGAAGACGCGCACGTCAACGGTTCCAGCCTCCGCGCCTTGCCTGATTTCGACGCTCAAACCGACCGGATCAGCTTCAGCCGCGGGACGCAGCACCATGATGTTGCGTGTTCCGGGTGCTGGTTCCGGCACGTTGATCTCGGTCGCGTTGTCGGTGAATGGAAACGTTCCGACTCGCGGTGCGACGTTGGCGAAACCGGGATCGGTGGCGATCAAGTAGGCTGATTGTTGATTGACCGCTTCGAACAGGTCGTCCGGCTGTCCCGGTGCGACGCGCAGGTCCGAGAACGTTTCGAGCGTCGTGGCGCCGCGGAACAGCCGCAGCGTGACGCGGGCGATCTCGTTCTGCGCGGTCGTCACGGTTCGTACCTCAACGCGTAACGCGTTGTTGCCGGCGCCGTTCGATCGAGCGCGCAACGCGACGACGGCGTCGCCGTTCGGGTTGTTGAGTTGCGCAGACGCGGCGCGCCCGCCGGCGACGCCCGAGATCACCACTTCACTCGCGCCGTTCGCCAGTGCATGGGCCACTTCCGGCATGCTGCCGACAGTTCCCGGTCCTAACAGTTGCCGGATCTCCGCGGTTTTCGTCACGCCGACCAAACCACCAGCGCGAGGCCGGCGGTCCACAATTCCGACTGCGCCCAGAATTCCGGAAGTAGCCGGCGGCGGCGGCAGAACGTCGAATCGCGCCTCAACCCGGACGCCGGGAACGACTAATGCTGGCATGTCATCCTCCTGTGAAGACTCGCTTATCGATCTAAATCGGGAATCTCGCCGAAGCGTTGTTCGTAGCTCGCGATGGTGTCGCTCAGCGTGCGCGAGAATGCCTTCGCGAAGGCCGGTGATGTGACAATCGCGGTAACATTCACAACGTCGGTATCATTTTCACGAAACTGTGCAAACTCTAATAGGAACTCAAACGCGTTGTAGCCCACCTGAAGGTGATTGCTGTAGTTGCTGGGCAACCGGTCCTGAGTGGTTTTGTTCTGGTCCACTGTCAGCGAACCCAGAGCAAGAATGCGGCCACACGCTTTTGTTGGAGTTTTCATGTTGGAGGTGAGGTGTGCGTTACAGTTGATGTGACAAGATCCGTGGTTTCAGTGTCACACCAACTGTCTCAACTGTAACAGCCTGTTACGGGTGGCTGCGCACGATCTGATATTTCGCCATCTTGCGATAAAGCGTCATGCGGGAAAGTTGGAGTTGAGCGGCAGCCTGGCTGACGTTCCAGTCGGTTTTCATGAGTGCGCCGAGTAACTGTTGGCGTTCCTCGACGGGCATGTCGCGCATCGCGGCGAGACGTGCGCGAATCGCCATCGGCAGCGCGGCGAGATCGAAACAGTCTTCCGGCAGCTCGATGAAAGCTGCTTCGACGAGGTTCTTCAACTCGCGCACGTTTCCGGGCCAATCGTAACGGTTGAGTTTATCCATTGCTTCGTTGTCAAAGCCAGTGATCTTGCGGCGAAACTTCATATTCATTTGATGGACGTAATGGCTGACCAGGAGTGGAATGTCAGAGCGGCGCTCGCGTAAAGGGGGAAGGTGAAGGCGCGCAACGTTCAGACGGAAGTAGAGATCTGCGCGAAACTTCTTTTCGTCAACCAGTTTTTCGATCTCCTGGTTGGTCGCGGCCACGACACGTACGTCGACGCGTTGAGTTTTTGATCCGCCAAGGCGGCAGACTTCGCGGTTGTCGAGTACGCGCAGGATTTTCGCTTGCGCGCTGGGGCTCATTTCGCCGATCTCGTCGAGAAAGAGTGTGCCGCCGTCTGCTTGTTTCCATTTGCCGTCGCGCGCGGCATCGGCGCCGGTGAACGCGCCGCGCTCGTAACCAAAGAGTTCGCTTTCGAGCAGCGTTTCGGGCATGGCGGCGCAGTTCACGGAAACGAATGCGTTGCCGCGGCGGTAACTGTTTTGATGGATGTAACTTGCGGCGAGTTCTTTCCCGGTGCCGGTCTCGCCGGTGATTAGGACGGTGCTGGCGGCAGCGGCGGCGCGATCTAGGTAGCGTCGGACGGCCAGAGTGGCGTTATGCGAGCCGACGATTGTTTGCTGGTTGATGTGCGTTTCGTGGTTGAGGTGCGTTTCCTTGCTCGTTTTCGCCGCGAGACGGTTGAGTGCTGCGGCGAGCTCGTCGATGTTTTTGACGTAATCGTTTGCGCCCGAGCGAAGTGCGGCGACGGCGAGAGCTTCGCTGCTTTCGTTTGTGATTACGATACAGGGCGCGCTGACGCCTTTGTCGCGCAGCGATTTGATCGCGTCGAGTTTGTTTACTGAATCAAGTGAGATTTCGACGAGTGCGGCGTGCGCCGATCTTGTCGTCAAAGTTTTGTGAAGAGTTGACGTGTCGCGTTCGACGTGCGGCGCGAAACCGAGTCTGCGCAGGAGTGTTTCATAATCGGAGGTGAGGGTGTTATTACGTCCGAGGATCGCCACCAGACCTCGTTTTGACGGCGCCATGACATGCTCCAGTTTTCTCGCCCCCGATTAACTGTGGTCCAGATTGTCTACACGTGCGAGGTTATCGAAGCTCCAGACTGACCTAAAGTGGCGCGGAGTGTACCACGGATCCCGCCGCCAAATTGTTGATTTATTTTGTCGACGCGAGGCAAGATGTAACATGCGAACGAACGGCGACAATCATTACCGCAACTGCAATCTCTGCGAGGCGATCTGTGGGATTGAGGTGGTTCGGGCGGGTGAGAGGCTCGATATTCGGGGGGATAAGGCTGATCCGTTCAGTCGCGGGTATATCTGCCCGAAGGCCGTCGCTTTGCAGGATGTTCATTTTGATAAGGACCGGTTGAAGCATCCGGTTCGTCGGACGGCGAATGGCTGGGCGCGTATCGGGTGGGACGAGGCGTTTGATGAAGTCACAACGAAACTAAAAGGCATCCGCGCGCAGTATGGCGCCAATGCGATTGCCACCTACCTCGGTAATCCCAACGTTCACAACTACGGCTCGATGTTGTTCGCGCCCGGGTTTCTTCGCAGCCTCAAGACGCGCAATCGTTTCTCCGCAACGTCAGTAGATCAACTGGCCCATCACCTCGCCGGTCACCTCATGTTCGGCCATCAACTGCTGCTGCCAATCCCCGACGTCGATCGCACGAAGCTGTTTCTGATACTCGGCGCGAATCCAGCAGTGTCCAACGGCAGTCTGATGACCGCGCCCGGCATGCCGCGAAGGTTACAAGAGATCCGCAAGCGGGGCGGCAAAGTGATACTCGTCGATCCGCGTTTCAACGAGACGGCGCGATACGCCGATCAGCATCTCTTCATTCGTCCCGGAACAGACGTCCTGTTGCTGCTCGCGCTGCTGAACGTCGTTTTCGAAGAGCGACTGTTTCGGCTTGGTCCACTTGCGGAGTTCACCAAAGGCGTCGAGACGATCGAGAAGGTTGTCGCCGATTTTCCTCCTGAACGAGTCGCGTCGATCACCGGCATCGATGCAAATCAAATACGCCTGCTGGCGAAAGAGTTTGCAGCGGCGGAATCCGCGGTGTGTTACGGGCGCATTGGCGTCAGCACGCAGGAGTTTGGCGGGACTTGCCAGTGGCTCATCAACGTCTTGAATACCGTAACGGGGAACATGGATCGCCCGGGCGGCGCGATGTTTACGCTGCCGGCGTTTGATCCGCTGTCGGCGCCGGAGTCGGTCGCGGGGCGCAGCAGTTTCGCGCGCAGGCACACGCGCGTTCGGAAGCTGCCTGAGTTCAGCGGAGAGTTTCCCGTCGTCGCGCTGGCTGAGGAAATACTGACGGAAGGCGACGGGCAAGTTAAGGCGTTCGTCACTCTGGCCGGCAACCCTGTGCTATCGACGCCTAACGGACGCGAGTTGGATCGCGCGCTGGCGAGCCTCGACTTTATGGTCTCGATCGATTTCTACATCAACGAAACGACGAGGTACGCGCACATCATCCTGCCGCCTACGTTTTCGCTCGAACGTCATCATTACGATCTGGCGTTTCACCTGCTGGCCGTCCGCAACACCGCGAAGTTCTCGCCCGCTCTATTCAAACCTGACGCAGACACGCGACACGACTGGGAAATACTCGTCGAGTTGCAAACGCGCATGGAGCACGATGGTCTGCGAGGCCATGTGAAACGCGGCCTGATCAAGCGATTCTTCACGCCGGAGAGAATTCTTGACCTGGGTCTCCGTTTCGGTCCGCACGGCGCGCGCTTGAACCCGTTCTCCAAAGGTCTCAGTCTGCGAAAACTACGCAAAGCAGTTCACGGCATCGATCTTGGACCGTTGACTCCGTGCCTGCCCGGACGTTTGCGCACCAGGGACAAACGCATCGACTTAGCACCGGAAGTGTTTGTGAAAGACGTCGAACGTGTGAAAGCGAAACTCTTCGACGTTCACGCATCGAACGGCGAGCTGCGATTGATCGGTCGCCGCCAGCTTCGCAGCAACAACTCATGGCTGCACAACACGGAGCGGCTCCTGCGAGGCAAGCCGCAATGCACGATGCTGATGCATCCCTCAGACGCCGCGCATCGTCAACTTTCGTCCGGACAAACGGTCGTCATTCGATCGCGAGTCGGATCCGTAGAGCTTCCGCTCGAGATTTCAGATGAAATGATGCCCGGCGTCGTGAGCATCCCGCACGGTTGGGGCCACGCACGCGACGGTGTTCAACTGTCAGTCGCGCGCGAACACGCCGGCCAGAGCATCAACGATCTCACGGATGAACAGGCGATCGACGCCCTCTGCGGCACCGCAGCTTTCAACGGCATATCCGTCTCGGTAGAGGCAGTAAAAAACTCAGCTTTCGTCGATGAGTGCAGCCAACTTTCGCGGAGCGCTTAACTGAAAAGCGTGGCGGGCGAGCTCGTTCACAGTGTCCCAATCAACCTCGTCCAGGTCGAGTCGCACGCCAACCCATCCTTTTGAACCGACATAAGCGGGCACAAAGAAACTTTCCGGATCGTCTCTCACCAGCCGACGCTGCTCGCTAAGGCTCGATTTGCAGCAGAAACCAATTCTCCCATCGCCATGATGATCGAAGAGGTAGTACGCAAACGTCTTTTTCCCTACGCGAAACGCGACGTGCTCCTGCACTCTGCCGACAAACTCATGCGTCACCTCCGGCAGCTTCCGGCAGATTTCAACAAGCCGGTCGCGGCGGCGATCTGAGTGGGCCAATTGTTTTGCTGAAAGCGTCATGTTAGTCGCCGGTGCCTACTCGGAGATAATACAGTTGAATTGCGGGAAGGACAGCATCTCTGAATTCAGTCTGGCCTTGTCAGACCCTGGTGGAATAGTTACGCTTGACGTGATTCCTTTGGGCTGAGCTTTCTCACAGCACCTTAGAAGCCTATGTCATACCAGTTACCCCCACTCGTCGAAGAAGATGACTTTGAAGGGTTAGTCCGAGACATTATGCGGAGAGTCTATGATGATCCCGCGATTGAGCGATTTGGCA
>DASRIM010000241.1:0-16099 GCA_035649995.1 Pyrinomonadaceae bacterium | reverse complement strand
GAGCCTCGTTTCAAAGTGCCTGACACGAACAATGCGGTGATTCGCGGGCGCGTCACGCTTCCGTCCGGATTCGGCATGGAAGGCTACGCGCGGATCACCCTGCGCAACGATCAGAGCACTCTCCTGACTATCTACACTAACAACACCGGCGAGTTTCAAATCAGAAATTTGAGTGAGGGCACGTACTACGTGCAGGCCGAGATCTCAAATTCTCAATTTGATCCGGTCGTGCAGAAAGTCGGGCTCGGCCGTGGACTGACGGTCGATTTGAACCTGGAGCTGCGCGAGAAGAAGGACCCGACAGTCAGCGCTCGATTGAGCAAGGTTGTCTCAGCCGCGGAGCTGCGGCAGGTCGTGCCGACGGCGGCGAAGAAGCAGTACGAGCTCGGAGTGAAGTTCGTAAACAAAAGCAACTTCCAACAAGCTGCGAACCATTTTCAGGAAGCGCTCAATATCTATCCCGAGTATCTCGCGGCGCGTAACGATCTTGGAGCGCAATTTCTGAAGCTGAAACGGATCGACGAAGCGGAGAAACACTTTGAGATGGTGCTGCGCGACGATCCGAAAAATTTCAACGCTAAGTTCAACATGGGTTTGGTCCACGTTGAGCGGCGGCAGTATCAGGAAGCGATTTCGTTACTGAACCAGGCCGTCGCGATCGACAGCACGCGGCCCGTTGCACGTTTGTGGATCGGAATCGCGAGACTCGAGCTCGGGGATCTGCAAACGGCTGAGTCTGAACTGACACGCGCGATGATCATGGGCGGCGACGAATGCGTCGCTGCACATTATCACCTTGCGCGTGTGTACCTGGATCGTGGCGACGTCGCCGAAGCGTTGCGCTCAGTTAACGCCTACATTGACGCATCGCCGCGCGGTGAATTGATAAAGGAAGCAAAAGAGCTGGCCCGCAAAATCGAACAGAAACGGAAGTGAAACACCAGGACCACAAAAGGCACATAAGACACAAAAAGCACAAAAGAAAGAACAAGTACAAAGTACAAAGCACAGCACAAAGCACTAAGTACAAAGCACTAAGAACGATGACGAAGTCCTCTGCCTTAGTGCTTAGTTCTTTTTGTGCCTTTTGTGTCTTATGTGCCTTTTGTGGTTAAGGCCCAACGCTGAAGGTTGTCGAGCGGGTGGCGCTGTTCGCGCCGTCAGTCACCGTCACTCTCAACTCAAACACTCCCGGTGAGAATTTATCGAGCGGGAAGGAACTCGCGTATTTGATCTGTCCGCGTTCGTCGGCAGGCGGGAGTTCGCCGGACGTTTTTCCGACCTGGCGATTGTTTTGCAGAATCTCGAGCGTGACCTGCAAAGGTTTCGCTGAGCCTTTTCCCGGCCAGGCGGTGAAGAAGTAAGCAAGTTGTTTCACGGCGTTCCGGTCAATCCGTTCGCCAAGGTTCGGATAAACAAGCAGTTCACCGAAGCGCAACGGGCGATCCTGCTGCTGTTCCGCGGGTGTCAACCGCTCGGCCCGTTTCAGCACGGCGACGCTACTAAGCCGCGGCTTTGTTTCGTCGGCCCCAACGATCTCGAGCGGAGTGGCGTTGACGTTGGCCTGTCCGGTCGCTCCGTCGTAAGCGATAACCTGCACGCGATACTTGCCGGGCGGAAGCTGCGTCTCTTTGTAGAAAAGGACGGTTCCTTTCTTTGCCGCGTCAAGATCCTGAGCGGCGCCGGTCAAGGCATAATGTTGACTCACCTTTTGCACGATCTGATCTGATTCGTCCCTCACCAGCGCGACTATCGAGAAATCCGTGTTGTAAGTCTTATTGTCAGTGACGACGGGCTTGAATGCGCCCACCTGCGCCTCAGCCAGGACGAGCGTCAGTCCACCGTTGCCGGACGCGGGATAACTCAGCGCCGTGCTGCGGATCGGACTTTGAGCGGCGCCCGCTTTCCAGTTTCTCGCAGCGGCGATCGCCGGTGCTTCGTAGTCCAGCATCGGCAATTGACCGACAGACTCGACCGCGTAATAACCGTGACGCGATTGGACGTCGAGGTTCGGGCGCGTGACTTTCACGTTGATGCGGCGGAAGCGGCCGTCATAGTCTTTGTTCTGCGGAACGTAGGTGAGGAAGTAATAACCATTCATGTCGTCGTCGATGCGATGAAGCCCGGCGACGAGATCATTTGTGTTGTGAATCAGAAAGCCGCCGGTCTGTTCGGAGAGCGTTCCGAGGCCGCTCCGAGGATCAAAGCGCAGCAGGTCTTCGTTGCGTTCGAGCGATCTCATGTACGGCCCGCTGCCGGGACGGTCCGGGCGAGCCATTTGCGCCATGCGCGCGGCGGCGATCGAGTTGAGCTCGCGCGCGGCTTCGGCGGTCCCGCTTTCGATCCTCAATCCAGCGGCGTCGATCGAGTAGATACTCACGTTCGCGCGATTTGCGGCGTTGATAACCGCCGGGAACTTTTGTTGCACAGTCGGCGGCAGTTTCAAACCTTCCGAAAAGAAGATGATCGTCTTGCGTCCCGGCAGTCTTTGCATGGGACTGATGACCGCGAGGAGGCTGTTAATCGTCGCCTGTCCTTCCTGGTCGCGCTCCAGACGTTCGTACTGTTCGAGCATCCGGGTTTGCATCTCCACGAAGTCTCGCGCGAGCGCCGCCTGGCCACCCGCGGCAGCGGCTTCGGAAGCACCCGCACTATCGCGAGCTGCGCCTGCTTCAGAAACGGCGGCAACCGCCGACGACATTTGCTGGTCCAGATTGCCGCTGCGCTCGATGTTGGACCGGACCTTCCCCGCGTCTCCTCCGGATGTCGAGGTCGCTGCACTCGTCGCGTGCTCGACGGCGTCCTTAACTAATAGGGCGTTATCGGTAAAAGTTTGGAACGTGCGCAATGCCTGGTCGATGCCGAACACGCCGGTGAATCCCGAGCCGGCCATGCCTTCCTGTGCGTAGGCGAGCCCGGCCTTGCGTGCCAGCCCGCGAGCTTCGGGTGAAAGTCGATCGAAGACGAGGGCTGTCACTGCCGGCGTCGAGCGCTTTGGCGGCGGTGGTGTGGCGGTTGTGCCGGTCGTCCCCGGCTGGTTCTCGTTTGCCGATGATTTCGCCGGCGCTGCTTCCCGGGAAATGAAGCGAAACGATTCAACTTTTTGCGCGACGCCGTCCTCGAAAACCTCAAAATCCGACGGCTTGAGATCTTTAATCGGGCGTCCTTTCTTGTCCCTGACGATTACGTCGAGCCGCACTTCATTACTGCGGAAACGGACGACTTCGTCCTGGTCTTGCGGCGCGCCGGTCTGGGCGACGGTTATTCCCCGGAATGGCGCCGGCGAGAGGCCAGTCGTAACGATCAGAAGGAGACCTAAAAAAGATTTCATTTCGCTGGAGTATAGTTGAATCCCGAGGGGCGCAAAAGGGCAAAACACACGTCAATTATTGTATACTCTCACAATCTTAGGCTCGCCTGGATTTATAAATGGCTTTCAATAGAGGACGGTGCAAAGTTGTTGCTGCAATCTTGTTTTTTATCGCGTCAGCGGTGTGCGTTGGCGCGGCATCAGCGCAGCGTCCTGCGGGCGATGTAGAGCGTGAATTTGAGCGCGCTACTCAGTTGCACCAGTCGGGTGATCTACAGGGCGCGGTGCGCGCCTACCTTGCGATTCTCGCGACGCATCCCGCGCGAGTCGACGTGCGATCGAACCTGGGCGCCGCGTACTCGGCACTCGGCCGCTACGAAGACGCGATCGAACAATACAAACGCGCCCTCGCGGCCGACGTCGCAAACTACCCAATTCGTTTCAATCTTGCTCTCGCCTATTACAAGGCCGCGTGGTTCACGGAGGCGGCCGCTGAACTGGAAGGGCTTCTCGCTTCGGCGCCGTCGAACCCGCAAACGTTGAATGCGCGTTTGGTGCTGGCGGACGCTCAAGTCAAGCTCGGCGAGTACAAGAAAGTCATTCAGTCGCTCTCGCCCATGGCGGACAGCGATCCGTCGAACCGCACGCTCGCATACCTGCTTGGCAGCGCACTCATCGGCGACGGGCAGTTAGAAAAAGGGCAGGCGATCATCGATCGTCTGTTTCGGCACGAAGACTCCGTCGAAGCTCATCTGCTGATGGCGTCGATTCTGTTGCTGGCGGACGATGCGCAAGGCGCTCTCAAAGAGTCGCAGCGAGCGATCGAGTTGAATCCGAAGCTGCCGGGTGTTCAGGGATGGCACGGCCGCGTGTTGATGCGTTTGGGAGACACGGACAGGGCCAAGGTCGCTTTCAGAAATGAGCTCGCCGGCAACCCGAACGATTTCGACTCCAATCTTTACCTCGGAATGTTGCTCCGGCACGACCGGCTGTTCGATGAAGCTCTCAGCCACTTGCGCCGTGCGGTCCAACTGCGTCCGCGAGAACAGTACGCGCGTTATCACCTCGCGGCAGCTTTCGCTGCGGCAGGCAAACCAAACGATGCGCTTCCGTTGCTCGAAGGTGTTTTGAAAGAGCACGGCGACTTCGTCGAAGCGCGTGTGCTGCTGGCGTCAGTCTATTACCGTTTGAATCGCAAAGCGGATGGCGACCGCGAGAAGGCGCTCATTCAAAAGTCGAATGCCGAGCAACAGGCGAAACAGCCAGGCGCTCAGGTTGAAGAGCCAACGCCTGCGAAACCGCAGCCGAACGACATAAAACGGCCGCAGCCGTGACCCGGTCTGTGAATATCGCGAATATCATGAACCGTTTGTTCACAGTCGTAGCTTTGCTGACCGTGTTGCTCATCTGCTGGGCGGCGGGCTCGGCGCAGTCTACGCGCAAACCGCAGGCGAAAACTAAAACTCCGCCGCCGCAAGCGTCCGCCAAAAGCGACGCGGACTTTGATCGCTTCGTCAAACTTGCTGACGAGGCGCGATTAGCCGAGCGTCTCGAGGATGCAGTTTCGCTTTACGGCGAGGCTTTGAAAATTCGGCCCAAGTGGTCCGAAGGTTGGTGGTACGTCGGCGCGATCTTTTATCAGAAAGACTTGTACCCGCAGGCCCGCGACGCGTTTATGAACCTCGCGGCGCTCGAGCCGAACCGCGGACCCGCATGGGCGATGCTTGGTCTATGTCAGTTTCAGACCGGCGATTTCGAGAAGTCCGTCATGTCGCTACAGCGTGCGCGCGCGCAGGGAGTGAACGACGATACCGAGCTTGCCGCGGTTGTTCGTTACCACACTGCGTTGCTGTATGTTCGCTTCGAGCTTTTTGAAAGCGCGTACGAAGTGTTGAGTGAGTTCATGCGCGTGGGGAACGACAGTCCGAAGATCATCGAGGCTTTCGGCCTGACGCTGCTGAGAATGCCTTACCTGCCGAAGGAGATTCCGGCGGTGCAGCGAGAAAAGATTCTCATCGCCGGGCAGGCGGGCTACAACATGGCGGCACGCCGCCAGCCGCAGGCGCGTGCGGCGTTCGACATGTTGTTGTCTCGTTATCCGAACGATCCAAACATCCACTACCCGTTTGGCGTTTTCATGTTGTCGCAGGACGCTGACCTTGCGCTGAAGGAATTCAAACGCGAACTGGAGATCTCGCCGTTGCATTATCCGGCGATGGTGCAGATGGCGTTTGAGTATCTCAAGCGAGATCAATTCAACGATGCGCTGCCGCTGGCGGAGAAAGCAGTTCAACTCGCGCCGAAGTTGTACGCGGCGCGCAACGTGCTCGGCCGTGTGCTGCTCGAGCTCGGAGAAGTTGAGCGCTCAATCAAGGAGTTGGAAGAAGGAGTACGGCTCGCGCCGTCGAGCCCCGAAATGCATTTCGCTCTAGCGCGCGCTTACACGCGTGCCGGCCGCAAGCAGGAAGCCGCGCGCGAACGCGAGGCCTTCAAAAAGCTACAGGACGAGTTCAATCAGAAGCGCCAGCTCGATAAGTCTGGCCCGGCGCCAGATCAAACACCGGACAAGCCGAATCCGTAACACGCATTAAAGAATCCCAAATGAATTCACGGATCAGACAGTCATTGTTAATTGTGGTGGCGATTGCCTTGAGCCTGATGGCCGCGGCCGTCGTGATGCTCGAGCCGCTCTCAGTCAGCGGTCAGGTGAATACCGTCGTCGCGCGTTGGAACCCGAGAAGAGTTCCGGCGGATGCCGTGTTTCTCGGCGACCAGGCGTGCGCTGAATGTCACAAGAAGTACGTGGCCGCGCACGCTCAAACCGGCATGGCCATGGCGATGGAGCCGGTCGCGACGTCGAAAATCCTCAATGAGAACCCGCAATTGATGATGCGCAATGGTCCATACTTCTACCAGATCAAGCGCAACGGCAAACAAAGCATCTACTCGGTTACTGACGGAAAAGACACGATCACCTTGCCTATCGTCTATGCCTTCGGAGAAGGCAAGATGGGCCAAACTTATGTGCTCGAACGCGACGGCAAGTTCTACGAAAGCCTGGTCAGTTTCTACAAAGAAACGAAGGCGCTGGATTTCACCATTGGCGCGCCGCGCAACGTACCGGCGTCGCTGAACGAAGCGGTTGGACGTCACCTTTCCGATCGCGAGGTTTCCGACTGTTTTAGTTGTCACGCGACGGGTGCTCTCAGCGGCTCGCAATTGCGTCTCGACAAATTCGTCCACGGCGTGCGCTGCGAGAGTTGTCATGGACCAGGCGGCAAGCACGTCGCGGCGATTAAAGAAGGTGAACCGGGCTCGAGGTTGATCTTCAATCCCGGCCGGTTGAGCGGCGACGAGTTGACGCAACAGTTCTGCGCGTCGTGTCATCGCGGCAGCGACGAATTCTCGTTGTTGAAGAGCCTCGAGATCAACAACGTCCGCTTCCAGCCGTATCGCATCTTCCACAGCAAGTGTTATTCAGACGACAAGGCCATAAGCTGCGTCGCCTGTCACAATCCGCACGAAGATCTCAAAGAAGATTCCGCTCACTACGACAGCAAGTGTTTGGCGTGTCACTCGTTGAAGGGCAAACCGGCGAAGGCCGACAGCAAGGGTACCTGTCCCGTCGCGGATAAAGATTGCACCTCCTGCCACATGCCGAAAGTGGAAGTGAAGGCCGCGCACTTCGATTTTACCGACCACTACATCCGCGTCGTCAGACCGGGAGAAAAGTTTCCTAATTGAATCGGCCATCTCATAAACGACGCATGAAGTATTTCTGCTCCGCGACGGTCGTCGCACTGTTGTTAGCCAGCGGTTGGCTGCAACCGCTTACTGCTCAACGAAACTCCGCGCCCGACACTGCGGCGGCGCGAGTGACGTTTGCCGAAGTCACGCCGGCGCAAAGCAAGATCACGTGGGTCCACGACAACGGGCGCTCGGAGTTGCGCCACCTTCCGGAGACGTGCGGCGGCGGCGGTCTCTTCTTCGACTACGACAACGACGGCTGGATGGACATCTATCTCGTCAACAGTGGACCATCAGACTTCTACAATCCGAAGACGCCGATCAAGAACGCCTTGTATCGAAACAACGGCGACGGCACTTTCGTCGACGTGACGGACAAGGCCGGCGTCGCGTGCGGCCAGATGGGCCACTTCGGAATGGGCGCTGCCGCGGCTGATTACGACGGCGACGGCTGGCAGGACTTGTACGTCACCAACTACGGCGTCAACGTGCTCTTTCACAACAACGGCAACGGCACCTTTTCAAACGTGACCGACACGGCCGGGGTCGCTGCGCCAAACTGGTCCACCTGCGCGACGTGGTTCGACTACGACAACGACAGCAAGCTGGATCTCTTCGTCTCGAGCTTCGTGCAGTACAGCGGCAACGGCACGATCTTCTGCGGCGACAATCGTGTCGGGCGCCGCTATTACTGCGTTCCCCGCGTCTTCAAGCCTCGCTCGAGTTTTTTGTTCCACAACCAGGGAGGCGGTAAGTTTCTCGACGTCAGCAAAGATTCCGGCATCGCCGCCTCGCTCGGAAAATCGTTTGGCGCCGTTGCGACTGACGTCAACAACGACGGCTTGATGGATCTCTTCGTCGCCAACGACACGCTCGCGAACTTCCTCTTCGTAAATAAAGGAAAGGGAAAATTTGAAGAGGCCGGCTTGCTGTCCGGCGTCGCGTACAGCGATTCGGGCTCGCCGCGGTCGGGAATGGGCGTTGACGCGACAGATTACGACGGCGACGGCTGGCAGGACTTGTTCGTCGCGAATATCGATCAGGAGTTGTTCAGTCTCTACCATAACCAGAAAGATCTGACCTTCATCGACAAGCCGGGCGAGATCGCACCGGCGACGCGGCTGCTCAGCGGTTGGGGCTTGCGTTTCTTCGATTATGACAACGACGGCGATGCCGATCTGATACTGGCCAACGGCCATCCGGACGACATGGTCGAGCTGCAGACGCTCAAAGTTAAATACAAAGAGCCGTTGTTGATGTTTGAGAACGTGAAGGGCATGTACAAGAACGTCAGCGCCATTTCCGGAGCGCCTTTCGCCAAAGACTATCCGGCGCGCGGCTTGTCCGCCGGCGATTACGATAACGACGGAGATCTCGACGTCCTGATCATCAATAACGGCGACGCGCCGCTGCTGCTGCGAAACGAGGGCGGCAACCGAAACAACTGGATCGGTCTGAACCTCGTCGCGACGCGCAGCAATCCCGGAGCAGTCGGCGCGATGATCACATGGGAAGCGGGCGGCGTGAAGTATCGCCGTCTGAAGACCGCCGGCGGCAGTTATCTTTCGTCGCACGATCCGCGCGAAATTCTGGGCATCGGCGCGGCGACGAAGATCGACAGCATCGAGATCAAGTGGCCCAGCGGGCGCGTCGACAAGCTGACCAATCCACCGATACGCAAATACCTGAAGGTTGTCGAAGGCGGCCAATGATCGTAAACAGCATTCGTTTGATGTTGTTGTCGATCTGCGTGGCCGCCGCCATGATGATCGCGGCGCAGTCGCCGCAGTCGCAGGCGCCGTCGCATCCTTTCCAAAATCCCGCTCTTCCTATCGAACAGCGCGTCGATAACATTCTCTCGTTGATGACACTCGACGAGAAGATCGAATGTCTCGACACGAACCCAAGCGTTGCTCGCCTCGGCATCAGGGGCAGCGGCCACGTCGAAGGCATTCACGGTTTGACTCAAGGTGGTCCAGGCAAATGGGGCCGGCCGTTGACGATCCCGAGCACCACGTTTCCACAGGGAATCGGGCTCGGAGAGACGTGGGACCAGGAGCTGTTGAAACAGGCCGGACAGGTCGAAGGCTACGAGGCGCGTTACGTTTTTCAGAGCCCTAAATATCATCAGGGCGGAATCGTGATCAGATCTCCCAACGCCGATCTCGGACGCGATCCGCGTTGGGGCCGAACGGAAGAGTGCTACGGCGAGGACGCGTACCTCAACGGCGCGCTCGTCGTCGCCTTCACCAAAGGTCTCCAGGGTGATCACCCGACCTACTGGCAGTCCGCCGCGCTGATGAAGCACTTCCTCGCCAACAGCAACGAGAACGATCGTGACAAATCAAGCTCCGATTTCGACGAACGTCTGTTTCACGAATACTATGCGATGCCGTTTCGCATGGGCGTGATCGAAGGCGGCTCGCGCGCGTACATGGCCGCTTACAACGCCGTCAACAAAGTTCCGATGACCATCAATCCCGTGCTCCAGAAGATCACCCGCGAGCAGTGGGGCCAGGATGGAATCATCTGTACAGATGCCGGGGCGATGCGCCTGATGGTCACCGCTCACAAGTACTACCCGGATTTCGAGACCGCCGCCGCGGAATCGGTAAAAGCCGGCATCGGCCAGTTTCTCGACGACTACCGCGACGCCGTCAGGGGCGCACTGAAGAAAGGCCTGTTGACTGAGGCCGACATCGATCGCGCACTGCGAGGCAACTTTAGAGTCATGATCCGGCTTGGCTTGCTCGATCCTCCATCGCTCGTTCCGTATTCATCTATTGGCCAGGAACAGACGGACCCGTGGCTCACCGATAAACACAAATCACTGGCGCTGCTCGCCGCTCAGAAATCGATCGTCCTGTTGAAGAACTCGTCGAATCTCTTGCCGCTGGATCAGAAGTCGCTGAAATCGATCGCGGTGGTTGGCCCACGTGCGAATGAAGTTTTGCTCGATTGGTACAGCGGGACGCCTCCGTACGCCATCTCGCCGCTCGAAGGAATCAAAAACGCCGTGGGCCAATCCGTGAAGGTCAACTACGCCACCGATGGCGAGGCTGCGGTCAAAGCCGCGCGCGAGTCAGACGTTGCTATCGTCTGCGTCGGTAATCATCCGAACGGCGGTTTCGACAACGTGTGGGCGAAAGTATCCGTGCCGAGTGAAGGACGCGAGGCCGTGGATCGGCAGTCGATCACGTTGGAACAGGAAGAGTTGATCAAGGCGGTGTTTCAGGCGAACCCGAAGACGATCGTGGTGCTCAAGTCGAGCTTTCCGTATGCGATCAACTGGACGCAGGACAACGTGCCCGCGATTGTTCACATGGCGCTTAACGCTCAGGAAGAAGGGCGCGCTCTCGCGAGCGTGTTGTTCGGCGATTACAACCCGGCCGGCCGTTTAGTGCAGACGTGGCCCAGATCACTCCAGCAGTTGCCGCCGATGATGGACTACGACATCCGTCGTGGAAGAACTTACATGTACTTTCGCGACACGCCGCTGTACCCGTTCGGTTATGGCTTGAGTTACACCACGTTTGCTTATCGAGATTTGAAGACGAGCATGCCGTCGCTGTCGGCCGGCGGTCAGATCGACGTCAGCGTCGTCGTGAAGAACACAGGACGGCGCGCCGGGGATGAAGTCGTGCAGTTGTATGTCAGGCACGTCGATTCCGCTGTCGCTCGTCCTTTGAAGGAGTTGAAGGCGTTCAGCCGCGTCCATCTGCGTCCGCAGGAGGAGAAAACAGTAACGCTCTCGCTGCCGGCGTCGCGGCTGGCTTACTGGGATGCGGACAAGGACCAGTGGACGGTCGAAAAGGATCAGGTAGAAATTATCGTCGGTGGATCTTCTACTGACGCGAGGTTAAGGAAAACGATTCGTGTGCGATGAAGTGAAATCCGGTTCCGAGGATATGTGATTTTGAATCAAGCCTCTTTTTTAGGTCTGCAACAAGTTAGGTAGGATAAGAAGCTCTTGATTCCTCGGAACCGGAAAATTGGTGTAGAACGCAGCGAAAGTAGCAGTATTTCTGAGAGCTGTCATGGCCTGTATGTTGGGCCATCGTCTCCAACTTTAGATTGAGGTTACAGGTGGACGATCCCGCGTTGGAGCGCGCGTGTGGCGGCCTGGGTGCGGTCACTTACGCCGAGTTTCCCGAGAATGTTGTTGATGTGGCTCTTCACCGTCGCTTCGCTGATGTGCAGCGTAGTCGCGATCTCCTTGTTGGTCTTACCTTTCACGATCTCCTGAAGCACTTCCAACTCTCGCAACGTCAGCTCAGACGCGCCCATTCGCTCGGCCAGTCGTTCCGCAACGACGGCCGGTAGCCGCTTTGCTCCAGCATGGACCTTGCGGATCGCGTCTTCCAGCTCTTCGAAGAACATGTCTTTCAGCAAGTAGCCCTGCGCGCCCGCCTGTAGCGCGCGGTAGATGTCTTCGTCTCCGTCGTAAGTGGTGAGCACGATGATGCGCGCTTCCGCAAACTGCTGACGGATCTTCGCAATCGCTTCGACGCCGCTCATCACCGGCATCCGCAGGTCCATCAGCGTGATGTCCGGCTGATGCTCGCGGTAAAGCTCGAGCGCCTGCTGCCCGTTCACTCCCTGGGCGATGACTTCCATGTCGGCGACAGTGTTGATGAGAGAAACGAAGCCCTGCCTGACTACCGCCTGATCGTCGATCACCATTACGCGGATCTTGTTGGTCAAAACTTGTTCATCCTTTCTCGAGCCCGATTGTAACAAGAATCTGCGTGCCGCGTTCGACCGCGCTGTCGATTGTCAGGACGCCGCCGATCTGCTCGGCGCGCTCGCGCATGCCGATGAGTCCGAAGTGGCCGTCGCCGATCTGATCGTTCGGATTGAAGCCGCGGCCGTCGTCGCGAACACTGAGCCGCACGTTATGCGCATCGAAGTTCAGCCCGACGTCGATACGTTTCGCCTGCGCGTGCTTCACCGCGTTGTTGACTGCTTCCTGTCCGATGCGCAACAGGTTTGTCTCGACGGCGACCGGCAACGGTTGCGGCGGTCCGGTCACCTCAACGACCGCGTCGATTCCGGTATCGGCAGTCAACCGGCTGGTCGTGTCGCGCAGCGCCGCCGGCAGATCCTTTTTGTGTAGTTCCTGGGAACGCAAGTCCCAAACATAACGCCGCGCTTCGGTCATGCTGTTTCGCACCAGCAGCCGTGCTCGATCCAGATGGCCCTTGGCGGCCTCAGCCGCCGCCGGCATAAGTCTCGCGACGAGCTCCAATTGAACAGAGATACCGAGAATGTCCTGGGCCAGGTTGTCGTGTATCTCACGCGCGATGCGGTTGCGCTCGGAGAGCACGGCGCGAAACTCGAGCGCCATTCGCCTCACGCGCATGCGATACAGCAGCCAGCCGGCCGCCGCCAACAACAACACGCACAGTATGTAGAACGAGTAAGTCTGATAAAAGCGCGGCTGCAAATAGAAATCAACAGCGGCGCCGCTCTCGTTCCAAACGCCGTCGTTGTTAGCGGCGATCACGCGAAACTTGTAATTCCCGGGCCGCAAGTTGGTATACGAGGCCACGCGCCGTGAGCCCGCATCGATCCAGTTATCGTCGAAACCTTCGAGCTTGTATTTGAAACGCACGTTCTCGGGCGCGATAAAACTCAGCGCCGTGTAGTAGAAGTCCAACCGCGAAGTGCCCGGTGAAAGTGACACTTCCTGGTTCAAGGCGGCGTTTTTATTATCGACGACGAGCTGTTCGATCGCGATCGGCGGCGGCGTAGTGTTGAGTGGAATGTGTTCGGGATCGATGACGGCCAGTCCTTTAATAGTAGCGAACCACATGCGGCCGTCGCTCGTTTGCCAGCCCGCAGGATGGCCGCCGCCGCTGGCCTCGCGCGTCAACGTCCCGTCAGCCGGGCCATAGAACACTGGATTCACATTGTAGTTGGCGTCGTTCGCAGCCTTTTCGAGCTCGGCTTTGTTGACGCGGAAGATGCCTTTATTCGAGCTGCACCACAGGTTCTGCTGTTTGTCTTCGAGGATGCGATAGATGACGTCAGCCGAGAGGCCCTTGCCGGAAGTGAAAGACACGAACTTGTCGCCGCGCAGCCGGTTCAGGCCGCCGCCGTTTGTTCCGATCCACAGGTCGCCGGACGCGTCTTCGTAAAGCGATATGACTGTGTTGCTGGAGAGGCCGTCCTTGATCGTGAACGTCTGAAACTTGCCGTCTTTTATCCTGCTCAAACCACCGAGGGTGCCGACCCAGAGATTGCCTTTGGAGTCTTCATAGATGGCGCCTATGAAGTTGTTCGCGAGCCCGTCCTGCGTTGTGAAGGTCGTAAACTCTTTGCCGCGAAGCACGTTGAGACCGTCGCGAGTGCCGACCCAGAGCACGCCGCTGCGATCGACGAAAACCGAGCGGATGAGGTCGTTCGAAAGCCCGTCGGCAAACGTGAACAACTGAAAATTTCCGTCCCGGAAACGGTTGAGACCATCAGGCGTGCCGACCCAGATCGTTCCTTCCTTGTCGCCCGCGAGCGAAAGAACGACGTCGCTCGACAAACCGTCTTTCGTGGTCCATGTCGTGAACTTGCCGTCCTTGAAAAGCGTCAGACCGCCGCCGTTGGAACCAATCCAGATTCCTCCCTGCGCCTCCTGGTAAACAGTCTTTACGAGATCGCTCGGCAGTCCCTCCCTGGTCGTGAACGTCTTGAACTTTTTGCTTTTCAGTTGGTTCAGGCCGCCCGCTTCCGTGCCGATCCAGATGCTGCCTTCGCGATCCTCGAACATCGAGAGGACGAGGTTGCTCGAGAGTCCGTTCGCCGAAGTGAACGTTTCGAGTTTGCCGTTTTGCCAACGCGCGATACCGCCCGGAGTTCCTATCCAGAGTGCGCCCTCGCGGTCGGCCAGCAACGCGCTGATGCGTTCGTTCGGCAAGTTGAGCGGAATCCCTCCATGAAGACCGTAAAGACCATAAGGCGTTCCGTACCACACCTGCCCGTTCTTCGTCTCCGCCATCGCCAGAATGTTCGAGGGCAGCATCAGCGAGGGAATGGTCCAACTCGTAAACTGATCGCCGCTGACGGATTGAACGCCGGCGGATGTTCCGACCAATATCGTTCCGTTTGTTCTCGCGTACAGCGTCAGAACCAGGTTGCTGGATAACCCTTGCTCGGTCGTAAACGTTTTGAACTTTTCGTTTTCAAAACGCGCGAGGCCGCCGGCAGTGCCGATCCAGATGTTTCCACTCGCGTCTTCGACGATTGGTCCGATGCTGTTGTCAGGCAAACCTTCGTTTACGGTATAACCGCGAAACTCGCCATTGTCGCGGCACACGAGCCCGTAAGACGTGCTGATCCATAAGCGGCCTCGCCGGTCTGGTTGCAAAAAACGAATGTCATTGCTTTTGAACGCGGGCGTATTCTCTTTGTCGAACACCGTGAAATTCACGCCGTCGAAACGAGCAACGCCTTCCTGCGTTCCGATCCAAAGATAGCCATCCTGCGTCTGGACGATTGCCTGTACCGTGTTCTGCGGCAGACCGTTTTCAGTCAGCCATGACTGGTGGCCAAAATCGTTCAGGCTTCCGTTTGGATCCAGGCCCGGAGAGCTAGTGATGGCGATAAAAAGAAGTGCCGCGGCAACTGGAAAGTGTCGTAGGCGACGCATTTGTCCTGCGCATACTTTAACATTCCGGGAAACTCATGTAATTATGAGAAGCGTCAACCTTCAGGGACCCGGGTGGAGAATTTGATGAAGAAGAAACTTGCAAACGCGCTCGCTTTGCTGCTGCTGATCTGGACGGTGGCATTCGCTAACGTGGGCGGCAACGCGGCCGGCTGGCGCGTCGCTTCGGAAGCGGAGCTCAAGAAAGTCATTCCTGCTCGCGCGGCGGTGATCAAGGAGAACATCGAAACTGAGTTTCGCACGGCGTCCGGCGTCACCGATGGAAAAGGCAAGTTCATCGCGGGCGTGGTGATGATTACCGCGGGCTACTCCGCGGAAGGGAAGTATTCGCATTTCTTCATCGTTCAGGTGCCGATGCAGGTTGGAGATTTTTCGCTGGAACCGGGCGAGTATGTTTTCGGTTACCAGCGTAAGACGCCGGACAGCATCACGATCACGTTTTATCGCGCTTCGAGCGGAGACGAGGTTGGCAGCGTCGAAGCATTTCGCAACCGCAAGAGCTCCATGGTACGCACACTGTTGATTCAACCCGCAACCGGTGGCAAGGGAACGATCCAAATCGGCCGGTTCGTTTTCGAGTACCGTCTCGCATGAACATACTAAATTCCGTGTTTGCAAATAGCTTCAGGCTGGTACTGGTTCTGATTCTTGCCGGCGTCGTGCGCGCTGAAGTTCGTCTTCCCGCAATCATCAGCGACAACATGGTGTTGCAGCGTGGCATGAAGGTCCGCATCTGGGGAACTGCAAACGCTGGAGAGCACGTCACCGTCACGTTCAATAAGAAGTCCGTCAACGCGGTCGCCAATGCGCAGGGCCGCTGGGAAGTGTGGCTCGGGCCGTTGAAAGCAGTTGGCGGTGCCTCCTCAGAGTTGATCGTCAAAGGCGACAACGTCTTGACGATCAAGAACGTGCTGGTCGGAGAGGTATGGATCTGCTCGGGGCAATCGAACATGGAGTGGCCGCTCAGCAATACGGATAACGCTGCTGACGTCCTCGCGAAGGCCAACTACAACGAGATCCGGTTGTTCACGGTAGAAAAGAAGATCTCGACGTCGCCGCTCGACGACGTGCGGGGTCGCTGGGTCGTCACGACGCCGGAGGAGGCCGGACAGTTTTCCGCCGTCGGATACTTCTTCGGACGTGAGCTTCATCAACATCTGAAGACGCCGATCGGTTTAATCAACACGTCGTGGGGTGGCACGCCCGCGGAAGCATGGACCAGTCATGAAGGTCTTCTTTCGTCACCCGAACTGAAACCGATACTCGATCGGTTCGAAAGCAGTTTGAACGCGCTGCCGAAAACGAAAGAGACTTACGCGCAGGCGCTGGCGAAGTGGGAAGAGCAGAACCTCTACATCGATGGCGAGAACAAAGGCGAGGCG
>DASRIM010000240.1:0-16076 GCA_035649995.1 Pyrinomonadaceae bacterium | reverse complement strand
CTGAATGAACTCACAAGCAAGTGTCAACAAAGCTTGGTGTAACGTGTAATCCTCACCAGCGCTATACAGTTGGCCTATCTGGTTCGAGAGAGCCGGGTCGGTCCTTGCAGTGGCCACCAACTATTTGCGCGGCCGCCGCTTGCTCGGGCGCGTATAGTGGACTGCGTACTCTAAACTGACGATCCCTGTCTTCTCGTAGATTTTGTGCTTGGTCAGCCTTAGCTTCGTCTGCGTCGCTGGTGGCGGGAGGAGCGGGATGCCGCCGCCGAGCAGGACAGGCACAATCCCGACCTCAACTGTGTCCACCAGCCGTGCTTCGAGCAGACTACGAAAGAGTGAGCCGCCGCCGAATAGCCAAATATCTTTTCCCGCCTCAGCGCGGAGAGCGGCCACTGTCTCCTCTACGCCTTCACCGACGATCGTCACCTGCGGATAATCCTGCTGACGCAACGTCCGCGAGAAAACGATGGTCTTCACACCAAGCGACCCGCCCTGCCCAGCTTGGGCCATCGCCTCGAACGTCCGGCGTCCTATGAGGAACGTATCGAACTGATCGAACAACCCGGCGAAGTCGATATCCGGGTCCATAATGATCCAGTCGGCCTCGCCCTTCGGGCCGGCGATATACCCGTCAAGACTCATTGCAACCGAGTAGCGAATCCTTCTCATCAATGCCTCCCTGGCGCTTTGCGTCGTCAATCTACTCCTGGGAAGTATGAGGAAAACACGTGATCCATCTCATCCTGTCTGATCTCTACCGTTAACACAAGTAACTTGTGTGGGTTCCCATTTGCGGGGGGCGTAGACGGTTTTTTCGCGCTGGAGCGCGCTGGCGCTGGTCTCGATGTCGCTAAAAAAATTTTTCATCTGCAAGTGTGACGAATTCCCCAAAAGAGCCACATGAGTACAAATGGCTCTGCAAACATCAAATCTCGTAATGGTTGGACTCGGCAGCGCGAACGACGTGCCGCCGAACTCCGAGCAGCCGCCGCTACTCGACGGCATCCACCTGCGTTGGGCGTTCAAGCGTGAACTCGGGTTCCCATGGCATGGGTTCTACCTGTTCCGGCGCGCTCACGATCACGGCACGCCTTCGTGGCTCAGCCAGCACACGGGCAGTCTGCCGCCCGGCCCGTGGCCCAGCAACAGCCTCGACACGCCGCTGGGCCGCGTCGTCAGCGACCAGAACCTCGTGCTGACTGAAGACTTTCTGCCGAGCGCTAGCGTTGAATTCGATCTCGCCAATCGCAAGTTTCTCGCGGTCGTGTTGCCCGAAGCGCAACCTGCGAGACGCGTCGAAGCGCGCATCGGATTTCGCACGCGCCCAGGCGATCCGCCGCCGGTGAAGAACACGATCAGTTTCCGCGACCGCTCAACGGGCGCCCTGCCCAATCCGTTAACGGAAAGCGGCGTCGAATTCGAGGCGCGCGAGCAAGACGGAAAAGAGGACCATAAACGGCCGAACAATTTCATCCGTTCCGTCGAAACCGACTCGGGAACGATCACGGGTCTCGGGTGCAAGTTCAAGCTCTGGATCACGCTGCCGCAAACAGCGAATTTCGTCGAAGTAACACTGACCGGTGCGGGCCGCCGCAACGATCCTGCCGGCGCCCCGACGATTGAAATCTTCAACACAGCCGGAGCGCGACTCGAGCTGGCCGCGATGCGCGACGCAAGCAGCCGTGTGTCAGAAACCATCCTGCTCGCCGGCCCCGGCATCAAGCACATCCTGATCGACGAACACCTGACCGAAATCGAGCTGGACTCCAGCCAGGAACGTGTAATTCTCAACGGGTTGACGTACGGCACGAGCACGGTTTCAGAAGTTGTGCTGACGGCGTACGCCTCGACCACGCCCGTTCAACAGAAGCGCATCCGCGGCTATGCCGGACGCGTCGTCGCCGAACAACTCGAATTCGAAGGCATCAACGTCGTCGACGTCACGTCCGCCCCCGCGGCTCTAATCGATCTCGGCATCGTGCCGCTCTCGCAAGGCGCGACGAATGGTTGGGCCAAGTTATCAGGCGTTCCGTATCCACTGCGTCTCCCCATCACGCATCCCGATTATCCGTGTACGCCGCAGGCGCCGGAAAACTTTGCCGCGTCGCGTCAACTTGCCGCGGATCGCATTCAGTACGGAAGCGCGCAGCAGTTCACGTCAACGCCCACTCCGGTCACCAGCGCCGGCCTGATCTCGGTAACGAACGGCTCGCCAATCGTCACGGGCACAAACACGAACTGGACCAATGCGCTCGTCGATGCGGTGCTGCAAGTCGGCAGCGATCCGACGGTCTACACGATCGTCATGGTGGTGTCGCCAACGAAGCTGGTGCTGAGCAGAAACTACTCGGGCGCGTCACGAAGTGGATCACAGTATTTGATTTCGCGCGACAAGTACGGGCAGTTCTACAACTATCTCGTGAACCTCGTCGCCGGCGGAAAGAACGCCGGAGGAATGGTCGATCGCACGCTGCCTGCTCCGGTTGTAACGGCGGGCACAGTCAAGGTTACGCAAGACTCAACCAAAGTCGAGGGAACCGGAACGTCATGGACGGCGAACCTCGTCGGTCTCGATTTCCAGCTAAACGGCGAAGAGACGGTCTACGCGATCGCCAGTGTCGAATCGGCCACGCAACTAACGCTCGAACGAGCATATCCGAACGAGACTGAAACAGGCCGCGTCTACAGCATCGGCGCGCGTCTTCAATCGTCGGCCGCCGGCGCCATCGCGCCGCGCATGCCTGCCCAGTCGCCATTGGACATGGTCCTTCTCGGATCGCTGCATCCGGCGGTGGCCCAGATGAGCGGGCTCTACTTCACGGACATCACTGCCGATCCCGCACAGAGTTACGACTATCTGATCGTCGCTGACTACAACGGCGTGGCCCAACTGAATCCCGACACGATGCTGACGATCATCCAGCAGAGTGGGTTCAGCACCGTTGAAGCGTCGACCGTTTACAACCTGCGTAAGGCCCAGGCGCCGGCTTTGGCCAAGCCGGAGCAACTCGAAATCTACGCGCTTCCGGGAAGCAGCCGGCGCACGGAGAGCGGCAACGCCGAAGAGGCAGTCAACAACGTTGGCTTGCGCTGGGATCTGAAGAAAACCCCCTTCGGCGTTCTGCTTCCTGGACAAAGCGTGATGTATCACCTCTGGCGCGCGAACCTTGGCAACGGCGAAACGCCCGCCGCGTTGGCGCAATACAACCTGCTGACAAAGAACTGGCCCATCCTCGTCGCCGGCTCCAACAACACGCAGTCCGCGCCGGACTGGCCTCCGTTTCCACTGCATGCGCTCGACAACGCGCTCGGCGATGGCTGGTACAGCTACCAGGTCAGCGGCATCGACATCTTCGGACGTCACACTCCGAACAGCCGTGACGGTGCTTGGCGGCAGTGGTCGCCAATGCCCGAGCCGCGCCCGTGGTACTACCAGGAGCCGGCGAGTGACGCAGTGATTAATTCGTCGGCGATTCGGCTGCTCACGAAGATTGCGCCGCCGCCGCCGACAGCCGTGGAAGCGTTTGCGCTCGATCCGGCTGATCCGACCGTCGTCAAAGACGCCGCCTACAACAACTGGTGGACCAAACTGACGGACGCGCAGAAGAAGCTGATCGGATTGCGCGTGCGTTGGCAGTGGCCGCAGTCGCACATGGACCAGGCGCCGCACACGCGCGAGTTTCGCATCTACTATCAAGCCGGCAACTTGAACGCCGTACTCGGCAACACGCAAACAGTCGTCGCAGCCAGCCTCACGGAGAGCGACGTTACCACGGACATTACGAACAATGCGCCGGCGAATAGTTACGTCGGAGCAGCGCTCTACGCAGGCGCCGATGCGTTCGTCATCGTCGGCAGTGAAGAGGGCAGTCCTTTGCGAGTGCGCGTGCGAAACGTCGGTCCGCGTGACAACGTCGCGCCGGAGCCGAACACGCCCTGCACGATCGCGATTCCACCTGCGTACGCCTCCGGCCGCGCATCCGTTGCGAACGGTTCAAAGATCGTTACGGGTGACAGTACTGAGTGGACCGATGCCTTCGCAGATTCATTCTTTAAAGTAGCGACCGACGAGCGATCGTATCGCATCGCGAGCGTGGTTTCGCCGACGCAGTTGATTCTCGCGGAACCATACGAAGGCGCCACGAAAGGCGATCGCATCTACAGCATTCGCCATCCGCGTTTTATCGACTACACGACGCCCGCGAGTTGGCAGCGACGTTATTGGGTCGTTCCTCAGGATCAGAATTGGACCGCGGGAACAGATGCGTCCGGTCAGCCAGTGCGCAATTACGAGATCTTCCTGCCCGTGCCGCTGGATGCCGCGCAAGGTGGACTGCCACTGACGCCATCGCTAACGGAACCAATCGTCTATGCGCACATTGGCGTCAGCGCGGCGGACAACAAGCCGTACACGCAGGACGATCCGAAGTGGGCAGGTCAATGGTCCGAACGGCCCGGCAATGAAGGACGAGTCGGAGCGCCCGTGAAAGTCTTTCGCGTGCTGCGTGCTGCGCCGCCGGCGCCTCAACTGCCGCGCATGCCGGAACAATTGTTCGCGACGCGTGCCGATCAAAACGGAGCTTCGTTCTACACCTTCCGCTGGCAGCCGCTGGCCCGAACAGCGGCGCACGTGTTCCGCGCATATGACGACGCAGTGTTCCAGGTTGACTGGGCGCAGCGTCCGCGTCCCGCGCTGGATCCGACGAATCTCGAGTTGTTCCCGAGCGAGACAGTCGATCCGCGTTGGACCAGCGCGAAGCGTCAGCAAGTTTCGACTGAACTGAATCAGTTGAACAGTTTCGCCCACGACGCGACCGGAACGGCTCAAGCTTTCGCGTATTACCGCGGGCTTTCATCCGATGCGTTGCGCGTGCTCGCCGGCTTGCCCGGCAATGACGTCGCGTTCACGCAGATCACGTCCGCGCCGTTGCATCCGGAGGATCCGGCCAACAACAACCGCCGCGGTCCAGACGATCCCGACAGTTTCCATATCGGCGATCCGTCGAACCCGCTCGCTTCACCATCATTGCGCGCGACCCTCGACGCGTTGGAAGGACACATCGCGAATCGCAACTTCTATCGCGCCGCTTACGTCGACGCCGCTCAAAATCGCAGCGCGTTGAGTCTCGCGACGCCGCCTGTTTCCGTGCCGAATACCACGCCTCCACGTTCGCCGGCGTTAACGAAGGCCGTCGCTGGAAACCGGCAGATCACGCTCTCGTGGACGCTGAACCGTGAGCCCGACATTGCCCGCTACAACGTTTATCGGACTGACGACGAAGACCGTGCGCAGGACGTGAGTCTCATGTTGCTGGTCCATGTTCGAAATACCTCTGCCGCAGATCCGGCGGAGCTGAGTTGGACCGATACCACGATCGAAACGAACAAACACTTCTACTACCGTCTCGTCGCCGAAGACGTTAATCACAACGCGTCGAATCCATCTCAGATCGTCGTAGCACGCGCTTACGACACGAGCCGGCCTGTTCCGCCATCAGCGGAAGCAACCTGGAATGCGGCTACGCAGACGGTGAAGGTGATTTGGAACACCACTAACTTGCCTCAAGACCTCGAACTGTCGCTACAACGCAGCGACGCCGCCGACGATGATTTCTGGCTCCGCATCAAGGGCTGGACGCCTGCCATCGCAGGCCAGATCGACGACGTCAGGTTGTTGGGCGGCTCCACATACCAATACAAGCTCCGCGCTCGAAACAAGGCCGGGCGCTTGAGTGACAACGAGCCGGTGATCGGCCCCATCAGCATCCCGGAGAACATCTAATGCCGCTTCGTCCTGGAAATCCCTTTTACTTCTTATTCTCGCCCGACGATCAATCGCAGATTGACCCGCTGAGCCTGGTTGTCACCGACGTTCCGTTCAGCGCGAACCCGCAGGTTGCCGACCCGTATCCACAGTCGCTTCAGATTCAGTTTTCACTGAAGTCCGGCGGCAGGACGCCGAAACTGCGTCCGCTTGGTCCAGGGTTGATAACGTTTCACTTCGATCCGCAACCCGGATTGCAGCCTCCTGAGCCGAAAGACGCTATTCCCGAGAACTACAACAAATGGCCCACTGTCGGCCGTCTGCGTCTGACTTTTAAAGATCCCAACGTGATCGAGCGGATCCAGCAGATCACGGGCCAACCGGTCGCGCCGAGCGACGTCTGGTATTCAGACGTCAAGATAACCAGTAACTTTCTGTTTGAGACGCTTTCCGAACTGCCAATCGAGAAAGTAATCGCCGACAAGAAAAGCACCGTTCCGCCAAAGACGCCGGAAGGCATGAAGCAAATTGTTTCCGGGTTTCTCAAGGGCCGGCTATGCGCGATGTTGACATCAGGGACGCAGTCATCCGGCGACTCGCAAGTGGCTGTCGAAATGCCGGAACTGGCGCCCGAGACGGGCAGCACTTTCAATTTCTACATCACTACGGGTTGCGCGCGCGATCCATTCGATGGCGAGAAGGGCGACTACGAAAACCCAAACAACGTAACGAGTGACTGGGAACCTGCCCATCCGCACAACGGCAGCATTCCAGCGCGGCTGATTTATCGAAACCTGCGCACGCATTCGCTCGGGAACATGATCGATGCAGACTCAGGCAATGCGGTGCCCGATCGAATTCTCGCGACGGCCGTGCAGAGGGATGGAGTACCAGAGTACTACCCGATACGTTTCACGCGCATCTGGAAGCCCGAAGAAGATTGCTCCGTTCACTTTCCTTCTCAGGTCGTGAAGGCGACGCACGTTCAGACTGGGCGTGAGGTTCTTCAGAGGCTTCCGGCTCATGGCCTTCTCTTTCTTTCGCTGACACGGCTTGAAAGCCTTGGCGGCGCGAGGTTCTCGATCGAAGTACAAAGTCCAGCCGGAAAGCCGGAGCGCGAGATGCGATGGCTTGCCGGCGGCGTCGCCGATATCTGGCAAGACGCAGCCGCCGATGCACCCGTCGAGGTCGATGCGCCAGCGGCGTCTCAAACCGTAACGGGAATTCCGCATATCCAAATGCGGCGCCGCATGGGCCAGGAGATCATTTACGACCGAAGACACCGGCCGGAAGGTTTTGGCGCGTCGTGTACGTTCTTCTCACTCCGCCGCACAGTGCGCGCGCTGGTCAACAACCGAATCGCCGGCGGCCGGCTGAATTTTGAAGTCTATTACTTAAACAATCGCGTGCGAGGTGAAAACTCGGCCGCGACTCGCAAGCTGGTGATCGAAGCCATCGGCTCGGACGAAGCGCGAGTCGTCTTAAACGGAAAACCGAATCATCGAGCCGGTGAAGGTCTCGCTGGTGCGGCGCAGGCGCAGGCGATTGGCCTCGAGGCGGTCAAGTTGAGACCGGTGCTCGAGAAACTCTTCCCGCGTTTCGTCGTGCCGCAGGATGGCCTCTTTCCCCGACCGCCGAACACGGCGGAAGGCAGAGTGGCCTACGCCGTTTGGCAGAGCCAGATCGACCTGTTTCAAGCCGACGGCACGTGGCGCTTGTTCGCGGATAACTGGTGTGGAGGCGGCGGCGCGGCTGCTATTCAGGTGCCGGGGCTCGCAGTCGATTTCGTCGTGAACCCTGGACAAACCACGATACGCCAGCCAGGCGAAACGGACCAGAGTTTCCGCAGCCGCATCGTCGAGGACATGCTGGCCGGCAACCTGGAGCCAGGCGCACCGCTACAGTTCTGGGATCTCTTCAGCGACTTCGACAAGATCCGCGCGCGTACCGTCGATCCAACACCACCTACGCCGGGAGGATTGGCGCGTGAGGGTCATTCACCGATCTTCCTCGGGTACCTTGTAAACAACGGCGTTCGCACCGGAATCGCCATACTCGATCAGACCGGCGTAAAGAATTGTGTCCGAACTGGAACCGCGGGCTCTTACGTTCTGCCCTGGTATCAACCCCACAACCCCGACGTCTGGCTTGCAGCCAACTGGATGGAATAACGATGACTTACGAACTTCAAGGACGCGCAGCTCACCCACTGGTCGACCTCTTCGAGGCCGCTGATTTCCCTCTGGCCGATCTCATTCCAACTGACGCACTCGCGCAGGTGTTCGACGGCCTTTACTACACCGAGGCGCGCGCTTATCCGTCCGGCGACAGCGCGGTATTCAACGTCCATCTCGCGTTCGAAAACGAGCTCGCGCTCGAACCGGCGGGCGACGAAGGACCGGCGATCGTGTTTGGCGAAACAGATGCAGGTTGGACCGTGCTCGAGACCAACACAGTGATTGGTCCACAGTCGTCGTTTTCACTCGTTAACGTTCCCATCGCGCTGCGCATTCCGCGCGACGTTCTTAGAGACGTCGAGACAGACGGACCGGCAATGCTCGCGATGCACGCTGATTTCAGGCTCTCGAGTGACAGCGGCTTCACCGTTCTTACGGATGAAACGCTGACGCTGGCCGAATCGGAGATCGCGAACACCGGCGTGACGGTCAGCGCTGGTGGAATCACGTGGAATTTCGAACGCGGCGCAACGATCGACGAGGCTGTCGCCGCGGGTATTACCGGCGAGTTCATCGGGCTCGGGTTTAGAAATGTGAAAGTGAAGCTGCCGCCGGACTTCACGGGGTTTCCTGATTTTTCAGCCGATTACTGCGTTCTCGGAACGGGCGGCGTGAGTGGCCGTTTTCATGCGACCTACTCGCCGCAACTGAATCCTGACACGAAGCGCTACACCGGCGACGGTGCGGGTGAATTGTTTGGGATACCGCTTGCGCTGTTCGACATACAGATCGAAGTCAAACAGACGGCGCTGACAACGGCGACGCTCCAGGGAAAACTGCTGCTCCCGTTTTTCGACGAGTACGTGGACGTCACGATCTCCATCAATCTCGACGGCACGCTCAGTGTCCGGCTTTCTTCGCCCGATGGATTGATCACTCTCACGAAGAAAGATCTTCTGAAGTTGAAGCTCGAGAGTATTCAGTTCGAGCTGGTTGAAGGAATCTTCCGGATCAAAGTGGCCGGAGAGCTCACGCCGCTGTTCGGCGAAACACAGGGCGTGCAGTGGACCAGCATCCACGTCGACGAACTGTCGATCGATTCGAAAGGCAACATCCATCTCGCCGGCGGCTGGCTGAATCTGCGTCAGAAATACCAGGTGAAGGTGCAGGGCTTCCAGGTCGAGGTCAGCAAACTCGGTTTCGGCAATACCGAAGACGGCGGCAAGTGGGTCGGCTTAACTGGCGGCGTGAAGCTCGTCGCGGGAATGCCGGCTGGCGCGTCTGTGGAAGGATTGCGTCTAACGTGGTTTGAAGACGGCCGCTCGCCGAAGATCTCGCTCAACGGTGTGCGCGTCGGGTTTGAAGTGCCGAACACGCTGAAGTTCGCCGGCGAGGTTTCGTACGACAGCAATGCGCAGCAGTTCCGCGGCGCAGTCAAGCTCGATCTGATCGCGCTCAGGATGCAGATCGACGCAACCGCCGTCTTCGGAATGAAGGATGGCAAGACGTATCTCGCGATCTATCTCGCGGCCGAGTTTCCCGCGGGCATTCCGCTGTTTGCGACCGGTCTCGGCGTGTACGGCATGGCCGGCCTGTTCGCGATGAACATGGAACCAAACCGCAGGGCCGACCAGCCGTGGTATGCGCTCAACGGCGCCGGTAACGACTGGTATCACGAAGGAGATCCGGACGGCGTCACGAACCTCACGAAATGGAACGCGGTGCCCGGCAGTTTGGGATTTGGCGCCGGTGTCACGCTCGGCACGCTTGCCGACAACGGTCACACGTTCTCGGGCAAGATGCTGTTGGCGATCGTCTTTCCTGGTCCAATCCTGATCATGCAGGGATCCGCGAGTCTGCTTCAGGAGCGCACCGCGCTCGATAAAGATGCAAACTTCAGCGCCATCGCCGTACTCGACGGCCGCGCCGGCACCTTACAAGTCGGACTCGACGCGCAGTACCGTTACGATAAAACGAATGGAAGCTTGATCGACATTCACGGTTCGGCCGAAGGTTTCTTCAACTTCAACGATCCGAACGCGTGGCGTCTCAACCTCGGGTTGAACGAGCCGCGCGAACGGCGTCTGTCTGCTCGCCTGTTCAAACTGTTCGATTCTTACTCGTACGTGATGCTCAACCCACAGCAACTCGCGATGGGCGCGTGGGTTGGTTTCCAACAGCAATGGCAATTCGGCCCGTTGAATGTCGGTCTCGAAGCGTGGATTGACGGCAACGCGCGCGTGAGCTGGAAGCCCGCGCACTTCTACGGCGACCTGTCGCTGCACGGCAGCGCGCGGCTCTCGGTGTTCGGTTTTAGCGCCGGTCTGACTGTCGACGCGCGTCTCGCGGCAGATGTTTTCGATCCGCTGCACATACTCGGCAACTTCCGTGTCGGCATCGATCTGCCGTGGCCGTTGTCGGACATCTCAGTCAACGTCAAGCTGGAGTGGGGACCACAACTGACTCCGCCGCCGATTCCTCTTCCGCTAAAAGAGATCGCAGTCGAGCACTTCAAAACGACGACGAGCTGGCCGCTGCCGCGCGTGCAGCGTGGCGAAACGAAGCCGCTGCTGCTGCCGAACTATGACGGCCGGGGCGATGGTTTCTTCGTCAACACCAGCGCCAATCCGGTCCCTGACAAACTGGACCACCTGCCAGTTGTTCCGCTGGACAGCCGGCCGCACATCACGTTCGCTCGCAACGTCAACGACGACGCTCTCGTCGGCGTCAACGCTCAACCTGTCGTTCCGGAGTTTGAACGCATCGGTGATCCGGTGAGAAACCAGGGACCGGCGCGCGTTCGCTACGGACTGGAAGAGGTCGCGCTCGAGAAGTTGATGCTTCCGGAAAAAACTTGGAAAGAGGTTGCGCGCAAAGGCATGTCGCCGAACGGCGCTGGTGTGCCGACGCTATTTGGCTCCTGGGCGCCGATGCCGCAGATGCCCGGAGGCGGCGGCCGCAACGTCGGACAGACAAAACTCTGGCTCTGGTCCAAGACGCCGTTCGAGTACACGCGTCGCAGCGGCCGCGCATGGGATGAGTGGTTCAGCGACGAGTACACCGACTATCCATGCCAGACACTGCCGGGTTCAGGTTGGAACTTTGAAGAGATCGATCTCAACGACAATCTGGGCCGAGAGTGGCGCCATCCTGATGAACCGGAACTCGTGTTTGGCTCTACGACCAACATGGCGATCAGGGAAATGAGCCGCCCGTCACACGGAATGACGCACGCGTTGGCGTTCACGAATAAAGATCGGGGCTCGATCACGCTGCCGCGGCCGACGAACCTCGTGCGAATCATGATTCCCGACAGCCGGTATGAACGTTTCCAGGACTTCGTCGGACGCGACAAAGACCGAAAAGGTTTCGCGGCCGTGATGGGCGGAACTGAGGATCGTCCGTACATCCAGATCAGCGGCATCGACCTCGTCGAGGTCGACTATTACTCTGAAACAAACGCAGGCTTTTCGGTGCTCAAAGAGCTCGGCGGCGCGATCGGATGTTCGTACGTTCCGAGTCTCAACAAGCTCATTTTCGTCGAATTCGACGGCAAACTTTCCGAGTTCGACGTGACCAGCGATGAGTACAAAATCCTCGGCACCGGCTACACGAACCCTGAAGATATCGTTGTCACTGCCGCCGGCGACACGGCTTACATCACCGAGCGATCGGGAACGCTGCTGCGAGTTGATTTGACCAGGAATACGGACCGCGAGAACGCTGTCGTCATCAGCGAGGGCATGACTGCGCCGCACCAAATCGCGCTCGACGAAGAAGGCGGACAGGCTTACGTAGTCGAATACGATGACCTCAAACGTAGCGGAAGACTGTTGCGGATCCCGCTGACCGGCCCGATGCGTGGGAACCAAATCACGTTGGCGGAAGGTCTCGATCAAGCCGTCGGCTTGTTGGTAACAAACGATCTAACGACCGCTTACGTGAGTGAACAGGCTAACGGCGGAAGATTGATTCGCATCGATCTCGCCACCGGAAACAGCGAGATCGTCGTTACCGATCTCCGCTCGATCTTCATGCTGCGTTGGGCCAACGCCGAGCAGGACACGATCCTGGCGACGCAACGCGAGTTTGAAAACCTGCTGATCAGGATCTCCCTGAACAACCCGGAGGAAGAGCCGCACAAAATGATGTTTGGCCTGCCGGCGTTGCCGTCGAGCGTCGCCCTTCTTCCCGACGACCGTTACGTCATTTGCTGCGATCAAACGCTCGTACTGTTCTCGACGACGCTCATGATTCCGATGATCGTCGACATTGACGGCAATGTGCTCGTGCGCCATTTCGAAGACGAGTTTGTCCGCTGGACGCACACGGGTGACGTGCTCGAGCCGCACACGACGTATCGACTGAAGGTGAAGACGTCGATGAAGGTGCGTGGCGAAGGAAAGCTCGCGGGCTACAAGCCCGAACCCACGGCGATTGAGTACGCGTATTTCAGAACGGATGGACCTCCGGGAGTTGCCAGCCTAAGTGTGCCGGTCGGTACCGATCCGAATAGTTTGCCCGGTGGTAAGTTCGTCAGTCCGCTCGACGATCTTTCAAGATACGTGCGCCGCACGATGCCCGCGCTCGCTGCGCCTACGCCTGATATGCCCGTGCCGTCGCGGTTGTTCTATCGTGCGTATGACGTCGGTATGGAGTTTGACGAGAACTACGTCGAGCTGATGTACCGCATCGGGCGGCGAGATCTATCGATTCATCTCCACGACAGCAACGGCGCGATCCGCGATGACCTGGGACGCAGGCTCGTGCTCGCAAATCAGTGGGGCAAAGCTGAGACGGTGACGCTGACCGATCGCGAAGAGCGCTGGCTCTCGGTGCTTAGCACGGCTGGATGCTCGCTGATTCCGATCGGATCGATCGTGAAGAACAGTACTTTCAACGCAGCGACCGCGGCGCACTCGCTGCCGCCGTCCGCGTTGTGTGAAGCGCGGCTCGTACCGGCACTGTTGCACGACGCGTTTGCCGGCTATAAGACGACAGTCGCGAATGGACCAAACGGGATGCTTGAACGGTGGCAGGTGCGCGACGATGCAGGCAGTCCGAACTCGCAGTGGAAGATCGAAGGCACGGACGATCCGTTGTTGGGCCAGGTCGCAGGCAATGCGGCTTCATCGCTTGTTTACTCGAACGCGTCTGAGTTGGCCGCGAGTCATCCGGAACAGCCTTCGACGTGGAATGATTACCGGTTGACCGTCCACATGCGGTTCACGCAGGCGTTCACTAGCGGGCGTGTGGGAATGCTTTGGCGGTACCGGAACGCCGGTGAGCACTATCGCTTCATCATGGAGCCGGGCCGGTGTCAGTTGATTCGCATGTTTGCGGGTGTGCCGACGCCGCTTGCCACGAAGGAAGGCTTTACGGTTCCCAGTACGCCGTTTGCGATCACGGTCGAAGCGATCGGATCGTCGTTCAACGTTTATCTCGGCGATGAGCGTTTGGTGAGTGCTACCGATGCGGCGATTGAGACGGGTTCAGTTGGTGTGTATTCGGGGACTGTGAATGCGAGGTTCACCGACGTTTACGTCGACGATTTTCGTAAATCGGCGCCGGTGGTCTATCGCTTCAGCTTCCTGAGCTCGCGTTTCAAGAACTTCGTGGAGCAGATGGGGACGTTTGAAGGCAAGACGTCGCGCGCGTTGCTTGGCGCGGTGAACGTTGCTCCGATGATTGCGGCGGCAGGAACGATTGGGAGTTTGCCGCTCGAGTCGGAGATGCGGGCGTACGATTCGCTTGTGGCGCTGTTGCCGGGCGTTGTCGCGTCGTCGCCGGTTGTGCGAGTAACGCGTGTGGAGCAGAACAATAGTTTGCTTGCGTTTCTGGTTCAGAGTCCTGAGCCGTTGGATTGGAAACGCATCCACGTGAGCTTGTTGCGCGCTGAGTTGAACACTGGCGCGTACGTCGAGATCGCGTCAAAAGTGCTGCGGAAGGCTGATGGCGCCGGGATCGTCGTCGTTTCGCCTGTTCCGACTCCGCCGGGATCGTTGTTAACGATGGCTGATTACCGCGTAGTCTTTACGTATCGGCGCGACAACCGCGTTCATGATGACAAAAGCGAGGTGTTGAGTGAAGCCGGGAACACGTCGCCTGAAGAAGCCACGCTGAATCTGCCGTGGTCCGTGCAGTCGGCGCAACGGGTGAAGGAGTTGGTTGAAATGCTCGTGCTCAGTTAGTGGTACACTGGCCCACCCGCAAGCGGGAGATACATGGTGAAGGAGATTGTGAAAATTCCTCTTTCATGAGTCTCTCGCAAGCGGGAGATGCGTGGTGAGAGAGAGTCTCAGTGCCGGCCGTGACCACAATAACGCCGCCGAAAGATCGCCGATCGTATTGGGCCCTCGTAGTGATGGCGTTAGTGCCACCGCTGACGGCGCTCGTGTTGTGGGCCGAGGGACGGCTGCTGATTTGCGCGTGCGGTGAGTTTCAACTGTGGGTCGGAGACACGTGCAGCTCGCTCAACTCGCAACAGTTGTTCGATCCCTACAGTCTCACTCACATACTCCACGGATTCCTGCTCTTCTGGATCGTCTCACTCGTCTTCAGAAACGTCTCTCCGCAGTGGCAATTCACTATCGCGGTGGTTCTCGAGATGCTGTGGGAAGCCGTCGAAAACACGAACTTCGTCATCAACCGTTATCGCGAACAGACGGCGGCGCTTGGTTACACCGGCGACACCGTCGTGAACTCCCTCGGCGACTTATTCTGCGCCGCGTTCGGTTTTTGGCTCGCACTGCGCCTCGGCTGGTTCCGCGTGCTGATCGCGTTCCTGGTCGTCGAAGCGGTGCTGCTGCTCTGGATCAACGACAGCCTGCTGCTTCAGATCCTCATGCTCATTTATCCGGTGAACGCGATAAAGTTTTGGCAGATGTGCCAGTAGACTTTGCAGGGATCACGCGGCTGTTCAGATCGCGCAGAGCGGCGACGTTATTGTCGCGCAGCGTCACAGCGCCGGGCCCGACTTTTATCTCCACTTGATCCGCTTGCGCGATCTTCTTGAACGACTCGTACGGAATTGTCGCTTCCAGGATCTCGATCTTCGAGTCCCATTGGCCTGGTATCTTCCTCGTGACCAGGCGCATCCGGCCGAAGCGAAACGTTTGCGATTCCGTCGAGACGGAGAGGTCGCGCCATTCCGGTGGATGAATGCGCACCCAGTCTTTGTTTTCGAAGATCACTTGCAGCGTCACGTTGCGGACGTAGTTGAACTGCGATCCGGGGAAGTGCAGCGTGACGTCGATGCTGATGCACGCGTCCTTGAACAAGTCGCCGACGCCGTCGCATGAGACCTTCATTTTGCGAAGCTGCGCGAGCGTTTCATAATTGAAGCCGTCGTAGCGCGACTCGATTTTGCCGCCGTGTTCCGGGGTCTTTGTTTGCGCGCGTGTTGCGACTGGATGGAAGAGCAGGACTGAGCCGATGACGAGAACGATTCTCCACATGACGATTTCTCCGCCTATCAGGATCGGTTTGTTCGGTTGACAGTGGTGAAGAATTAGGGCAGAACCTGCGGGAAGGCTCTCCAGCACCATAGCGAAACGCGGGCCGGAGTGTCAATATTTTTAACGATTTCGAAGGATCCCATGACAGCCAACATCGTCGAACCACTTCGCCGCGCCAACGAGGAGTTTGCTCGCCATTATCCGGGTGAGACCGGGCGCCGCCAGCCCGTCCACACGGTCTACGGCGGCGCGCATCTCTTCAAATCCGACTCCGCCCAGCGGCTCGGCGCCGTCGCACGCCGCTCACTCGAAGAGTTCGCCCCTGACGCCGCGACCTTCGCAAAAGCGATCGGCGTAAAAGAAACACTCGCCGCCACGATTTACCAACGCGTCATTGAGAAGTTGGAGCGCGAACCCGTCGAAGACTTCCGTATCGACTTCGAAGACGGTTACGGCAACCGTCCCGACGCCGAAGAAGACGCACACGCTGCATCAGCAGCAAAAGAAGTCGCAACCGGACGCAACAACAACACGCTTCCGCCATTCATCGGCATTCGCATCAAACCGTTCAACGAAGAACTGCGCGCCCGAAGCTTCCGCACGCTCGATCTCTTCGTCTCAAACCTCGTCGAACAGACCAACGGCGCGTTACCAGACAACTTTGTCGTAACACTGCCG
>DASRIM010000239.1:0-12646 GCA_035649995.1 Pyrinomonadaceae bacterium | reverse complement strand
CGTCGTAGTCAAAGACGTGCGCGGCAATGTCGACACCAGGATTCGCAAACTCGACGAAGGACAGTACGACGTGCTGATACTCGCGTCCGCCGGTTTGCGGCGGCTGGAGTTGGAAGACAGGATCAACGCGGCGATCTCGACGGACGAGATGGTCCCGGCGGTAGGCCAGGGCGCGATCGCGATCGAGACCCGGGCGGACGATCAGTTTGTGATCGAGACCACCAGCGAATTAGACCATCCCGAAACGCGGCTGTGTTGTTTAGCGGAGCGAGCGTTTCTGCGGAGCCTGGGTGGCGGCTGTCAGTTTCCCATCGCAGGGCACGCGATCGTCGAGAATGGAGAGCTGAGATTGGATGGGCTGGTCGCGGCGCCCGACGGCTCGAAGATCCTGCGCGATCAATTATCAGGCCCAAAAGAAAACGCGAACGAAATCGGATCGTCACTCGCGGCGCATTTGATCGAACGCGGCGCCAATTCACTTCTCAATTCATGAGTCAACCGCTGGCGCGACGAACGGTCGTTGTAACTCGCGCCGCTTCGCAAGCCGGCGCCTTCATCACCGCGCTCGAAAGTTACGGCGCCAGCGTCATCTCCTGTCCCACGATCGCAATCGCCGACCCTGAAAGTTACGATCGTTTAGACGAAGCGATCGATCACCTGTACGGCTACGACTGGCTGATCTTCACCAGCGCAAACGGCGTCGACTATTTCCTGCGCCGCCTCGACTCACGCGGAGTCGGAGTTGAAGAGATCGACGAGGTGAAAGTCTGCGCCATCGGCGAAGCGACTGCGGACAAACTGCGCGACGCGCACGTCCACGTCGACCTCGTGCCTTCGCAATCGACAGCCGAAGGCGTCTTTTCGGCGTTGAGCGAATTCGCGGGAGGCGCGGAAAAACTTCACGGCCTCAACGTCTTGCTTCCGCGAGCCGCGACAGGCCGCGACTACCTGCCGAAGTCGCTCGAAGAAGCGGGCGCGCGCGTGGACGTCGTCACCGCTTATCGAACCGTCGTGCCCGAAGACCTCGATCGCGGGCGGCTGAGCGCGATGCTCACCGGCAGCGCCGATTGCATCGCCTTCATGAGCTCGTCGAGCGTGAAAAATCTCGCCCTGCTTTTCGATACACACGATCTCGGCGAGAAGCTGCGGGGTTTGACCGTTGCCTGCATCGGCGACGTCACCGCAACCACCGCGACTGAATACGGCCTTCGCGTCGACGTCCGACCCTCGCAAACAACAGCGGCCGACCTCGCGCGCGCCATCGCAGAATACTTTCAAGACACAAAATGACGCAGATGGGCTAAACTGATTTCGGATGTCGACCCCCAGCGTGCTCATCTTCGATCAAGACGCCCTCAGCGGATCATCACTGCGCGAGCTTCTCGCGACCTGGGGCTATCATCCCGTCGTCACCGGCGATATACCTGCCGCGCTCAAAGCGGTCGACGAACTGAAACCCGTTGTCGTACTCGACGGCGGCCCAGCTGCCGATTCCGTGCTCATGCGGCAAATCCGCGAGCAGTACGTCGATCTATCGGTAGTGACGCTGGAAAAACCCGTCGATCCATCGAAACTACGCATACTGATCGATCGCGCCATCGAACTGGATCTCGCGCGCAAGGAAAACGAACGGCTTCGCCGCGAACTTCAGGACCGCGGCGCGTTTGGCGAGCTCGTGGGCAACTCCGAATCGATTCGCAAGATCTACACGTTGATCGAGCAAGTCGCGCCTTCGACGGCCTCGGTACTGATCACGGGCGAATCAGGCACCGGCAAGGAACTCGTCGCGCGCACGATTCACAAGATGAGCCCGCGCCACGACCGCCCGTTCGTCGCGATCAACTGTTCCGCGATTCCCGAGTCGTTGATGGAGTCGGAACTGTTCGGTCATGAGAAAGGATCGTTTACGGGCGCGGCCTCGCGCCGGCAGGGCTGTTTCGAGCTAGCCGACAGCGGAACGCTGCTGCTCGACGAGATCGGCGAAATGCCGGCGCTGTTGCAAGCGAAACTGTTGCGCGTCATCGAAGAGCGGGCCGTGCGGCGGCTCGGCAGCCGCAAAGAGATCGAAGTGGACGTCCGGCTGCTCGCAGCGACGAACCGGCCTCCGCAACAAGCCGTCGAAGAAGGCAAACTGCGGAGCGATCTGCTGTACCGTCTCAACGTCTTCGGCATTCATCTACCGTCGCTCGCCGAACGAAAAGAAGACCTGCCGCTGCTGGCCCAACATCTCGTTACACAGCTCGCGGAAAAACACGGGCGGCCGGCGCGGTTTCTCAGTCCGTCAGCGATCCAGGCATTGCAGTTTCACGCGTGGCCCGGCAACGTGCGCGAGCTTCGAAACGTCATCGAGCGCGCTGTGATCATCTGTTCCGGCGAACAGATCGAACGCCACCACTTCGCGCCGTATCCGATCGAACAGCGCGAACGTCTGCGCAACGAAGACACGTTGACCGTGCCTGTCGGAACGCCGCTCGAAGAGGTCGAGCGTCAGATGATCATGCGCACGCTGCAAAAGACGAAGAACAACAAAACGCGCGCCGCCGAGCTGCTCGGCATCAGCCTGAAGACACTGCACAACAAATTGAATCTCTATCGCGAGCGTGGGCTGATGCATGACGAATGATGCTAACGATCCCTCGGTGGTGTTGTTCTTTATCGACGGGCTCGGCATCGGCACACGAGGTCCTCACAATCCGCTCGACAAGCTCGAAGACGCCGCACCCCTGGCCGTCTTTCAAAACGAAGAACCCGAATCGTCTTACGGAGGCGTTGTAGTCCCGACCGATCCATGCCTCGGCGTGCCGGGCCGTCCGCAAAGCGCGTCGGGCCAGACGACGATCCTCACCGGCGTGAACGCTCCCGCGCAGATCGGCTACCACAAGCAGGGTTTCCCGAACCAGGCGCTCCGCGACATCATCCAAACGCATTCCATCTTTCGCCAACTTCGCGACGCAGGCGTCGAGCCGATCACCTTCGCGAATGCTTACAGCCGGAAGTTCTTTGTCGAACGTCCGCGCTGGGTGTCGGCGACAACGGCCGCCGTCGAGGCCGCGGGATTGAGTTTCAGAACGATCGAGGACGTAAAAGCGGGCGCGGCTGTGTTCATGGATTTCACCAATCGCTTTCTGATCGAGCGCGGCGAAGACGTTTTCGAAAGAAGCGAGGAGGAAGCGGCGGACGTGCTTGCCTCGATCGCGGCGCAGCACCGTTTCACTTTGTACGAATACTTCATCACCGACAAAGTCGGGCACGCCCAGGACATGGCGCTGGCGCGAGTCGTCCTGACGCGTCTCGCAAAGTTTATTCGCGAATTTCTGATAAGACTTGATCTCGACCGCACTACCGTTATACTCACGAGCGATCACGGCAATATCGAAGATCTTTCATCGCGCAATCACACGCTGCACCAGGTACCGACGATAGTTTGGGGCGCTCATCGCGAGCGAGTTGCAGCCGGTATCCAAACGCTTGCAGACATAACGCCTGCCATTGTCAGCCAACTCTTACACCGATAAAAACAATCCACGCGAACTTTTCGGGTGGAAGATGTACGACTGGGCCAACTCGGCTTTCTACACGACAGTCGTCGGCGCGCTCTTCAGTCCTTACCTGACGCGGTTGGCCCAGGCCGCCGTCGGCGAGAACGGCGTCGTGCTGGACCTCGGACCACTCGGAGCGGTGACCGCAAAGTCGCTGCCGACGCTGTGTGTTTCGATCTCCGTCGGCGCGCAGGTGTTTCTCCTGCCGATTCTCGGCGCACTCGGCGACTACTCGAATCTCAAGAAGCGTTTGATGGCGTTGTTCTGTTACATCGCCGTGATCGCGACCTGTCTGTTGTTCTTCGTCAAGGACGATCTGTACCTGTTCGGCGGCGTGTTGTTTATCGTCGCGAACGTCTGCTTCGGCGCGGCGCTCGTGTTTTACAACGCGTTTCTGCCGGAGATCACGACGGAGGACCAGGCCGATAAGGTTTCGAGCCGCGGTTTCGCGTATGGCTATCTCGGCGGCGCAATCTTGCTCGCCTTGAACCTGCTGCTCGTGCTGCGGGCGGAAGAGTTGGGGATCTCGACCGGTCTCGCCGTGCGCTTGTCGCTGTTGTCGGCGGGCGTTTGGTGGGGCGCGTTTGCGCTGATCAGTTTTGCGCTATTGAAATCGCGGCCCACGAAGAAGAGCCTGCCGCCGGGCAAAGGTTACGTCGCGGCTGGTTTTTCCGAGATCGTCGATACCTTCAAGGAGCTGCGGCGGCTGCCGCTGACCGCGCGTTATCTGCTCGGCTATTTGATCTACAACGACGGAATTCAGACGGTAGTCTTCGCTGCCAGCGCTTTTCTCGAACAGGAGTTGTTTCCCGGCGGCAATCCGCAGTTCCTGTTGGAGATCTTTGTGATGGTGCAGTTTGTGGCGGTCGTGGGCGCGTTGTTATTCGAGCGGCTTGCCTATCTGATTCGCACCAAAAACGCGATTATCGTTTCGCTCGTCATCTGGTCGGCGATCGTGATCTATGCGTATCGCTTCCTCGACACCGTTCCCGAAGCCTGGATCCTCGCGGGCGCAATCGCGATTGTCCTCGGCGGCTCGCAGGCGCTTTCGCGTTCGCTCTTCTCGCGGATGATTCCGGCGGGCAAAGAGGCGGCGTTCTTCGGGCTTTATGAAGTTTCGGAACGCGGCACGTCGTGGATGGGGCCGCTGTTGTTCAGTATCGTGATCGCCCGCACGGGCTCGTACCGTCAGGCGCTGCTTTCATTAATCTTCTTTTTTGTGGTGGGACTAATTGTTCTGTGGACCACTAACACGGATAAGGGGATTCATGAAGCCGGTAATTTAGTCCCGGAAGAAGTGAAGCACTAGCCGGCGAGCTTCTTTTCTTGTGACTCGGACTTATTGGCGAGACATTCGCGCGAGCAGTAGTTGGCGAGGCCGGAACTGAGTCGAAACGTGCGATCCGCCGGCACCCAGGTCCCGCAGCTATCGCAACGCACCAATTTGTTCTTCGAAGGCGAACGTTCGCGAGGCGCGGTCGTCACTTCCGTCGACACATTCAGCGCAGTTACGACTTTACGAATTAACTGAAGGTACGGGCGCAGGCGGACGTAGATGAGGATCGAGACGACGCTAACGACGGCGGCTATGATCAGGTATTTCAATTGAAACTCGCTTCACTCAGCGCGCGGCGCTGAAAGCTCAGTCGTCGGCTCGGCCACCCACGCCATACGGTTCGTCGTTCGCCCTGCGGCGCGGCATCGGATCGCTCGCCCGGCGCCGAGGCTGCGAGTCTTTCGTACGGCGATCGAGGCTCCCTGGCGGAAGACCGCGTCCATGCACCGCCTCCTCGAGAATGCGCGTGATCTCCTGCGAAAGCGTCCGGTGTTCGGCAGCCGCACGGCGACGCAGAGATTCCTTCAGGTGGTTGGGAACATACGCGCCTATGAAAACGCCCTTGCGATTAGCCATCTATCGTCGCCCTCTCTCATGTTTCGTCGGGAAAAACAACCCTGCAAAAACGGAACAGGTCTATAAGCCGAATTCTGTACTTTGAGATTTCAGATCTTAGATCTGGATCTCAGAGCGGCGATCATTCATCTAGCCCAGCCGTTGCCGGCTGGATCGAGCGACCTACCCGGAGGTCGTAGCCTTTGAGACCTGAGATCTCAAAAGGCATCGGGCGGGCAGCCCTGGTGACGCCTCCCTATTTGGTCTTGCACCGCGAGGAGTTTGCCTGGCCGCGCATGTCACCACGCGCGCCGGTGCGCTCTTACCGCACCATTTCACCCATCACCCTCTGAGATCTGACATCTCAAATCTGAGATCCCAGATCTCAGAGGGCTGGTTTGTTTTCTGTTGCACTTGTCGTCGCCCGGCAGCCCTCGAATCTTGCAATTCGAAGATCGCCAGACGCCCCGCCGTTAGCGGGCTCGCTGCCCTATAGTGTTCGGACTTTCCTCTCCCGGCTTTCGCCGGCAGCGACCGCCCGACCTGTTCTCTTGCAAGGCGAGGCAGATTATAGCAAACGAGTGTTCAACAGAGCTACAAAGCGCCATAAAAGACACAGAGTTAAAGATTATCCAAAGTATTTGAATCCAACTCGTAAACTATTGACCCACTCGGGAGGGAACAGCAGCGCCACCGAAACCGACACGACGGCATGCGATAACGCCAGCGCAAAAAGGTTCGGCGTACGCTGATAAATGAAGGCCCAAATCGTCCCGCCGGCCAACGTGAGAGCGAATAAAACCGGGTTTGGCAGGTGAATGACGGCGAACAACAATCCGACGACGATCGCACTCGTCCAACCCGTTCCGAAGACAATCTGAGCGCGGCGGTTGATGTATCCCTGTAACGCGTATTGTTGAAACAAGGCCCACAACGGGACCAGCAGAAATCGCCAGCGCCCCGGATCTCTCGGCGACAAATTCCGGGAGACAAGAACCACGATCACGATCGCGGCCAGCGTCGGCAGCAACAACAGCTTCACGGCCGCCACGAAGTTGTCCCAACGAAATCCGACGTCGCGCGCCGACTCGCCGTAAGCACGATGCGAGGAGATCATCAGCGCCAGCGCCAGAGCGATCGGGACCGCGAGCACCAACTTGCTCCGGCCCACGAACGCCAGCACGACCCACTCCGCGATCAAACAAGACACGACGACCGAGACGATCTCCCACGCCGCCAGCGTCCGTCCGCTGATCTCGTTACTTGATTGCACGCCAACTGCCATCTGCATTCACCACGAACTTGATCGGATCGCCTAACAACTGCAACGTGTACCGCGTCGCTCCGCCGCTCTCGCGCAACGCGTAAACTCGCGCCTCATGCTCGCCGGCCGCCAACGACGACAGCGTGAAGTTGTAACCGTGCCATTCGTCTTTGGACCATCCCGCGGCGGTGACGTCCGGCCGCGAGAGATTCGCGAGCTGCGTCCCGCTCAGTTTTCCATCGATGAAGAGTTGAACTTCAACGCGCTCCCACGGCTCGGCGTCGTTCACGGCCCAACCCGCAATCGACCGCGACGCTGCCACCGCTTCTCCCCAGCCGTGAAACGTCGGTGGAAACGCGTTCAGATAAACACCGACGGCGATCGCGCCTACGAGTATCGTCTCTGCGATGGACTTGCCGATTAGCAGGTTGACGAGTCGCGGCTTGTTCATGCGGACGGCTCGGGTTCTTTGGGAAGTGTGCGCGGCGGAAACAGATCGGGCCAACGCATGCGGAACTCGTGTCGGACGATCTCTTCGACTTCATCAGCGGTCGCCGAGCCGAGACAGCGCGCGGCAACTTCGCGCGCTTCGCCGGTGTCGATCTGCGCGAGCGCCGCTCTGACGCGTGGAATCATCGCGGGCGTCATGCTGAGATCGATTGCGCCCATGCCGACGAGCAAAACGGCGTAAGCGGGAGTCGAAGCCATCTCGCCGCAGACAATCACAGGAATTGCCGCGGCGCCGGCGGCTTCGAGCGTGCGTTGGATTCCGTAGAGCACGGCCGGATGCAATGTGCGGAACCAATCCGAGACCTTGTCGTTGCCGCGATCGACGGCGAGCGTGTACTGGACGAGATCGTTCGTGCCGAGCTCGAAAAAATCGACCTCGCTGGCGATCTTTTCGGCGGTTAAAACAGCGGAAGGCACCTCGATCATCGCGCCGATCGGAACTTTCGCGGATGGTATCTTCGCTGAGCCAAGGCTCTCGAGCTCCTCCGCGATCACCTTCTGGGCCAATCGCACATCAGCCACGTCCGCAATCATCGGAATCACCAGGCTCAAGCGCCCGCCAACAGCGGCGCGCAGGATCGCGCGCACCTGCGTCCGCATCACCTCCTTGTTGCGCAGGTTGAATCGGACCGCTCGCAAACCGAGCGCAGGATTGCGTTCCCGTTCCTTAACTTCGCTCCCGACTTCTCCGCCGACGTCGAACAATCGAACAACCGCGCCGTCCGCGCCCGCTGCTTCCGCCAACGCTCTGTACGCCTGATACTGATCTTCTTCCGAATGCATCAACCCTGGACGCGACAACAAAAACTCGGATCTGAACAGGCCAACACCACACGCGCCGAAATTCCGGACGGCCTGAAACTCGTGCGGCAGCTCCACGTTCGCGCGCAGCGCGATGCTTACGCCGTCGCGCGTCGTTACCGGTCCTGATTCGACTGCGCCCGCAACCGTTGCAGCAATGTCGCGATGTTCGCCGGAAGTGAACTTGTATTCTTCGACCGTCGCCGGGTCCGGATGCAGAATCACCTCTCCGCGTCGAGCATCGACGATGATCTGGTCGCCGGTTCGCGTGCGTCCATAAAACTCATTCAGTCCGACGACGGCCGTCAGGCCCAGACCACGTGCGATGATGGCCATGTGCGACGTCCAGCCGCCGGTGTCAGTCGCGATCGCCTTCACATGATTCAGATCGAGCTCGGCGATCGTCGACGGCAACAGGTCGCGCGCTACGATCACGGCGTCTCCCGACAGGTTCGGATACTTTGGACCTTCGCCGGTCAGGTTTGCCAGCAGACGTTGAATGACGTCTTCGATGTCTGATCCTCTTTCGCGCAGGTACTCGTCGTTGATCTGCGTGTAGATCGACAGTAAACGATCGCCGACGACCTTCGCCGCCCACTCCGCGTTCGAACGCTGCTTGACGATGTAGTCTTCGACGTCGCGCGTGAGTTTTGCATCCTCGAGAAACAGGAGATGCGCGTCGAAGATGTAGGCATGACCGCGGCCCAACTCCTTTTCTGCGCGATCCTTGATCGCTTCGAGCTGGCGCCGTGACAATCTTACGGCCGCGCGAAAACGACGTCGTTCGCGTTCGATGTCGGCCTCGGCGATCTGCGCTCGATATACCTCGCGCGTTCCGTCCTGCAAACGCAGCACGCGCCCGATCACCAAACCATCCGATACGCCGAGGCCTTTGCAGCGAAGTTCCTGCGTCGCCGAAGACGAACGTTCGATGTCTTGCCGTTCAGTCTCGTCGAAGTCGCGGGAAAACAGACCGACGACTGCGTCCAGGGCTTCCTGTTCGTCGACACCGTTCGCGACGACGCGTAACTCGGTGCCGCGGCTCGCCGCGAGCGTCAGAATGCTCAGGATCGATTTAGCGTCGGCCTCGACGTCGCTGTCGAGACGATGAAGGGTGAGGCTGCTTTGAAATCGGCCCGCGACTCGCACGAGGTTGGCAGCGGCGCGAGCGTGTAGACCAAGGCGGCCCGTTACCTGGAGTCTGCGTTCAGCCACTCTCAATCAGCTCCGGACTTTGACGGGGGAGCCAGTAGCGCGCCGGCTAGATAAATTCCCTGCCGGCCCTGGTCGCAGATCTTGCGCGCGATCTCCGCAAGCGGATCTTCCGTCGATGACGAAGCGAGTTTGATCACCATCGGCAGGTTCACTCCCGTGACGACTTCGACGGCGCCTTCTTCGAGAAACATCGAAGCGATGTTCGTCGGCGTGCCGCCGAACATGTCCGTGAGCAGGAGCACGCCCGCGCCCTGCGACACACGCGTGATGGCTCGTTGTACTTCGTCTCTGGCGGCGTCCACGTCGTCGTGCCAACCGATGGAGACAGCGGTGATGTGCGAGATTGGGCCGATGATCATCTCGGCGGCGGCGAGTAATTCTCCTGCGAGATGGCCGTGCGTGACGATTACGCCTGCAACTTTGTTACTCATCTCTACCTCTCAATCACGCCTGCGACATTTTAGACCGCGGGCGCGAGTGATTCACCTTGCGAACGTCGCGATGCGTGGCGCGAGCGTCGAATCCTTCGCGGCGAAGCGCGCGGGCGAGTGCGTTGGCGATCATGACCGAGCGATGGCGCCCGCCTGTGCAACCGATTCCCACCGTCACGTACGACTTGCCTTCGCGTTTGTAAAGCGGCAAGAGGTACGAAAGCAGATCGGTGAAACGCTGGAGCGTCTCCTGCACTTCGTCCTGCGATCGCAGATAACGGACCACTCGCGGATCATGACCCGACAACGGTTTCAAGTCGGGCACGAAGTGCGGGTTGGGCAAATGCCTGACGTCTAACAATAACTCCAGATCTCCCGGGTTGCCATACTTGTGGCCGAAGCTCATCACTTCGACACGCATCGGCGCGCCTTTGCGATCCGGGCTGAAGCGGGCCAACAGAAAACTGCGCAGCGTGTGAACCGTGTGTTCGGAAGTGTCGATGATCTGATCGGCGTGCGAACGAATCTTCGCCATGGCCTGGCGTTCGGCCCTGATCGCGGCGAGCAAACCCTGGCCTTTGTCGGCCGGGTGAGGACGGCGTGTTTCGCTGAAACGATACTGGAGCACGTCGTCGGAGGCTTCGAAGAAGAGCACGCTCACTCTCAGCCCCGACTCGCGCAGCGCGTGAAGTTGTTTTTCGAAGTCTGCGAGAAAGCGGCCTTCGCGAATGTCGATGACGAGCGCGGCGCGGCTGATGCCCTTCTCTTCGTCGTCGGTGGATACGAGACGTCCGAAGGTCGGGAGCATCGTGACGGGCAGGTTGTCGACGCAGAAATAGCCGAGGTCCTGAAAGGCGTTGGTGGCCGAGGACATTCCCGAGCCACTCAGGCCTGTAATGATCACGATGTCCGGAACATTATTCTTCTCGTCAGGAATCACGGTTCGATTAGACCATAATTACCGTCATTCCGCTTATAGATAACTCCCAACCGTTCAGTGTCGGCGTCGCGGAAGACGAGGAACTGGTCCGTTTCGCCGGAGAGGCGCAGCGCGGCTTCTTCAGCGGTCATTGGTTTCACGGCATAACGTCGCGCGGGGATGATGCGCGGCGGGCGTGGAGTCGCTTCGATGTGTCCGTCCGGCTCGGGCGCTACGCTGGCGACGGATTTTGCGCCCTGCTTGCGATCGATGATCTTCTTCTTGAGTTTGACTGCCTGCTTCTCGATCTTGGCCATGGCGCGGGTGAGCGCCATGTACATGTCTGCGTTTGTGTCTTTCGCGGTCAGCGTATAATCGCGCCAGTTGACGACGATCTCTCCGATCTGGCGGTTCTTCTCAACGTCGATGATTACATGAGTGCTTAAAGTGGAGTCGCCGTTGAAAATGTGATCGAGCTTCTTGAAATGATCTTCAACGTGACGCCGGATCGCCGGCGACACCTCGACGTGCCGTCCAGTGTATTCAAATTTCATCAGTTGCATCCTCCTCGCGCTTAGTAAAAGAGACAAATGCGCGAACTGTAGCCCACTGATACCAGTCAGCTAAGCGCGCAACAAATTGCTTATAACGAAAAACCTTATGTATTCGCGTCGTGTAGAGGGGTTTAAACGACGGCGCGACGCTCGCGTGACCCGGGAATCTGCATTTGATCGCGATACTTCGCGACAGTTCTGCGCGATAACTTTATTCCGTCCTTCGCCAGTATCTTAACAACCTGATCATCAGTTATAGGATTATGCGAATCTTCTTCTTCAATCAGTTTCTTGATCTGTAGCTTGATGATGCGCGTCGAGATCTCCTCACCGTCTTCATTCAACATACCCTCGGTGAAGAAACGCCGCAACTCGATCACGCCCTGCGGCGTGTGCGCGTACTTTCGATTGACGACGCGCGACACCGTCGACAAGTGCATCCCGATGTCTTCGGCGATGTCTTTCAACATCATCGGCTTGATGTGCTGCACGCCGTGATCGAGGAAGTCTTTCTGACGCTGCACGATCGACTCGACGACCTTGTAGATCGTCTGGCGCCGGTGTTCGATATTGCGCAACAGGTCGACCGCCGAACGCATCTTCTCGCGAATAAAACTCTTCGTCTCGTTGCTGACGCCCTGGCTCAGCATCTGCTGGTACTGCTGACTGACGCGTAGCCGCGGACTGCCGTCGTCGGCGAAGTAGATCACGTATTCGTCGTCGTTCTCGTCGAGCTTCTCGATGTAGATCTCGGGACTGATCAGGATCGGCTCTTCGGATGAATAGCGACGGCCCGGATACGGATCCAGCGTGCGGATGAACTGTAGCTCCTCGAGCAGGACCTCGACCTCGACGCCGATCTGTTTCGACAGGTGCGGCAACTTGTGTTGCTGCAAGTCGGACAAGTGTTCGCTGATCAGTCTCGACGCGAGCCGGTCACTTTCCCCGAGCACTTCGAGCTGCACCAGCAGACACTCTTTGACCTCGCGCGCGCCGCAGCCCACCGGATCGAGACGCATCACGACCTGGCGCGCCTTTTCGATCACTTCTTCAGAGACGTTTTCCATCGCCGCCATCTCTTCGTTGGTCGCGTTGAGACGGCCGTCGGCGTTGAGATTGCCGATGACGCAGATCGCGGCATCGTGAACCTCCGGGTCAACTGAGCTCATGTTCAGTTGCCACTCGAGATGTTCGGCGAGCGATGGCGGACGCGTCAAAAATTGTTCGAACGTCGGCGCGTCTTCCTTGTACTCGATCTCCTGCGTCTTGTATCCGGGATCGAGATAGTCCTGAAACTCGCGTCCGAAATCTATCTCTTCAAAGGCATCTCGCGAGCCTTCATCGATACCGGCGTCGCCCTCTTCGCCGCCTTCACCGGCAGTAACAGCGTCACCGATTTCAGCATCCGCCGATGGCGCCAACGATGCAACGCCCTCCGCGTCTCCGGTTCCATTCGTTGCGGCGCTGCCCAATTCGGGCGCTTCACCAAACGTGGCGTCTGAATCGGAGCTCGCAAGATGAT
>DASRIM010000238.1:0-3832 GCA_035649995.1 Pyrinomonadaceae bacterium | reverse complement strand
CGAGAAGTCGGCGTAATTCACGATCATCAGATCAAGCCGGCCGTCGCGATCGTAATCGAAAAACGATGCGCTCGTGCTCCAGCGCGGATCGTCGGTACCGCTTTCTTTCGTGATGTCGGCAAACTTTCCGTCGCCTTTGTTGAGGTACATCTGGTTGGAGCCGAGGTTCGAAAGATACAGATCAGGCAAGCTGTCGTTGTTGACGTCGCCAACGGCGGCGCCCATGCCGTAACCGGCGGCGACGATGCCGCTTTGCTCGGTGACGTCGGTGAACGAAAGCGCGCGGCGTTCGCCTTGTTTGTTCACGAGATCGTTGCGAAAGAGTTTTCCTCGCGGCGCTTCCGTGCCGCGCCACGGGAAAAGCGTTTCGCCGGGTTTAGTATTAGGTTCGAGCGTGTTGCCCTGAACGAGATAGACGTCGAGATCGCCGTCGTTATCAAAGTCCAAAAAGGCGCCGCCGCTGCCGGTGATCTCCGGCAGATAAAACTTGCCCGTCATGCCGTTGTAGTGCCGAAACTCGAGCCCGATCCGGCCGGCGACTTCTCTGAATATCGGCGTGTTCGATTTGTTTGGCTGGGTTTGGCCCACGACGCACAGGGCTACCGCCAGGACCAGCAAGAACGTCTTGATCATTCCTCAAACAGCAATCTTGCGTGCATGTTTTAGTACCACTTGTATCCGGTAAGGTTTGCGGCAACGTAGAGCAGCATCCATAAAACGAAGCCCATAGTGAAGTAGAGAATATTGAACAGTCGATCCGGCGCTAACCCGCGCCGCCAGTCCATAAACGTATCGATTGGATTTCGTTGTTGCCAGCGCACGAACCCTTTGTGCATCACCACGAACAGGCCCAGCGAAACCAACGGGTTGACCAGCGAAGGAAACAAGGCCGGCGACTTGTATGTAAAGCCTGTAATAATGACTGCGGCAACGAAAAGGGCCGCTGCCACGCAAAAGATGATCGCCCGCGTTTCGCGCTCAAACAGCAAGTCGCGCTTACTGAATGCGATGAACAGTCCAAAGCTGCCGATTATTATCCAAACAACATCCATCTCAGATACCGTTATTTCCTAATAGAAGGGCGCCCTGTGTCAATCAATTTCTTGCGGCTTAGAAAAACAAGAAGAGGCGAGCCTTTGCCGGCTCGCCCCTTCGTCGCCAGCGACGCGTCGCCGTTACTGCGTCGTAACCGACGTATCGTCGATCACGAACGACGTCTGTAACGACGAGTCCTCAGTGCCGAGGAAGTAGACCCGTATCGTCTGTCCTCTGAACGCGGTCAGATCGAATGTCCTCAAGACATAGCCAGTGGTCCTGTTCAGGTTGGAGAAAGTCGCAAGCGTAGTCAGCACGGTATTGCTGGAGTTGCGAACCTGCACTTGCAACCTGTCGAAGGCGGTCGTGGTGGTCGTTTCGGCCGTGGTGATCTTCAGCCAGAAACTCAGCGTCACCGTGTTGGCGGTCGAGGGGACCGTTATCTGCTGATAAAGCGTGTCGGTGTGCGTCGTGCCATAGCCGTCGAGCCACGCATACCACGATCCGGTACGAGGTGTTTGGCCCGTTGAATTGGTAACCACGCCTGCCGTCGCCACCCAGTTGACGCCGCCGGACTCGAATCCGCGGTTCAACAACAGTTCCGCGCCTGGGACCGGTGTCGGGGTCGGCGTCGGAGTTGGCGTGGGCTGCGGAGCGCTGCCGAGTTGTGAGAAGAGCAGACGGTTGGGTGATCCGGTTCCCGCGTTTGTCACCTTGTTGAGAGTGGAGTTATCGATGAGCGCGGCGGCGACAGTTGCCGGCGAAGCGGTCGGATTTGTTTCCAGGAACAACGCAGCCACGCCCGCAACGTGCGGAGTCGCCATCGACGTGCCGGAGATCGTGTTCGTCGCCGTGTCGCTCGTTCTCCATGCCGACGTAATGCTGCTGCCTGGAGCAAAGATGTCGAGACAGCTACCGAAATTCGAGAACGACGAACGCGCGTCGGTCGAGGTCGTCGAGCCGACGGTGATGGCGCTCGCCACGCGAGCCGGCGAAAAGCTGCACGCGTTGAGATTGTCGTTGCCGGCTGCAATCGCGTACGTCACTCCGTCGTTGATCGAATTGACGACGGCAGTATCGAGAGCTGACGAGGCGCCGCCGCCCAGGCTCATGTTCGCGACCGCGGGTTGGCCGGCCTGATGGTTCGACGTAACGAAGTCGACGCCGGCAATGACGCCTGAGTTGCTGCCGTTGCCGGAAGAATCAAGCACGCGAACAGCAACGAGTGTGACGTTCTTCGCCACGCCATACGTTGAACCGCCGACTGTGCCCGCGACGTGTGTGCCGTGGCCGTGGCCGTCGTTAGTGCCGAGGCCGTCGTTGATAGCGGTGAATCCGGAAATCACGCGGCCGCCGAATTGAGTGTGAGTTGAACGGACGCCGGTGTCGATGATGTAAGCCCTCACGCCGGAACCGGTCGCGTTGTAAACGTAGTTTCCATCGAGCGGCAGATTGCGTTGGTCGATGCGGTCCAAGCCCCAGGTCGCGCCCGTTTGGACGGTGCCCAAACTGACAATGGCGTCCTCTTCGACGAATGCGACTTGCGGATCATCCGCGAGTCTGAGCGCTTGTTGTTCCGGCATTCGCACCGAAAATCCTTTGAGGGCGCGATTGTAAGTGTGACCGCCCTGACGATCGCCGCCGAAATCGCGCGAGAGTCGAATGGCTTCGCCGTCGACGTCGCCGACGTTGTCTTTGAGTACCACGATGTATTGATTGGCAATTCGTTTATCCGCCTGAGCGCGGCGGAATTTCGGTCCATTGCCGTTGCTGTTGGGGTTCTGTCCGTGAACTGCGGTGAACACTATCGCCGCCAAAGAGATCGCTACCAGAGCAAAAAGTGCGAGCGTTTTCTTCATGCATCCTCCAGTGGGTTAACACACTTATGTTTATAATTGGGAGCGTCGGTTTTATGAGCGAACAGCTCTTTGGGAGGAAACTAAACTGGGAAAATCCGGGAGGAGGTCATCTCTGGGTTGGCAGATGATAGACCCGCGACCCGAGAAACACAAGACCGCGTTTTTCGTATAGGAATCATGAACCTAACAGACATCAAAAACCTTCTTAACTACACCGAGTGGGCGAATGGGTTGGCAATGCAGGCTGCGTCGAAGCTGCCTGATGAGGGGCTGCGACGCGACTTCGGCATCAGTCACAAGTCGATTTTCGGGACGCTGCTGCACATGGCCGGGGCGGAGTGGATCTGGTTGGAACGATGGCACGGACGATCGCCGCGGAAAGACGAGGCGTGGTCGCTGTGGACGACGGACGCGTGCTGCGACCTCGCCGCGTTGAAAGATCGCTGGGGCGAGGTCATGAACGCGCGGGCTGCGTACGTTTCAGAGTTGGACGACGACAGATTGAACGCCGACTTGCACTTCAAGCTTCTCAGCGGCGATGCGAGCTCGATGCGTCTTGTCGATCAGATGCAGCACGTCGTGAATCACGCGACGATGCATCGCGGACAGGTCGTCGGGATGATTCGTCAGCTCGGCCTGGATCCACCGTCGACCGACCTGCTCTTCTATTTGCGTCGCGAGATCTCGCCGAAATAAGTTTCGGGCTTTATCTCGCGGGGTTAATGGTTTCGCGAGTGTTCAGTGGAACACGAAGCGCTCCGTCTTCATATAACTGGAGGTGAGTAATCGAGGGAGCCTGCGTTTCGCAAAGCGAGTTTCCGTGAATCGTTAACCTGGCGACGCGGGGACTCGTGATTAAGATCGATTCGCCTATTAGCCGGCCTTTCTCATCTCGCTCCTCCCGTCGTTCTGCAATTTCGGCGTTCAGCAGTCTTTCT
>DASRIM010000237.1:0-10766 GCA_035649995.1 Pyrinomonadaceae bacterium | reverse complement strand
GTTTTGGAGCCGGCGTTTGACTGGTCGCGGGGAGATCGCGACGAGAGTTTCAACGTCGCGATGGTTTGTTCGAATTGTGAGCAGTTGAAGATCTACATCGGCGATCGTCTCGTGGCGGAGGTCGAGCCCGACCGCAAGACGTTTCCGCATCTCGCGTATCCGCCGTTTGTGACGAACCTGCGTCCTCGTCTCAACGTGCCGTGGGGTGATTTGAAGATCGAAGGTTACATCGGCGGCAAGCTCGTTATTACGAAACAGATGTCGGGCAGGGGAGCTGATCGCCAACTGCTGGTCGAGCCGGATGATGTTGAACTGGTTGGCGACGGCATCGACGCCACTCGCGTTGTTTTGCGAGTAACGGACGAGTACGGCGCGGTGCGTCCTTTAGCGAACGCCGCGATAGCGCTCAGCATAGATGGTCCGGGAGAGATCGTCGGTGAGAATCCGTTTTCGCTGTTTGGCGGTGTGGGCGCTGTCTGGATCAAGACGAAAGAAGCGCCGGGAACAGTCCGCCTCACCGCGGTCCATCCGCGGCTCGGATCGAAAACGGTGCAGTTGCGAGTGAAAGCTGTTCCGAGACCGGCGTTCGACGTGTAGTCAACACAACGTGAGCGAATTGAGCTTATCCGGTCATCCGTTTTCTTCCTATGTGCGTAACACCAACTAACCCAGCGCTTATAGGAAATCACGGATATAACGAATTTCAAATTAGGACACACCCAAATCCACGTTCCGTTTGAAAGCGAGTGTTGCGATGAATGTCGGAGTGTATTTGTTCAGAGTCGTGGCCTTGTCGCTCCAGTAGTCTTCGTAGAAACCGCCGAGGACAAAACCGGCGTCGATCTGTCCGCCGATTTGGTCAGTCAACGAATGGCCGAATTCGAAGTTCTCTCCTTTCTCGGCGTCCGGCTTTATACCTTCCAGCTTCCATCGAGTCAGATCGGAGTAGGGAAGAGAATGCTTGACCACGAGCTCGCCCTTGTCGTCGAGCTCTCTATCAAACATAAAAAACAGAGGATTAAGAAACCCCGACATCAGCACGCCCGGCGTACGCAACACCCTGAACGACTCCCGCCAAACAGGTCTTATCTCCGCACTAAAGCAATTCGAAACAGGATGAAAGATGATGTCGAAGCTGGCATCGTCGAACATCGACAGGTCTGCCATGTCGCCTCGAACGAGCCGCATGTCTAGTGATTCTCGCTGCGCGACAAAGCGATCGCACTCCAGTTGTTTTGCCGACTGATCCACGACGGTGACGTTTGCGCCGGCGGCCGACAGTATCGGTCCCTGTTGTCCGCCCGCCGAAGCGAGGCAAAGCACGTCGCGGCCTTTCAGGTCGCCAAACCATTCCCTTGGCACGGGTTTATTAGGAGTTAGTATGACCTCCCACTCGCCGCGGCGTGCGTTGGCGATCACCTCAGCGTTGACAGGTCGACTCCACTCGCCCCGGGCATCACATTCCTTGTCCCAGGCAAGAGCGTTATGGCGAAGAACGTCTGGTGTGTCCACAATCGAAGGTCCTCGGCGTGTTATCGACAGGCAAATTAAACACACCGAGAGTTTGGGTGCAATACTTCGCACCCAAACTCTGATCGCAGCGCGCGCGCAAGACGGGCCGTGATGATTGAGGCTCGGGATCTACAACTTCCCATGTGTCTCCCGCTTGCGGGAGAGTGGTGCAGAAGAGGTTTTTGGATTTACTTCCCATGAGTTTCCCGCTTGCGGAGGTCAATGGAATGTTATTGGGAGTCTCTACGAAATATCCGCGATACGTCGTAGCTGAATCCGAACGCGGGCTTCCAGATGTAACGGTCGTGAGTAGTTACACTCTGATCTTTTCTCAAGGCTGCGCCCTGGAAAAAGTCGCCGCCCAATTCCTGACGTTTGCCGGCGAATACTCCGAAGGTGAAGAACAGTTTGCGCCGATACAGGTTCAGAGATGGACCGAGCAGGTATTCGATCTTCACGCTGTCGTCAACCTTCCTCCCGGTGACGCCGGTCGTAAAGTACAGACTTCGCCGAGGCCCGAAATTCAGGAGCCGCGTGTGCAGCATCGCCATCGGTATGAGCCGATAATCTGAGTCGGACACCAGACCGGCAATGCGCGTCAGGTTCTGACCGTTCGTTAGATTTCCCTGACGGTCGCGGGCGAATCCGACTATCTCGTCATACGTTTGGTCCTCGAGCGAGCTATAAACCATTCCCATCGCGAAGTTGAACGGAATCCCGCCGATTCGGATCTCGTTTTTCAAATCGGATGCCGCTTGCGCGGAACTCCGCCCGCCGCTGCCCCCGCCAGCCAGTTTTTCGCTTTGCTTGTGGCTCTCGGAGAAAACGTAACTGAAGGAGAAGCCCGGTTTCCACGAGTAGCGTTTCGTATAGAGTTTCGCGTCGCTGCCCGCTGACTCCGGAATCTTGTCGCCGATTTTCACATCGGGAACCAGGTTTTGGACCCTGCCGACATAACCACCGAACGTGAAAAGCGCGCGCTCGTTCAACAGGCTCATTGATGGTCCAAGCAGATACTCGATGTCGACATTGTCTTCGTGTTTTGCCGTCACGCCCAGCGAGAAGTAGAAGCTAGTGGGCGAGAAACTGTGAATGCGCGTGTTCAGAATCGCCATCGGCAACAGCCGGCGTGGAGAGTCTTCAGAGAGGCCGATTACGTTGTCGTTTCCGGTGCCAACCGGGTTTCCGTTCGCGTCGTGGGCGAACCCGGTGATTGGTTGGAAGTTGCGGCGTTTCATTGGAGAAAAAACCAGGCCTCCGGAGAGGAGAAACCGTGCCCGGCCGATTTGAATCGACTGAGTTGACGTAGTCGTGAGAGGGTTGCCAGCGTTACCGCTATTCCCGCCGTTTCCGCCGGTGGCGGCGGCTGCTTTTTCATTCTTATCGGAATCGTTCTGTTCCTTCTCGTCGTCTTGGTCCTTTGCGTCGGCCTTGTCGGTTTTGGCTCCGCCATTACCGGCGCCGGCGCCTCCTTTGATTATCGGTTTAGGCGCGTCAGTCGGAGCTTCGGTGTTATTGCTACGCGCGACGTTTCCGGCGGCCGTGTCTCCGCGCTTCGTTCGCCCAACGCTGATGGTTGCTTCAGTGAACTCGAACCGCTTGATGATAGTGAACGTGCGTGCAAAGTAGCCGTCTTTGTTTGCCATCGCGCTTGTCGCTTTGAGTGCAGCTTTCATGTTGTCGGCGGTTTCCAGCATTTCGTCGAGGTCGGTCCGAAAAGACTGAAGGATTGTCGCGGCTTCCGTTGCGAACGCGGAGAATTGATCCAGACACTTGAATCCCTTGCATCGCGGGCTGAAGGCTTTGAGACCGTCATCTTTTTTATATTCATCGATGAGATCGGTCAGCTCTTGCGCGAGCCGTTCAATGGCCGCGAGATTCTTGTCGGCTGTTTCCAGCGCCGCCAGCGGGTTCTTTTTCTCAAAAAACGTCACCAGACCCGTGTGCAGTTTGGTGGCTGCGACGCAGACATCGTACGCATCCGCTTCTTCATTCCGTACCGCAACTGCGTTAGCGCGGTAGTCGGCAAATTCAGCGGGCTCCGGCGGTGCCGTGAGGGCCGCTAGCTGTGGCTGGAGCCTGTCGACGATCTCTTTCAGCGTTTTCAGCGCCTTGCAGCCTTCGTCCGCATCGTTACATTTCAGGTCGTTCAGCCGTGACAGGATACGGCCGAGTCGCGTGTTCTGATCGGTCTTAGCGGCGTCGGCAGACCGGGTTTCCGCACCCGATTGAGTGCGGCCGGTCGGTCTTAACTTCGCCGGCAAGAGCAAATCAAGAAAATCTGTAAGCGCGGAGCTGACAAGTTCGTGTTGTGCGACCGAAACGGTGTAGGTGTAGACGAACGGGTTCATGTTCACGACAGTTACCCGGCCGTTGCTGCCACTGAAGGACAGCTTGCCTGTCGCTTGATTAATTGCGAACGGACGGACGTCAAGCACCAGACCTTTTTTTCGCTCGCGCTCGACAAGATACTCGAAATATTCTTTGTCCATCTTTGCGTCTGCTGTTTCGCGATTGGCGTACGGCCGTTTGTTGCATGAGCCGATGCGCATCTCGTTAAGCTCGGATTGCGCAGGAGTCGTCGCCGCGCTGAAGCCTGCAAGCAGGATGAGTGTGAGTATAGTTGTCGCTAGTTTGTGTTCCATGGTGATAATCCTATCTGGGCTTTCGCCGGTTAATCGATGCTCCATTCGTTTAGTTGCTCGACGACCTCGGCATTTATGCGCACACCGCTGTTGAGTGACTCATCGCCAAAGTTATGAATCGCACAGGCAATGTTCTCGTTACCGTTTCGGAAAAAGACGGGGCTGCCGCTTTGACCTTGCTCGGTGTTAATCGTGTAGAAGACTCGACGTGACGTGAGCTGCATGATGCGATTGACTTCGAACCACTGCGTTCCTTCCGGCACGCCATCCGGATAGCCGGAGAGCGTGGGCGCCGACTGTTGAAGACTTTGATCGCCAAAATGGCCGTAGCTGAACTTGTCGTTGACGTCAGCGAGGCCCGGTAATGGCTCGCGCAACTTGATCGCGCCATAATCAAAATCGAGATCGCCCTGCTCCCAACGGGGGTGGACCACCAGGTCTTCCCGTTCGACTTCGGTCCATCCGAACAGCGAATGCCCCTCGTCAAGCTCTCCTCTGCGCGCCGGCATGACGCGAACGCTTCTTATCATTCCGTGAACTGGCCTGTTCCGCTTAAAAACGAATAGACAGTGTCCGGCGGTCACGAGGGTCCGAGGTGAAATGAACCAGGCGGTACCCGAGTGCCGGGTCCCATCGTTCGCGGTGATCCGCAGATCGCAGATGTTGCGCCAGGGTGTAAGACCGATCTCTTGTGAGCTGACCTGGCGTCGCGCCAACGCGGCAGCCGCAGCCATGCCAAGGACGCCTTCGTTCGCCCGCTTGACGATTTTCCGCGGACCGAAAGTCAATTCCGCGATGTCTTTGACCGTTGTTTGATCCGGCAACGTCATTCTCTTTTCCTTTGTGAACTGGAGTGGAGAAGCAATTACTTAGTGGACCGGCAAACTTCCACTCATTGATCATGCGAGGAATCGACAAAACATTTCGCCGCGGGTGTAAAAAAATCGCCAGGTCACGAAATTCGATATTTTCGGATGGTTTGTGGATGTGTTTATATTGCCTGCATGCCCGTTCACGAATTTGATCTGGCCATTCTCCTCCTGCATCTTGACGACGACACTTTCCTGGCGGAGGCGCTGCTTTTTCCGGAGGTCTCGCGGTTCGGAGGCGATCTTCAGAAGCTGGAACGAGCGGTTACGAAGAATGCAACTCGCATCATCGAGGGTGAAGCCCTTCCGCGAGTATGGACGCGGCTGAAACCGGCCAGCCTGGAACCCTTCGACGTCACACTCTCGCTTGATCCACCCGCTAAGCGCCTGACCTGGCGCGAACCGATTGCCCTTCGATTCGACGCGATTCGCTGGAGCCAGGGCGAGGCAGCCCACATTGTCCGGATACCCGCACTCGGCATCGAGGTTCTCAGCACAAAACTCACTGACTTCCAGACGACTCCGGAACAGACTTCCATGCTGCAACGACACGTTCGCGCGGAACTTCAGCGTCGTGGCGCACTGGGAAATGTTCTCCGGCTATTGCTGCTGAACCGCACGCGCGCGTTGACCGTTGTTCCAGCCTCCTTCAACGCAGACATCCGCACGCCCAAGCAGGTCATGGCGAGCGTCGGCAAGGGCGAACAAAAGAAATCCACGCTTGAACAAACGGCGGTTAACCTAACGACGCAGCAACTCAGCCCGGCGTTCGAAGTCGATCACGTCGTCGAAAAACTCGCGGAAGCACTTGTCGGTCAGGCGTCGTCGAGCGTCCTGCTCGTCGGCAAAGCCGGAGTCGGCAAGACGGCCGTCGTCCACGAGCTCGTCCGCCGCAGAGAACGTTTCGGTTTAGGATCGACTCCGTTCTGGGCCACCAGCGGCGCGCGTTTGGTTGCCGGCATGACTGGCTACGGAATGTGGGAGGAGCGTTGCGACTCACTATGGCAGGAAGCAGAGAAGACGAACGCGATCGTGCACTTCGGAAATCTCGTCGAGTTGATCGACACAGGAAAGAGTGAACATAACACGCAGGGACTCGCGAGCTTCTTTCGCCAGCGTTTCGCTCGCCGTCAGGCGCTCGCGATTCTGGAATGCACGCCCGAACAATTGTCGGTGGTGGAACGTGAGGATCCCGGCACGCTGAAAGTTTTTCGTCAACTGATCATCGACGAGCCTTCACCCGAAGCCAGCCGCAAAATCCTGCAGCAGTTCGCCGACAAGTTTCGATATGACGCTCCGGTCATCAAACGAAAAGCCAAACAACGGCTGGCCATTCTCCAGACAATACGTGCCAGTCCTCCAATCAACGATTCGGCGCTGGAGTTGCTCGATCGGCTACATCGTCGTTTTGCTGGATATTCAGCCTATCCGAGCCGCCCGCTTCGCTTTCTCCGCGGACTACTACAGCGCCTCGAAACCAAGTGGGACCAGATTGGCGACAATGAAGTAATCGCCGCCTTCGCAGCCGAGACTGGATTGCCGCTGTTCCTGCTCGACGATCACGTGCGCTTCGATACCGATAACACACGCAAGTGGTTCGAAGAGCGCGTCATCGGACAATCTGCCGCCGTCGGTTTGATTGTGGAACTATTAGCAACGGTGAAAGCCGGCCTCACGCGTCCGCGCCGCCCGATCGCGTCGCTGCTGTTTGCTGGTCCAACCGGCGTCGGCAAGACGGAGATGGCAAAGTCACTCGCCCGCTTCTTTTTCGGCGATGAAAACAGAATGGCCCGCTTCGATATGAGCGAATACGCGGATCCGGTGGCTGTGACTCACCTCGTCGGCGGCGTCACCGGCAACGAAGGAACTCTCACGGCACGCATACGCGAGCAACCGTTCAGTGTCGTTCTGTTCGACGAGTTTGAGAAAGCGCACCACTCGTTCTTCGACCTGCTCTTACAAACACTCGGCGACGGGCGGTTGACTGACGGCCGCGGACGAGTCGCCGACTTCACCAACTCAATCGTGGTGATGACTTCGAATCTCGGTGCGGAGAAGTTTCGACGCCCGCGCGCGGGCTTCGACGTCGTCGGCGAGGACGCCAATCAACGCCTGAGTAATTCGGATCGCGCGGCGCAGAAACACTTCACTCGAGCAGTACAGGATTTTCTGCGTCCCGAGATCTTCAATCGCATAGACCACATCGTGCCGTTCATTCCGCTCGACCGCAAAACAGTCGAGCGAATTGCCGAGCGAGAGCTGAAGCTCGTGGGGCAGCGCGACGGATTGCTGCGTCGCGGTGTGACGTTGCGCACGTCACCGCAAGCACTGGAGATTCTCGCGCGCCGCGGTTACGACGCGCATTACGGCGCGCGTCCGTTGAAGCGTCTGATCGAACGTGAGCTGCTGCTGCCGCTGGCAGTCGAGTTGAATACTCGGCCTGCAATGACGGGAGGCAAGCGAACGACGATGATTGCCGAAGTCGATGCGAAGGCCGGGCGTCTCACGGTTGAGATAAGCGGAGAGAGTAAAAAAGTTACCGACGATTTGAGCCTGGCGGCGAGAGTCGATCGTCTGGGTGAACTGCGCCGCCGCATCGTGAAGCTCGGACGCAGTTCGGCGGTCGTAGAATTGCAGAACACAGTTTGGCGGCTGACCGAGCTCGAACGCCGGATCCATAGATCAGCACGCCGCACCCGGCTGAAAGCAAAGTTGATTCAGGACAGGCTTGCCGCAATGAATCCGCAGGAGGCGGCGATGCTCGCTTTGCTGCCGGCGTACCGGCAGAAGATGGCCACACTCGCCGAGCTCGAAGCGAAAAGCGCACACGCTGAAGACGACGCGCTGATCATGTTTTATAGCGGCGAAATTCCGGTGCTGACTCCGGCGCAAGGCCGCGTGGTCCAGGACATCGAGACTGGTTTGCACGACTTCCTGCGCCAGCTACTGGATCTGCGGTACACACATCCGAATCGTGCGACTCTCGCGATCTATAGCGAGAATCACGACGCGCTTTTTGAACTGGCCCAAAGCTATTACCAAACGGCCGTCGCGGGGCAAACGCGGGTGACCGTCTCTTACTACACCTCAAACTTAAGCAAGACCTACGTTGAGGATAAAGACAAGATTGTGACGTTCGGCCGAACGGTAGAACGCCAGGACGCAAACAAGCCGCCGGAGTTCTTCGCCCGCAGACCCGAGGCGTGCACGGGTATCGTCTTCAATCTGGACGGCACGAGTGCTTACGCGACGTGGTCAGGAGAGCTCGGACTTCATACTTTCGTCGAAGGCAAGGCGACCAACCAGGTCTTCGTTCATACGAGCGACGTAGAAGCGAAGGAGTACCGTCCGCCGTCGTTTTTGGACCGTCGAGGCGCGATTCAGCCGACAAACACCGGCGCCACTCGCCGTACATACATTCGAGCCGAGAGTTTCGTCGACGACCATTCGCTGGCGACGCGTCGCGAGTGGCATGGGGATTTGCCGGCCGTGCTTGCATTCTTCCTCGAACGGCAACTACAGCGAGCAGCGGAAAAACTGATCGACGAATGAACATCAGGGTCCCAATCTACGTCGAGGAGCGGAAGCCGGAGGCGTCCGATCTCCAACACGTGCGCCGCGTGAGCTTGCGCCCGCTTTTCTTTACGCAGCCAGTTGAGCAAGACGTCAGCTTGCAGCGCGCGACTGCGCGCCTCACGAATGCGTTGCGCAGCGACCTCGGCAAACTCGCACGCTTTGCGCGTCACGAAGACCTGGCCGCCTACAGCTTTTATCCGCCGCTCCACGAAACGATGCTGGAGTTTACGGTCGAAGTCGCGAAAAAGCGGTTCTCCCTGCGTCATCTCTTCATCGTCGTGCCGGCGTTCGACCGGCGTTTCGCATGGACTCCGAGCGTGCCGGAAGTTTGGGTTGAAATCTCGCGCGGCGAAACCGTTCGCGACAGAGTCCAGGAAGCATTCACCGAACACTATCGTTTGCTCGAGCGCCGCTTCGGAGGTGGAGCTGTCACGCCCGATGCAATCACAGTCCAGGGCAAGGCGTGGATCACATCAGTTGAAGTAGCAGTCGACATTCCCAGCGTGTACACGCCGGCGGCGGAAAATATGTTTGCCGCTTTTGGTCAGGTGCAGGAGGTACACGGCGCCGCGGAGTTGGAACGCGTCGGTCGTTCGCTCAACAACCTGTATCCGGATGAACTCGACCAGGCGATTAATCGTGAAGCTGAAATCAACGAGCTTACGTCGCTGCTGAGCGCGAGTGATCAGCGTCCGGTGCTTGTTCTTGGAAAACGATTGGTCGGTAAGACTGCGGTGATCCATGAGTTTGTTCGCCGCCGCATGAACCGGCGCCGGGCGTCTGAAGGAACGATGCACGCTGCGAGTATCGCCGATCTCAGGGGCGACGTGGTGTTGATCTCGCCGCAGCGATTGATATCGGGAATGTCGTTTCTGGGCCAGTGGGAAGGCCGGCTGCTGGCGATTCTCAAAGAGAGTCAGCGCAAATATCACACGTTGTATTTTGATGACCTGATCGGGTTGTTCTACGCCGGCCGTACGAGCTCTTCGCAATTGAGTGTTGCTCACGTACTCAAACCGTACCTCGAACGCCGCGACGTGCGCGTGCTTGCGGAATCGACGCCGGAAGTGTTTCGCGTGCTTCAGGAGTTGGATCGCGGCTTTGCCGATCTCTTCCAGATCGTGCGCATCGAAGAACCGAACGAGGAAAAGAACCTGCACACGTTGCTCGGCTTCCGGCGTGCACTGGAACGACAACACGATACTCGTTTTCACTCGGATGTTTTGCCGGCGGTGATCGATCTAACGCGGCGCTACGTGTCTGACGCAGCGTTTCCCGGCAAAGCTGCGCGCCTGCTTCACTCGTTGGCCGCAAAGAACAAAGCCGGCGAAGTTACTCGCGCGCAGGCGTTGGAAGAGTTCTCCGCGAGAAGCGGGCTCAGCGTCAGTTTTCTCGACGATCGCACCGAACTGGATCACGGCCATGTGATGGATGCTCTTGGAGTCGAAGTAATAGGCCAAAAGGCCGCGGTGACTGCGTGCGCCGATGCAGTCACCATCGCGAAGGCGCGGTTGAATGATAACGTCCGGCCGATAGCATCGTTCCTGTTCCTGGGACCAACCGGAGTAGGGAAGACGCAGTGCGCCAAGGCACTCGCGAAATATCTGTTCGGCGATCGCGAACGCCTGATTCGCTTCGACATGAATGAGTTTGCCAGTTACTACTCGGTCGCGCGGCTCACCGGGACTTTCGATGCTCCGGAAGGACTGCTTACGAGTGCGGTGCGACGCTCGCCGTTTGCAGTTGTGCTTTTCGACGAAATCGAGAAAGCGCATCCCGCCGTTTTCGATCTCTTGCTTGGCGTGATGGGCGATGGACGTCTGACGGACGCGCGTGGTCAGTTGGTGGACTTCTCCAACACCATCATCATTCTGACTTCGAACCTCGGCGCTCGAGAGGCTGCGAGTGATTTCGGATTTCGTCAGACCAACAGAAGCGATGCGTCGGTTTATCGTCTCGCGGCCGAAAAATTCTTCAAGCCCGAATTCTTCAATCGGCTCAGCCGCGTGGTCCCGTTTGAACGTCTGCGCCGCGAGGACGTGCAGAGAATCGCGCACCGGTTGATTGAAGATGTTTTCAATCGCGAGGGATTGGTGCGTCGCGGCGTGAAGTTGGTCGTCGAAACCGGCGCGCTGAATCTGCTGGTCGAAGCCGGCTATCATCC
>DASRIM010000236.1:0-6992 GCA_035649995.1 Pyrinomonadaceae bacterium | reverse complement strand
CCAGAACTTCGTCAAACGTTCGCTTTGAATCTTGATGTGCTTGATGTACTTCGTGTCTTTCGGAGGTTCGATCGGCGGAATGATCTGATCGAGCGTGATTGCGATTGGCGATTGTGTGTTCGCGTCAAGCCGGATCTTTCGCGGCTTGCTGTAGAGATTTCCGGGCGCGCGGCTCCACTGTTGGCCTTCACCGCGGTCCATCGGCAACTTCACCGTGTGACCATCCGAGCGCTTGAACGTTTCGTAACGATGAAGCAACGCCTGCACCCAGTACTCGCCGGCTGGAACCTGCGCCAGGCTGCGAACGGGATAACCGAACGCGCTCTGATCGATAACGGTCGGCTGTCCTGGTTTCCATGCGTCGACGTTGACGCCAAACACCTGCTGCGTGGTCAGGTCTTCGCTGATTTGGAATCGCGGCTCGCGCGTGTCGTTGGTCGAGATCAGCAGCAACAGCCGGCCGTCGAGACCTTCTTTACTGGCGCTTGCAGGAAACGAGATCTCGAAACGAGGATTTGCGGTGTTCGTAGATTTCAGCTCCGCATGAGCCGAGAACAGGAGTACGGCCGCGAGAGCGAACACGGATTTGATTAAGATCAGTCTTTTCATTTTTGCTCCTTTTCACGCATCCACCGGCAGACCTTCGAGCCGCATGATAGTCAAAGCATTAGTCGTCGGACATGGTCCAGTGCGCAGGCGATAGTCAAACACCATTCTTCCGTTGCTGACGTCCTCGCGGAAGTGAAGATTCGCGACTCCCATGATCACATCGGCAAGTTTGATCAGCTCGAGATCGTGAGTCGCCACTAAGCCCAGCGTGTTGCTCTGCGACAACGCGCGGATGTAAGAACGACTTCCGATCAGACGCTCGCGGCTGTTTGTGCCGCGGAAAATCTCGTCGATCAGGAAAAGCACCGGCATTGGATCGTCAACTTTCGTCGCAGCGAGCAGCGCCTGTAGCCGCTTCACCTCCGCGTAGAAATACGAGAGCCCGTCCTGCACCGAATCGCTGACCTTGATGCAAGTGAACAACCGGAACAGCGACGTGTGAAGCCGTTCGGCATTGACCGGTGCGCCGGCGTACGTCAGACAGAGATTCACGCCGATGGTCCGCAAGAACGTGCTCTTGCCGGCCATGTTCGAACCAGTGAGGATCACGATTCTTTGATCCTCGTCCAACTCGAAGTCGTTGCAGACTTTCGTCTGGTGGCTCAACAGCGGATGTCCGAGACGCTGTGCCGAGAACCGCTTCGGATCGGCGGTGAGCTCGGGAAGTACGTAGTGCGGATTCAGGTAAGCGAAGTTAGCGAGCGAGTTCAACGTCTCGAGCTCGTACCACGCGTCGAGCCAGCGCGGCAGCAGATGCGCGAGCTCTTTCTTCAACAGTTCGAGCCGATGCGTGAAGATGAAGTCCCAAGGGACGACTGCATGGACCACCAGCGAGAGTATCGGGTTGGTGCGCAGACCGAGCGCGGCGGCCAGGCGGCCCAAACGCTTCATCTCGGTTGACGGCTGTTTGCTCTGATCGACAAACGGCGCGCAGATTTCCGCCACGCGCGGAGTCTTTTTATACGAGCGCGACTCCAAATAACTAAAGACCATTTTGAAGTGCGTCAGCGCCTTTTCGAGATCCTGTAGCTCGCCCCACGCGGTGGCGATGCGATGCTGGTTCAACAGCATTGCGCCCATGTAAAGCAGGAAGGTAACGGGCCAGATTTGCGGAATCACGTTGAGCGCGGCGAGTGTGATGCAGGCGATGTTTAGAGCTGACAAGGCTGACAGGACGACGATAGTCGGAAGCAGTGAAGCTTGAGGTCCGGTCCGCTCGAGCCAATCGACGAGTATTCTCGAGTTCCAGTGATGCGCCGATTTGCGTGCGCTGCCGGCGGTGTTGATGCGAGCTACCGCCGACAGCAGTTGCAGCTTGTCGCGAAAAAGAGACTGGTCTTTTAGTTCCTGAACAAGCGCCTGCCTGTGCTTGATCAGTTCCGCGTCAGGCCGCGGGCTCAACAACCACGACCGCAGTCGTTCGCTTCCCTCTTTTGTGACCGCGCAGTCGAGCAGGCGATGCAGTGAACGCTCGCCCACGATGTCGAGGTCGTTTGCGAATGGATGCTCGGCAAACGACGGCGACGGTTCACTGAGCGGGAGTCGATCCCAGTCCAACAAAATCCGCGCGATCTGAACCTGCTTGATATCGCGCAGGACGGAAATACGCGTGATGCTGTCGCGAACTCGATTGTGAAAGACAGTGACGATGGAGAACGCGATTGTCAGCAGCCCAGCGACGATCCAAGCCACTCTCGTGCCCGCAAGGCTGCAAAATCCCAACGCCAGCAGCACGCCGGCGACGAACATGACGCGCCGAACGTTCCAGTACTTGCGACTGATTTCGCTAAGAAACGCAGTCCGGCGTTCCAGTCTCGCAATCTGTTTCTGAAGCTGCTGCAAACGGATCATGCGCTGTTGAACATATCATAGACCGGAGCGTTACCGCGTTCCTCGGCGTGATATGCTAAACTCCGCTGCACGCAACAGATTTAAGCGCGTTTGAGGTTCGGCGCGCGGACAAGGGTAGACTCAGTGGACGCAGAAAAACTCAACCATTTTCGTGACCTTCTTCTCAACCAGTTACGCCAGCACACGGAACAGATCAGAACGGACCAGGCGGCGGCGCTCGAGCTTTACGACGACGGCGTCAAGGACAGCGTCGATCTTTCAGTGCAGGATCTGAATAAAGAGATCGCGCTGCGACTCGGCGAGCGCAGTTCGAAAGTAGTCGCCGACATCGATCAGGCGTTGCTGCGGATTAAAGAAGGAAGCTACGGCATCTGTGCTCGTTGCAGCCAACCGATTGACGAGCGTCGTCTCGAAGCCGTGCCCACCGCACGCTACGATGCGCAGTGCCAGGCGATCATCGAAAGCGCGAACGGCGACGACGATCTGCCAACGCTTTAACCACAAAAGGCACAAAAGACACAAAAAGCACAAAAGGACTTAATAAGTTAAGGCCGCCCTTTTCCGTATTTCTTTTTGTGCCTTTTGTGTCCGAAGGTTTGTGCCTTTTGTGGTTACGCTTTCGGATGCGCTTTGTCGTAGACGGCGATGAGCTTTTCCATCGAGACGTGCGTGTAAACCTGCGTCGTCGATAGACGTGCGTGTCCCAGCAGCTCCTGGATGTCGCGCAGGTCGGCGCCGCTGTCGAGCAGGTGCGTCGCGAACGAATGGCGCAACGCGTGCGGGCTGATGTTGTGCATGCCAGCGCAGATGCGAATGTACTTATCAACCATCCTGCCAACTGAACGCGTCGTGATTCGCGTCCCCTGATAGTTCAGAAACAACGCCTCGTCATCGCGTTTCGATACCGGCGCGTTGAAAAGAAACTTGTCGCGGACGCCGAGATACTGTCGGATCGCCTCGCGCGCGGGATCGCCAAACGGCACGATCCGCTGTTTGCGTCGCTTGCCCGTGACGCGTATCAACTGGTTGCGAAAATCAACGTCCGCGAGGTTCAGTGTCGTCAACTCCGCCACGCGCACTCCGGTCGCATACATCAACTCCAACATCGCGCGATCGCGTTTACCGAGATCGGTTTCGAGGTCCGGCGTCTCGATAAACCTGATCGCTTCTTCGATCGACAAATGCTTCGGTAACTTCTTTTCCTGCTTCGGCGTGGACACGAGTTTCGCCGGATTGAGCTCGATCATTCCCTCACGCACGAGAAACTGGAAAAACGTCCGCAGCGCGGCGAGCTTGCGCGCGATCGACGACTTCGTCTTCTGCGCGTTATGAAGTTCGGCCATCCATTCGCGAATGGTCAGATGATCGATTTCGGAAAGTTCGGGGAGCTTGCGTCTTTTGCAAGAGGCGTCCGCGGGTGCGAGAAAGTCGATGAACTGTTGGAGGTCGCTGGCGTAGTTGCGTAAGGTGTGGCTGCTGACGTTGCGTTCGTAACGCAGGTGTTCGAGGAATTGCTCGATCAGCTTCTCCATAGGCGATTACCAGTCGCCGGCGCCGCTGCGGCCCGACTTCCTGGGCGCATAATATCCTCTTCGCGAGCGAACGCGTACATCATTTCTCGATTTGACGGTCAGGTCGAGCATGTGTACGCGGCCATCACGATGTTCGTTGGTTGGGTAGTAGCTCAAAACGTATTGCTGCGCTAGATCGGCGGCGATCTGATCGAACGCGATCTCGAGTTGGGCCGTGGTCTTGGGTAGATAGACCGCGCCGCCTGTTTGTGACGACAACTGTTCCATGCGGCGCTCGGCGGCCAACTGGCGAACGTTTGCCCCTTCGTACAAGCCCGTTTGGACCACGTAGATCTGACAGTCGTCGGCCAGCACGTGTTGCATAACGAAGTCGAAATCGCTGTGTCTGCTCGTGGTCTCAATGCCGTCTGAAACGATGACCAGCACTCGGCGTCCGGGATACGGTTTCAGATAATCAGCGGCGCTCACGATCGCGTCGAAGAGCGACGTGCCGCCTTCGGGCTTCCCAAACATGGCGATTGTCTGCTCGAGACGATTGATGTCTTTGGTGAGCGGTTGGGCCAGGTAGCTGTCGGTTTCGATCGAGTAGATCGCGGCCTCGTCTTTCGGCCGCAGTACTTTTCGGAAGAACCGAATCGCAGCCTGTTTTTCAAACTCGCGCGCGGCGTCGAGACTGCCGCTGTTGTCGAACAGCATCGCCAGCCGCACGCTCGTTTCGGATCGCGTCAAGTCGCTGAGCGGCCGCACTGTTCCATCTACACGGAGTTCGAAGTCTTCCAACTTCAGATTGACGACGGCTTTGCCGAGATGGTCCACGACAGAAACGGGAATGGGAACGAGGTTCGACGTGATGCGAACGACGTCGTTTTCGTCGACTTCATCACTTGCGGTTGAAGATGATGAACCAGACGTGGAAACCGCAGGACGGGGACGGCTCGGTTCGGCGATCGGACCGGACGGCTTTGCTCCGCCGACTTTTCCGGGCTCGTTCTTCCGGCCCGATTGACTCCAAACAGGCACAGCGACGCAGACCGTAAAAACAACGGCCGCGAACAGAAACCAGCGCCTGGTCTTCATCCGGCTGATCTCTGTGCTGACGATCTGTCGTTTCGTTTGAGCCACTCTGCCCAATCCTTCAAACCAATTTCAACCTGGAGTTTCCGTCGCTCGTACTTCTTACGAACAGCGCGTCTGGCAGTTTCGTCGAGCGGCGGCAGCAGCGCGAAAGTTATGTTTACCGGCTGAAAGTTCTTTGCGTCGGCTTGGGAGACGTAACGCGCGAGGGCGCCGGTTGCGGTCGAGGCTGGAGCTTCGATTAACTCGCGGCCGAACACTCGGCGCGCCGCGTTGACACCTGCCAGCCAGCCCATCGCGACTGACTCGACGTAACCTTCAACGCCCGTGATCTGTCCGGCAAAAAAGACGTTTGGACGCTCGCGCATCTGCATGGTTGCGCCAAGGACGCGCGGTGAACAGATGTACGTGTTGCGATGAATCTGCCCAAATTGAAGAAACTCGGCGTTTTGCAGGCCCGGGATGAGTCGCAACACTCGCGCTTGTTCGCCGTAGCGTAGATGATTCTGGAACCCGACAAGGCTGTATGCGTCGGCCATTAAATTTTCCTGCCGCAATTGGACGGCAGCGTATGGTTCGCGCCCTGTGCGCGGATCGCGCAAGCCGACGGGCTTCATCGGTCCGAACCGCAGCGTGTCGACTCCGCGGCGCGCCAGCTCCTCTATCGGTAGACAGGCCTCGAACCACCGCGTTTCTTCAAAACGCTGCAACGGGACGCTGTTCGCTTCGAGCAACGCTCGGTAGAACGTTTCGTATTGCTGTGGATCGAGCGGACAGTTCAGATAATCGTCGCCGCCTTTGTCGTAACGTGCGGCGCGGAAAGCGATTGACGTGTCGATGGAGTCGGCGGAGACGATCGGAGCGATCGCGTCGTAAAAGTACATTTGATCGCTGCCGGTCAGCTTCATGATCTCGGCTGTCAACGCGTCGGAGGAGAGCGGGCCGGTGGCGATGATGCTGGTTCTGTCCTCGGGAATGCTGGTGACTTCTTCGCGAATCAAGCGAATGCGAGGCTCACTTTCGATGCGCTCGGTGATCAGTTCCGCAAATTTATGACGATCGACGGCGAGCGCGGCGCCTGCCGGGACGCGCGTTTCGGCGGCGGCGGCCATGACGAGCGAGTCGCCCTGTCGCAGCTCCTCCTTTAATAAATAGGACGCAGTGCCGGGTTCGTCTGACTTGAGCGAGTTGGAACAAACGATCTCGGCGAGTTTCTCGGTGCGATGCGCCGGGGTTTGTTTGAGCGGACGCATTTCGTAGAGGTTCACTTGCGCGCCGAGTCGCGCAGCCTGCCACGCGGCTTCAACACCTGCCAGTCCACCTCCGATGACGTCGATCTCGTTCACTGTTCTTTGTTCTTTCTGCTTAGTGATCTGTGATCTGTAATTTGTGATGTTCGCCCGTTAACGCGGGCTCTATTTCAAGGCTTTCCGTCGCCAGGCGTCGCCTGAATTTTGTAGTCTTTAACGTCGCCCGAGAAATGCTTGTAGTCGCTCCACTCGATCGTCTGGTTGTAATCGCCGCCACTGAACAAGAATACCTTGAACGAAAGATTCACGTGAGCGAAGCGCGGCAGCCAGACGCCCTGCGACATTCGCGTCTGTTCGATTACCAGCGCGGCTCCGGGTTTGAGTGACGCGACCAGACCGCCGGCGATCTTGAACGCTTCCGCCAGGCGCGCTTCCAAACGGATCACTTGTTTGTCAACGGGATCGATCCAAACGACGCCGACGAGTTTTGCGACCAAACTCTCCGCGCGATTCTTCGGACGATACCCGGCTTTCGGACGGAAATCGAAGACGATCGTGTCACGTCCTTCCCACTGTTCGCGGCGCGGTGAAACAAACTCGCACACCTTCAGGAAGGGAGAAATCTCAGTGCCCTCTTTCTCTTTCTTTTCGCGCTCAGCGCGACGTTGGGCCACCT
>DASRIM010000235.1:0-15697 GCA_035649995.1 Pyrinomonadaceae bacterium | reverse complement strand
TCAGGATCGAGTTGTTCGCGTTTCCGCCGTCGTTGCGCAGCACCTGCGGTGGACCATCCAGATCGCCAATCACCAGATCGACGTCGCCGTCGTTGTCGATGTCGCCGAACGCGGCGCCGCGACTGGCGCGAAGCTCAGTCAGCACCGCGCCAAACTGAGCCGAGACTTCCGTGAACGTGCCGTCGCGATTGTTTCGGTGCAGCAGCCGCCCCTGACGATAGTTCGGCAGTTGCGGATAGACGTGGCCGTTCGCGACGAAGAGATCGACCCAGCCATCGTTGTCGTAGTCAAAGAACTTCGTCCCCCAGCCGACGTAAGGAAGACTGACGGCTGCCACCTTCGCCGCGTACGAGAGATCGGTAAACGAGTTCGCTCCGTCGTTGCGATAGAGCGTGTTGTATTCGTCGGCGAAGTTGGTGATGAACACGTCGAGCTTGCCGTCGTGATCGTAGTCGCCGGCGGTCACGCCCATGCTTCCCTGCTCGCTGCCGTTTTCATTCACGGCGGTGCCGGCGTTGAATCCGATCTCTTCGAAAGTACCGTTGCCCTTGTTTCGATAGTGGAAATTGGGCGTCGAGTCGTTGGCGACGAAGACGTCGATCAAGCCGTCATCGTCGAAGTCGCTGGTGATTATGCCGAGGCCGTAGAAGCCCATCGCGTCGGCAACGCCCGCTTGTTTGGAGACCTCGGTGAACGTGCCGTTACCGTTGTTCCGAAACAGCGAGTCGCCCGCGCCTTTCAATCCGCGCGGGCCGCACTGCACGGGAACCGATTTGTACTGGCAAGTCTGGCCCTTGCCGAACTCGGGCAGGTTGTTGATATCGAAGTCGACGTAGTTCGAGACGAAGAGATCGAGATCGCCGTCGTGATCGTAATCGACGAACGAGGCGCCGGTGGTCCAACGCGGATCACTCACTCCCGCCTTGTCCGTGACGTCGCTGAACGTCCCGTTGCCGTTGTTCTTCAGCAGACGATCCGGGCCGAGACAGGTGACGTAGATGTCTTCGAAACCGTCGTTGTTGTAGTCGCCAATGGCCGCGCCCATGCCCCAGCCGATATCGCTCACGCCTGCTTTCGCTGAGACATCGGTGAACTTACCGTTGCCGTCGTTACGATAAAGCTCGCTCTTTGTCTTGCCTTTCGACTTCACGAGATCGACGGTCAGCGAATTGATGAAGTAGACGTCGAGGTCGCCGTCGTTGTCGTAGTCGATCAACGCGACGCCGCCGCTCATCGACTCGACGATGTAGCGCTTTTCAGGAGACGCGACGTGCTTGAACGTGATTCCCGATGAGACAGTGATGTCGGTGAACTGGATTCTTTGCAATGGCAAGAGGATCGCGAGCAGAAGAAATATTAGTAGAGTCATAGGGGACACGGATTTTACGGATTTTCTTTGGTGCGGGCTTTCGCTTTCAACTGGCGCGAGATCTCGAGCTGGCTTTCACCTTCGGTTTTGCGTCCGGCGGCGATGTACGCGCGCCCGAGCTGATAGTGTACGTGGGCCTGGTCAGGTTTGAGCCGCGCCGCGATTTCAAGACTCTCGACGCTGCCTTTGACGTCGCCTTTTTGCAGCAAGGCTTTGCCGAGTTCGTAACGAGCGTCGGCGAAGTCGGGCCGGTCCTGCACGATCTCGCGCATCAACTTCAAGCCGCGTTCGGTCTGCTGTTGGGCCAACACGACGAACGCAAGATGATACTTCGCCTCGAGATCCTGCGGGTTCGACGTCAATTCGCTCTCGAATTCACGAGCAGCCTCGGCGAGCTTTCCTGCTTTGAGATAGATCAACCCGCTGTAGAAATGGGCCAGACGCACTTTGGGATCGAGCGAAAGAGCGGTCCGCAACTCTTCGAGCGCTTTGTCGACGTCGCCGCGTTCGTAGTGGGCCTGGCTGAAAAGTATGTGCAACTGCGGACTGTTACCGCCGCCGGCCACCATCTGTTCGATGACGCGATTCGCAGCATCCGTCTTGCCGTCCTTGAGCAGCGAAAGCGCTAGTGGATACTGAAGCGCCGCTTCCTGCGGCTTCGCCGCGACGACTTCACTCAACATCGCCGACGCCTTCGCGAAGTCGCTCGTCATGAAGTAACTCAGGCCCAGCAACTGTTTGATCGCGACGTTGTTCGGATCGACCTTGAGCTCGTTTTCGAGTGCCGGTACGGCGTCTTTGTATAACTCGGCTTTGTAATAGGCGAGCCCGAGGTTGTAGTTGAGCCCCTGTTGATTCGGGTTCCACTTAGCCGCGAGCGCAAACTGCGCCGACGCTTCGCGGAAGTCCTGCTGTTCCGCGCGCAACAGTCCGATGCTGTTGTGCGCCGCGGCGACGACTTTCGAGTAGTAACTCTCTTCCGCTTTCAGCTTCTCCGTGGTCTTCGGATCGAGCGCGACGGCATCGTCGACGACGCCTTCCGCCTTCACCAACTCGTTCTTCCCATCTTGATCACTAAAGGTGGTCCCACTCAGGAAAGCGCCGACCTTTTTCTCGTCGAGCTTGAACCCTTTCGATTTCAGCTCGGCCGATTTCTGCAATTCCTTCTGGCCTTCTTGCGTGCGACCGACTTTGATCAACGACTGACCGAGACGATAGTGCGCCGTCGTCACCTGGTAATCGTTGTGCGCCAGCGACGGCGTGAGGTTGATGCTCTTCTGTAGCACCTCGACCGCCTGCTGGTGTTTGCCCGCGCCTTGATACGCCTGGCCCAGGTGGAAAAAAGGATCCGGATTATTCGGTTGCTTGGCGGCAGCTTTTTCGAGCAACGGGATCGCGGCGTCCCAGTTCCGCTCCATGATGTAGAGAATGCCGAGATAGAAATTGGCGAAGTACTCTTCGGGATTCGCGGCCAGCTCGATCTTGAACTCTTCCATCGCGTCTGAGATCCGCGACGCGCCGTCTTTATATAGATACGTCAGGCCGAGATAGTAATGGACGCGCGGGAAGCGCGGGTTGATCGCGATCGCAGCCTTGAACTCCTCGATCGACTCTGGCAGAAAACCAGTCTCGCGATACGCGCGGCCGATAAGCACGCGAAGCTGCGGCCGGTTGCCGAGACGTTGGACCATTCGCTGGTAGAGATCTTTCGCCTGCGGCACTTGCCGCTGTTTCAGGTACGCGAGTCCCAACGTGTACTCGGCGTCGTAATCGTTAGGCGCGAGTTTCAGCGTGGCTTCAAGTTCGCGCGCCGCCTTCTCGAAATCGCCCATCATGAAATACGACTTGCCGAGCATGTGATGCGCGGGCGCGTAACGCGCGTCAGCCGCGAGCGCGCGTTGCAGAACGTCTACGGCTTTCGGATATTGGCGTGCGCGGAAGTATGCGATCGAAAGCTCGACAAGTCCGTCGAGCTGGTTTGGACGAAGGGCGCTTGCGGACTCAAACGGAACAACTGCCGCCTGATGATTACCCTGCGCAGAATAGACTTTGCCGAGGCGTTGATACGCTTCGGCGAGAATCATTTTGAACTCCGCTTCGGCCGCGGCGAAGTTGCCCGCGCGGTGATACGCATTGGCCGCTTCGTAATGACGGCGAAACAGATCGCCCTGGACCTGGAAAAAGACAGAGAATAACAGGACTGTCAGGCAGGCCGAGCGAAGGTACATCGTTCCTTGATTCCGGAAAATTAGGAGTCAACAAAAACCTTGGACGAAGAGTTGAGGAAATCGTTCAACTCTTCGTCCGTGGTTCAGCCAGCGGGGAGTATATCAGAAGGTAAACTTGATCCCGAGTTGGATCTCGCGCGGCGCCAGCGCCGAATTCAACTCGCCAAAGCTCTGGTTCCGAATATCAACGTCATAACCGTTAAAGTTCGTATGGTTGAAGAGGTTGAAAAACTCGGTTCGGAACTGAATCCCATACCGCTCCTTGAAGCGCCAGTTCTTGGCCAACGAGAAGTCGACGGTCGTGATCGGTGTACCGCGCACGGCGCCCTTTCCGAGTGTGCCCATTCGACCGGCCGCCGGAATGGCGAACGCGGCCGGGTTAAGGTGTTCCCTCGCATCGTTGGTATTGAGATAGATGGGCGCGCCCGTGTAATCCGGGCGTTGTCCGACTCCTGACGCGACGCCCAGCGTATTCGTTCCGGTGGTCAACTCGATCGGAGTCGCACCGAAGTACGAGGCGATGCCGTTCAACTGCCAATCTCCGAGAAGGAACTGCGCCGGTTTACCCCATTGCTGGAACGACGGCAGCACGTATACGACGTTGGTGACGAACGTGTGCCGGCGATCGAGATCCGCGTCGCCTTTATCGGCGCGGAAGTTATACGGGTCGCTGGTCGTGTTAGTGAACGACGTCAGCGAGACGTCGGAAATGGAGTGTCCCCACGTGTACGAAGCCTGGAACGCCAGACGCTCGCTGAAGCGGCGGTTGAGCCACACCTGCATTGCGTGGTAGCTGGAGTTACCGTTCGACTCGTCGGTTGTTACATTGCCGATGCCGCGTAGCGGACGGTTATCGGCGATGAGTCTCGCCTCATCGGCCGCGGTTATGTCGAGAGAGGCTCGCGCGATCTGTTCGCGTGCATCACGACTGCTTCCATCGCATGCTGGACCACGACACACCTGGTTGATCGGAATGTCGTTGCGGTTTACATTCCGGCGCCAGATGTGCAGTCCATGGTTCCCGATGTAGGAAGCTTCCAACACCGTGTCCTTAAAGAGCTGGTGCGAGATCGTCAGGTTCCACTGATAGCTCTCAGGCGGCCTGAAGTTCGGATCGACCGCATTGAAACTCGCGTTTTCGGAGACGCCGGCAACGTTATTGACCAGGCCCGGATTGATGGTGTCGAGACTGCGGCAGGTCGGGCAGTTTGCCAGCGTCGTGAACACGTCCGGGGAACCCCCGGCAACCGTCGTGGTCCATGGCGGATTGCCGGTCAACCGCAGCAAGTCTTCGATAACGTTTGAGCGGCTCATGTAGCGACCGAAGCCGGCCCTGACTGCCGTGGTTCCGGTGCCGAAGATATCCCAGGCGACACCGACGCGCGGCTGCCAACCCTTTTTGTAAGTATTGATGGTTCCGCGGCCGATGCCGAGAGCCTCCGCTTCATCCGCGGTCACCAATGCGGAGTTGAAGTCAGTGCCGTTATAGAGACTTGGGATGAAGTTAGAGATGCGATTCTGTGTCTCCCAAGCCGGCGGGAAGACCGAGTAACGCAGACCCATAGTCAGCGTCACGCGCGGATGGACCTTCCACGTGTCATTGACGTAGAACTCAAAATCGCGCCAACGACCGTCCGCGACCTCCGTGTTGGCGATCTCCGTGTAATTGCTGAGGACTGTGTCTTTGAGCAACAGGTCGGCGATACAGTGAAGCGTATGGTCGCCGCAGCCCTGGATTGTTAGCTGCTGGTTACCGCCGCCTGCACCCGACCCGGGCTCGTCTTTGAAGTTGTGACTGAAGAGACCGCCGACTTTCAAATCGTGGTTGCCGAAAACCAGCGAGAAGTCGTCTTTCCAGATGTAAAGATCTTCACGATTGGCCCACGGCGCCTGGTGCCAGATGTTGGCGTAGCCGCCCGCGCCCCAGAAGAGCGACGGCACCGTTCCGCCGACAAGGCCGTCGCCGCCGTGCGGAAAGACGCTCGGAATCTTGGCAGCGATCTCATCCTGCAATGCCTGCGTTCCAGGGTTTGTCGCGATGATGATGTCGTTGCCTGCTATCGAGAACTGGAACTCGTTGACCGCTCTGTCCGACAAGGTGTTCGTCAACTTAACGGCGAAGCTGTGACTCGGCTGACTCCAGTCAGAGGACAGAGTCGGATAGGGGGCGTCGCCCCAGAAGTTTCCGCTGGCGCCGTCATGGGTCCATTTTTCGTTGATATAGCGGACCATCAGGTTCATCTTGTCAGTCAGCACCACGTCGCCGCGAATCAAATCCTGTCGAGTGCGAATGGGCTGAAGCTGCGTAGTGGTCCAGTTCGGCGATCCCGTTGTGTTGGGATCCGGGAAGAGTTTCATGAACGCCAGACCGCCGGGGCTAAGCCGCGCCGTTGGGATAATGTTGCCCGGAAATGGATCGCAAACTATTCTGGTGGCCGGTGGCGGCATCGGATTTGGCTCTATCCGGCAAGTAGCGGGGTCTCGAGGCACGGGACCAGTGAGCGGACCCGTAAAAATGCCCTGCTTCTCCAGAGCAGTCGGCACGTTTGCCGAAATCACCTGACCTCGATCTTCTCGCCGCCACTCTTCCGACCAGAAAAAGAACACCCGGTTCTTGACGATCGGACCGCTGAAGTTTCCGCCAAAGTTGTTGTACTTGAGTTGTCCTTTCGGTTCGCCGGCGCGATTCAGGAAGAAGCTGTTGGCGTTGAGCGAGTCGTTGCGATAGAACTCGAACAGGCTGCCGTGAAACTCGTTGCTGCCGCCTTTAGTGATCAGGTTGACGACGGCGCCCTGCGCCTGGCCAAACTCCGCGCTGAAGCTGTTGCGTTCAACGCGAAACTCCTGAATAGAGTCGATTGACGGGAACACCAGCAGCGTGCGGTTCGATCCGACGTCCATGTTGTTGACGCCGTCGACGGTCCATAAGTTGGCGTTCGACTGGTTGCCGTTCACTGACATGTCGACGCCGGAGTTGAGACCGGTTCCACGCGTCGCGAAGGAGCCGCCCGCGCCGGCTTGAGTCACCGGTGAGACGCCCGGCACCATCAATGCCAACTGCGCGTAGTTGCGGCCGTTGAGCGGCAACTCAGTAACCTGCTTCTCGGAAACGAGACTGCTGACCTCGCCGCTTCTGAGTTCGACTGGCGCGGCCTCGCTCGTGACGGTAACGATCTCCGTTACCTGGCCCACCTGCAAGTCGAGGTTGACGGTCAAGTTCTCGCTGACGTGCAGCTCAACACCGCTCGCGACTGTTTTCTTGAAGCCGGTGGGAGAGGTGCTGATCGTGTAGACGCCTGGCGGGACTCCCGGAGCTGAATAGAACCCGTCTTCGTTTGTTTTGGCGTTGCGAGTCGCGCCGGTCTTCTCATCGAGAATCGTGATCTCGGCATTGGCGACCGCCGCGCCCTGCTGATCTCTCACCGTGCCAGTGATGTTTCCGGCGGTGCTTGATTGAGCATTTACGCCGACAAACAAGCCGATGCTCAGCATAAGCAAGAGCGCTTGCAGTCCAAACTTCCTCGACATACAACACCTCCTCAGTGTTTCGGGCGTCACGACGTTTAGCTGAAACTAACGCTTACTAACGACTATCTGAGAACAGAGCTGCACCAGCAGAACTGAATGCAAATGATGCCTGAGAGAAAGAGCGACGGACACTCAAAACGGATGAATAAAAGGAGAATTCATGACTGCCCGCGGACCGTTGAGCCCCTAAATAGCTAACTTTTCTGTCTGAGTTATACTTTGTTGCAGTGGCTACCAAAAGTATTTAATACTAAAGACCTCTCGTGTCAAGAACTTTTTCGGCCGAGCGTCCGGTTTTCACTGGCCTATTTTTGTCGCAGCTGGGTTAGACGACCGGGACGGAGGCAAATTTACTCGCCAACACCAGGCTGAGGGCGCCCATGAGGGTCGGTTCAGGACCGAGTGTGGAGGCGATTATTCGAGTTGAGGGCAAGCCGCGGCAGATCGTCGCTTCGACCGTGGTCTTGATGTCTTCAGAAATAACGGGCCAGGCTCGCACGATTGGACCACCCACAATCACCGCTTCCGGCGCGAGCCCGCGAATCAGGTTGGCGATGCCGATGCCCAGATAATACCCGGTCTGTTTGAGCGCAGAGCGCGCGGCGCCGTCGTCGCGTAAAGCGAGATCGATCAACTCACTGAAGTTGATGTCCGGATGACCGTTTGAAGCGTTCGCCAGGTTTCTGTAGCGGGCCAATGCCGAGCGTTCGGACGCAAACGCTTCCCAGCACTCACGACTGCCTGACGCACATGCCACCGGCGCTCCCTGTCCGATCGTCATGTGCCCAAACTCACCCGCGGCTCCGTTCTCTCCGCGATACACCTGACCGTCAAAAACGATCCCCGTTCCAACACCACCTTCGACCAACACGAGAATGAAGTCACGAATGTGACGAATCTCGGGCCGGCCAAACCACAACTCCGCGTGGGCCGCGGCATTCGCGTCGTTTTCGATTGTTACCGGCAACCCGGTCGCTGCATTCAACTCGTCCGCGAGCGGTAAGTCGCGCCAGTCAAACGTCGGAACAAACAGTTCCTTTCCTTCGGCGCCGACGAGCCCGGGAAGACTGATGCCGATTCCCTCGATCGTTCCGTTGTTCTGATTGATCAGCTTTCGCGAGAGGTCGATGATGCTCTTCGTGGTCTTGTTCGCGTCGGGATTGGTTTCAAACTCGTCCTGCTGCAGGACGCGTCCGGCGAGGTCGCTCGTGGCGACAATCGTTCGGTTCGTGCCGACGTCAACGCCGATCGCAACCGCATCCGCCGTTCGCAGCGAGAGCAGAATCGGCGGACGCCCGCCGGTCGATTCCCCGCTCAGTTCCTCGATCAATCCCTCGATTCGTAGTTCTTCGACGATCAGTGAGACGGTGGACCGTTGCAGGTCGGTTTTGTGAGCAATCTCAGCGCGCGAGATCGGCCCGCGCTCGCGAACGTAGTTCAGCACGATCTGGCGATTGATGTTTCGAATCGTGTTGGATCGGGCTACGTTGGCTTTTTTAAGATCAATCCGTCTCATACTTTTGCCGTGTCATTGGAATAAGTAGTACAGACCACCCTTCCAGTCAAGATCATTTGCACACAATTCGTAGCGAAGCCGTTCCATTCGGCGCTATACTGACTGAAAAATCCGGGAGGTCTGCCATGAGCAACCAGCTTCTTGCGGCCAAATTCGCAGTAATCGGGTTGATCCTCCTGCCCGCGGCCGCTCCGACTTTCGCACAAAAAGGTGCTGCCAGCCCCCCGTCCATGGATCGACACTCGAATCGCGCGCGCGAACGGCAGCAGGACATGTCGGCTCGTGAGTGGCAACTGCGCAACTTCGGCAACCCGTCACTCGTCAAAGACCGCCGGCGCCTCGAAGCGTTGATGGCCCAAACTGAAGAAGATTTCAACCGCATGCTCATGCTGCACAACGAAATCGCACGAGCCATCACCGCGAACAAACCGATAGACTATCACTTTGTCTCGGAAGCAACCGGCGAGATCCGGAAGCGCGCCACAAGCATTCAGTCAAACCTCCAACTGAGCCCGCCGGCCGAAGAAGTGACGAAGACCGAGATGCCGCCGGAGATGAAGGACGCGCTGATAAAGCTGTGCAAGCAGATCCGTAGCTTCGTTACCAATCCCATAATCGAGCAGCCGAACACGATTAACGTGGAGAAACTGGCGGACGCCAAACGCGATCTCGACAGCGTCATTCAACTCAGCGCTCACCTTAAGAGAGAGGCTGACGTTTTGATTAAGGTCCAGAAGTGAACACGGATTTTATTGCGTAGGGGATGGTTGTGGTGCGGGAGCTCGCACAAAGACGATCGGCTCCGCGGAAACAACGCCCTTCCCTTCCTGAATAGTCACGAACTGGTTCGGCTTGACGTCCGCGATACGGTCCTTCTGATTGCCGGGCCAGGTGATCTCGATCGTCAGCGTAGTTCCCTCTTCCGGTTTACCCAATCCAAACGTCAACGGCAGTTCCGCTTGCGAACAGTAACTCGATCCCGTTCGCACCATCCCGAAGACCGTGCGGCCTTTTGAAGTTTTTACGACGACCTTTGCGCCAATGCCGTCGCGATTTGCTTTGGCGCCGACTGTCCTCACGCGCAATAGATCGTTCTGGTTCGCGTTGTCGTTGCGAAGCAGCCGCGCCGGTCCATTGTTCGTCGTGATCAGGAGATCGAGATCTCCGTCGTTGTCCATGTCTCCGTAAGCAGCGCCGCGTCCGACGATCGCGCGGTTCAGCGCGCGTCCGAGTCTCGCCGTCACTTCTTCAAACTTCTTCTTCCCCTTGTTGTGAAACAGGTGCGGCGGCTGCGCGTGTTTCACCGTCGGTTGCACGACGCTGATGTCGTCGGAGACGTGCCCGTTAGCGGCGAAGATGTCCAGCAGACCGTCGAGGTTGTAGTCGAAGAAGAAACAAGCGAACGTTAGCGACTGCGCGGAGACCTTGCCGATGCCTGACGTGGATGCTTCGTCGGTGAAGAGTCCCGAGCCGTCGTTGTGGTAGAGCGCGATGCTTTCGTTGGTGAAGTTGCCGATGACGATGCTTTGCTTGCCGGAACCGTCGTAATCAGCCGCGTCGACGCCCATGCCGGCGCGAGCGGTGCCCGCTTCACTGAAAGCGACGCCGGCCATAACTGCGTTGTCGGTGAACGTGCCGTTGTGGTTGTTGCGATACAGCTTGTTCGGCTCGGTGTCGTTGGCGACGAACAGATCCATCCAGCCGTCGTCGTCGAAGTCCAGCAGTGCGACGCCGAGTGTCTTGCCGGCCGGATCGTTCAAACCCGCGCGCGCGGTGACGTTTTCAAACGTGCCGTTGCCGCGATTGCGATACAGAGCAGCGCTTTGACCTTTGTACGTTTGCGGCGTGCAGTACGATTTGTTCTTGCTGTCGAGCGTGCAGTACTGATCGGTCTGGATGGACCACTCGACGTAGTTGCCGACGAAGAGATCGAGTTTGCCGTCGTTGTCGTAGTCGAACCACGCGGCGCTCGTGGAGAAGCCTGGTTCGGCAAGGCCTGCTCGCGCGGTCACGTCCGCAAACTTTCCGTTGCCGAGATTGCGAAAGAGGTGATTGTTACCGACGCAGGTGATGTAGATGTCCTGCCAGCCGTCGTTGTCGTAATCGGCGATAGCGACGCCGATGCCGTACATCTCGACACCCAGTCCCGCCTGAGCAGTAACGTCAGTGAACGTGCCGTCCTTGTTGTTTCGATAGAGCGCGGAAAACGAACGGCGCTTTTTCGACTCCGGCCAGTCCATCGAATTGATCAGCAGGATGTCCTGCCAGCCGTCGTTGTCGAAATCGAGAAACGCGCAACCGGACCCGATCGTTTCCGGGAGGTATTTCTTTCCCGCAGCGCCGCTGTTGTGTTTGAAACGTATGCCGGCCTGTGCGGTGACGTCTGTAAATTCGACGTCGCCGGAGGGACGCGGCGGAGTTGGACTCGGCGACGGCGAAGCAACAGCGGCCGCCTGTTCGCCTGGAGTTGTTGCGGCCGGCGCGACGGAGTTGGACTGTTTGCAGGCCGAAACCGATAAGGCCAGACACAGCAAGGCGTAAAGAAAAAGAGAGCGGACGGTCATGACGATGAGCTAATTCCTCGACACTTGGGGACTGTCAAATATGAACAGTTGGGAAGGGGGCAAGCGTAGCGCGCCCCCGCTTCGGTCGTCCTTTACGCAACGAGCGGGGGTGCACTGCGTTTGCCCCCTTCCTGACTTGTTCTTTCCAGCCTGACTTGTTCTTTCCAGCTTACTTGTTCTTTCCAGCTTACTTGTTCTTTCCAAAGTTTGCTTGACGACGCGACTCGAGCCAGATCTCGATCACCATCGCCGTTGGTCCAACGAGGAACAGCGCGTACAACGGCGCGTGTACCACGTGATTGAGTCGGAGCAGCATCTCGACAAACGCCACGAAGAAAACGACTACGCATTGCCAGAATGTTGATTTAACTGTGGTCTTGGGATCCGTCACCATGAAGAAAACGAAGAGCTGGTACATCGGTCCCGTGATCGGCGCGATTTCCGCCCACCACGAGTCGCCGGTGATGTAACTACGCAGGAATGCAAATGCAAAAAACGAGACGACGTACGTGAAGCTGATGTGAAAACGTTTAGCGCGCCAGATGATGATCGACCCGAGCGTCCAGATCACGATCAGCGGCCACTTGAAATTGCCCCACTGGACACTCAACGCCGCGACCGTCTCAGGCGCGAGAAACAGCAACGCGCAGATGCCGAAGTTCGAAGGGTTCCACAGATGGCGTCCCTTTAGACGCAGCACGTACTTCGACATGATCGACAGCACGCTCGCAAGCGCGAACGGCCAAAGCGCGGGCGAACGAACCAGAATGCCGACGCTGATGCCGCTGATGTACGCGCTCGCCAGGTTTAGCCACTTGCCGAAAAAGATCCTTCCCAGCACCAGCTCCGCAACGATCGCCGACAGGATCGCGATCCCGGTCTTCTCGTAGCTTTCGAGAATCCCGTAACTAAGATGGCCCACCACCAGAATAAACGTGATGAAGAGCGGCGCGATGTAGCGGTTGTCGAAACTGAGTCGCCGGCGCTTCGTGGCTTCGAGGATCTGGGCGTCCATCGGCTGGGAGGCGGACTGGCTCATGCAGACTCCTTGATCTTGTAGGTTTGTCCGACCATAGGCTTTTGGATCGTCTCGACTTTACCCGACGGCCAGCGAATCTCGGCCTTTTCGACGCGCGGGTCCTTCCCGAGCCCGAAGTGCAAACGGCGCTGGTTTTGTGAACAGAACCCGCTGCCGCCGGAGACGTGTTGAACCTGCTGCCGGCCGTCCCAAACCAGACGGACCTCCGCGCCGATCGCGCTGCGGTTGCTCGCCGAACCCTCGAGCTCAAACGCGATCCACTTGTTCTGGGGCGCGACGTTGTTTTTGTAAATCAACAGCGGGCCTTTTTGATTTGCGACGACGACGTCAAGCACGCCGCGGTTCCACAGATCCACCAATGCCACAGATCGGCCGTCGTAAACATCGCGCGCACCGACCGCCTGGGCCACGTCTACAAACTTGCCGGCGCCGTCGTTCAGCCAGACTTTTTTCTGCTGATAACCTGACAGACTGCGCCCGTCCATCGCGGGCCAATGCGCGGCGTCGGAGATGATCGTCGAGTTGCCGCCGGCGATCTTGGAGAAGTCGTACCAGTAGTTCATCTCGCGATCGGCTGAAATGTAGCCGTTGACGAGATAGAGATCGAGCATGCCGTCGTTATTCAGATCGCCAAACTGTGCGCCGAAGCTCCAACCGCCGATCTCGACATCCATCGCGCGCGCGAGATTGTCGTAGCGAAGTCCGTCGCCGCCCGTTCCCTCGCGCGGCACCCAGAGATTGTTTCCCTGAATCAACACGCCTTGTTCCGAGATGTTAGAAACGTAGATCGAATAGCGGCCGGTGTTGAGAACGTCGCCGAGCGAAGCGTTCATTCCACTCTTCGGCGAGAAGCCGACGCCGGTCTCGTTGCCGACCTCGCGAAACTGTCTGCCGTCGTAAAAGAAAAGCTCCGAAATGCCGTAGTCGTTGGCGATGAAAAGGTCCATGTTGCCGGTGCCGCGCAGATCAGCCGCAGCCGCCGCGAGCGCCCAACGTCTTGTATCGATACCGAGTTTCTGGCTGACCTCTTCGAACGCACCGTCGCCGAGATTGTGGAAGAGATACTTGCGCCCGCCATTCTTCGCGTACTCGAAGCTCTCAGGCATCATCTTCGTCGTCTTGAGGTGCCAGAGATCTACGTCTTCCGAATAATAGCCGCCGAGAAAGAGGTCGAGCCGGCCGTCGCGATCGTAGTCAAACCAGAGCGCCGTGTTGGCGTTCACCCATTCCGGCAGCTTCGCTTTGTCGGTGACGCGCGTGAACTTCTTGCCGGCGTCGTTGTGAAAGAGCTCGGGTTTGCCCCACTTGTAGAGGAACAGATCTTCGTAACCGTCGTTGTCGTAGTCACCCCAGACCGCGCCCATCGACACGCCCGTGCCAGCCTGGTTGACGTCCGCGATGCCCAGTTCCGGCGCGACGTCTTTGAACGAGCCGTCCGTCATGTTTTTGAAGAGTGCGTTCTTGCTCGACTCGCCGCTGTTCGTGACGTAGATGTCCGACCAACCGTCGCGATCGAAATCGACGATCGACACGCCCGCGCCCATCGACGCGACCTGCGGCATGATGTGGTCGAGACGACGATCCAGCGTTGGGGCTTGATGGGTGAACTTGACCTTCGACGCTTCCCCGACTTCTTCGAGATAGAAACCGTAGCGGTTGAGCGCACTCGTGGCGTCGCGCACCGCGGTCGCGGCCGCACGCCGCGCCGCGATTCGTCTGATCGCGAGCGGCGTGGCAAGCAGCGCTACAAACAACACCGCAAGTATGATCCGTACCGGCTTTTTATCCATGGCCACCACGCATCATTTTTTGGCTTTAGTCCTCAATACGTTTCCGAATACATCGGGCGCGACGTACCGCGTGTGATAGGTCTGCCAATCCTGCGGAAAGCGGCGATAGACAAACTCGTCTTCCAGCTTGCCAGGCGGCGTTACGTATTCCTGTTGTCCGTGATGCGGCAGCGGCTGAACCGTCCGCGAGAAAGTGGAATTATAGTCGCCGTCCTTTATCCAACCATCCCCCATAAGTATGAAATCACGCACAAAACCGGCGGGCGGAGGCGGCGGGGCGGTGAAACGAAAGGCCATCTCGTCGCCGGCGTTCATTATTACGTAGCGATCGTCGATCCCCTTCAACAGCTCTCGCACGTCGCCGAAACGCGTGTAGTAGCCGGCCAGATCGCGCCAGATCTGCTTGGAGCTCGAGAGACGATTGTAGTCCGGTACTTCCGGGGACGAACGATTTGCCTGCGTTATCACCGAATAACCGCGATAGTGGAGATCGGCCGATTCGGGATCCAACCGGCTCGATTTCAGTGGTGCATCCGGGACACCTGTCGCCCACTCGAAAGAGTCCCAGAATATCTCCAGGTTCGTTCGCAAGCGCAAACGACGAGGCCCGACCGCTGAAAAGACATTTGCGAGATCGAACAGGCAGATTTTCTTTCTTCCGGCCGGAAAACCTAAGTTGGGTCGGACCGTGCGCCAATTACCGCTTGCGTCCAGGACCTCCAGACTCAAAGGCTTCGCCTGCTCCAGTTGACCTTGACTGATGGCTACATTGATCGACGAATCCGTTGGGTGCATCCAGCCGTTGGCTATCAACCACAGCGGCCCGCTCTGTGGCGCGTCATTGCCGAGATCGATCTCAACGTAATGATCCCGCGCGACTCCCTGGTATTTACCGCGGCCGAATGTGTCGAGATAGTTGCCGTCGAGCGTGTTGACAACGCTGGTGACGTCGAAGCCCAAGTCGTCGATAGCGCGCGCGATTTTGCGTGGCGTCGAAACGGTAGTGATTTCGAGTTTCGCGGGCGGAATCACGAACCGTTCGTCGACGAACACTTCAGTTCCTTCGGGATGATCGACCACCATTAAGGCGAGATGGTCGTAGTAGTAAGTCTCCCAAAGTTCGCCCGTGATCCGCAGATCGTAATAACCATCGCGAGGCACAAGTTGATCGCGGCCGATCTTGTACCACTCTTCCGTTGCCTCGACACGGGCGGTGCCAAGGGTATTGATGCGCAAGCCAATCGCCGAGCTCCACGGCACGGAGTCTTTGACGAACTCCATCTGCTTACCATTGAAAGCAAACAGGAACGGGCACGAGCCCTTCAAGCGTTGCTCGGCGACAACTTCCTGATCCGCCTTCAATTCAAAGTCGGCGCGCACGGTGCCGTTGGGCCATACAACGCGAATTACATCAGTGGTGGTCTGTTCACCTAAACCAAAGTGAATCAGCGGGCCGTTGATTAACTGCTTCTGCACGAGCAAGCCGGACCGGATTTCCATTTCGCCGCCGACGCCGAACGGATTGATGCGCTGATCGCCAGTCGCGCTAGTCGCGCGCGGGCGGACGAGTTGCCAGTGATAACTCTTCGAGCCGCTGTTGATCGCTTGCAGCGCCTGGCCCTCGGTTGAGATTTCGAGCAGGTCGAGACGCCCGTCTTTATTG
>DASRIM010000234.1:0-4784 GCA_035649995.1 Pyrinomonadaceae bacterium | reverse complement strand
CGTCTTCCTGTCGCGCGACTGTTTCGCTCAAACCGACGTCCGATCCGCCGGTCAGTTCCGTCATCCACTGTCCAGCGGTCCAGAACTCACTCGGATCGCGCGTGATCAAGTGAGGCACCGCGCGATCGATCAGCTTTTGATTACCCGACGACAACAACGTACGCGCCGCGCCATCCGTCATCGCCAGCGGACAACTGTAAATGTCCGTCGACGGCGTAAACAGGTATGCCAACACACACTGATGCACGCGCGACAAGCTGCCATGCTTCTGCTCGTAAGCCGTGGCCACGACGCCGTGCTCGGCGGCAATCCGCTCCGCCAAACGCCACAACGGCGTCAACTCGATCTCGTCAATGCGATTTCCCCACGCGTCCCACTGCGTCAACTGCGGCTCGTTCAACCTGTCAGCCAACTGCAACTCGTACAGATCAGCGCCCGCGAGCCTGCCCATCTCGAAAAGCGAGCCTTCGATCTCGCTCAACACTTCGCCCGGCAAAACCCGCGTGAGGTACGAACGCAACACGGTATCGTCTTCGTACTGGTTGCCGAGTTTCGGAGGCATTTGCTGGAATTGCATGAGCAGAGGTTTACACAGATAACACAAATCAGCAAAATGTAGTCCCCATGTCCCACGAAAGATCAGAAGAAGACCTGTTCCTCAAGTGCCTTCTGGAAGCAAACGTTGACGGCATCCTCGCGTTCGACCGCGAGTTCCGGTATACGACCTGGAACCGCGCCATGGAAAGAATCTCCGGCGTCAAACGCGAAGACGTGCTCGGCAAGTGCGCGTTCGATGTCTTTTCGTGTCTCAAGGAGACGGGCGAAGACCACTACTATCGCGAAGCGCTTGCCGGCCGCAGCGTCGTCGCCGAAAACCGTCCTTACGTGATTCCGCAGTCAGGCCGCCAGGGTTTCTTCGAAGGTTACTACTCGCCGCGTCACGACGAAGACGGCGAAGTGATCGGCGGCGTCGCAATCATCCGCGACGTCACCGACCGCAAACTTCTCGAAGCGTCAGCCCTCGACGATCACAAACGACTCGCGTTCCACGTCGACAACACGCCGCTCGCCGTCATCGAGTGGGACCACCAGTTCAAGGTCCTGCGCTGGTCGCCGGCGGCGAAGAAGCTTTTCGGCTGGAGCGCGTCTGAAGTTCTCGGCAAGCATTTCAGCGATTGGGAGTTCGTCGTGCCCGACGATATCGAAGCCGTCAACCAGGTCGGACGCCGGCAAAACCAGGGCGAGGGACACGGCATCTCGCGCAATCGCAATTACACGAAACTCGGTTCGATACTGCATTGCGAGTGGTACAACTCCGCGCTCTACGACGAGAACGGCAAGTTGGTCTCGGTTCTTTCGCTCGTGCTCGACGTCACGGTCGCGACGCGAATCGAGGAGGCGCTGCGAAAGTCCGAGATGCAGTATCGTCTGCTGTTCGAGTCGAACCCGCAGCCGATGTGGGTCTACGATTTGACGACGCTTCGCTTTCTCGCGGTGAACGACGCCGCCGTCAAACACTACGGCTACTCGCGTTCCGAGTTCCTCGACATGACGATCATGGACATCCGTCCTGACGACGAGGTGCAGATACTTCGCGAATACATCGCGGCCGGCAATCCCGAGCTCGATCACGCGGGCGAGTGGCGCCACCGCAAGAAAGACGGGACCATCATCAACGTCGAGATCACGTCCAATCGCGTGAACTTCGCCGGGCGCGCCGCGGAGTTCGTCCTTGCGAACGACATCACCGAACGCAAGAAAGCCGAGATGGCCCTGCGCATCAGCGAAGATCGTTATCGCGATCTGGTCGACAACAGTCACGAGCTGATCTGCACGCACGATCTCGAGGGACGCGTGCTTTCAGTCAATCCGTGGGCGGCGCGCGCGTTGGGCTATCCGCAGGAGTCGCTGATCGGTATCAACATTCGCGACGGCCTGCTGCCGGAGTATCGAGAGCAATTCGACGAGTACATGCAAACAGTTATAACGGAAGGGTCGGCCCGCGGCGTGATGAAAGTGCGGACCTCGACTGGTGAAGTGCGGCTTTGGGAGTACTACAACACGCTGCGCACCGAAGGCGTCGAGACTCCGATCGTCCGCGGCATGGCCCACGACGCAACTGAGCGCCGCCAGGCACTGAAACGCGAGCAGGAGGCGCGACTCGAAGCCGAAGCCGCGAACCGTGTGAAAGACGAGTTTCTCTCGACGCTGTCGCACGAGCTGCGCACGCCGTTGACTGCGATCATGGGCTGGTCCGATCTGTTGCTCCACGACGAAGTCGAACCGGACAAGCGGCAACAAGCGATCGAGACGATCGCGCGCAACGCCAATTCGCAGTGTCAACTGATCAACGACCTGCTCGAAGTGTCGCGCATCATCACGGGCAAACTGCGGCTCGAGTTCGTCGCGTGCGAACTACAGTCGGTGGTCGAAGCGGCGGCTGAGAGCATTCGCCCGACCGCGGAAGCGAAAGGGATTCGTCTTCAGGTGTCGCTCGATCCGAATGCGGGATCGGTGTTTGGCGACAGCGAGCGGCTTCAGCAAGTGGTGTGGAACCTCTTGTCGAACGGGGTGAAGTTCACGCCGAGCGGCGGTTCGGTCCAGGTCAGCTTGCACCGGATCAATTCGCACGTCGAGATCGTGGTCGCCGACACAGGCATGGGCATTCATCGCGATTTTCTGCCGCATGTGTTCGATCGTTTTCGTCAGGCGGATGGATCGACGACGAGAAGTTACGGCGGGCTCGGGCTCGGTCTGGCGATCGTGCGGCATCTCGTCGAACTGCATGGCGGGACGGCGTACGCTGAAAGCGCGGGCGAGAACCAGGGATCGAAGTTCACCGTGCGTTTGCCGTTGATGGTCGCGACTGAAATTCAGATCGATACACCGCCGGCGCAGCCCGTCGCCGCTGCCGTCACTTCGGGTGAACGACAAATCTCGCTCGGCGGACTGCGAGTGCTGATCGTCGACGACGAGATTGACGCACGCGGATTGTTGAGCGCGATGCTCGAACGATGTGGCGCGGAAGTGCTGGCTGTCTCGTCGTCGAGCGAAGGGCTTCAGGCGATCGAAAGCTGGCGTCCGGACGTGCTCGTAGCGGACATCGGAATGCCGGTCGAGGATGGATATGGATTGATCAGGAAAGTGCGCGCGCTGCCGAGGGAACGCGGCGGCCAAACACCGGCGCTTGCCTTGACCGCTTACGCGCGAACCGAAGATCGCGTCCGTGCGATCTCTGAAGGCTACCAGCTACACCTCGCGAAACCTGTCGATCGCATTGAGTTGGCGACCGTCGTCGCGAGCCTCGCAAACCGCGTTACTGTCTAACCAGCAAAAGGGCTTAACCACAAAAGGCACAAAAGACACAAAAGGCACAAACGGGGTTTTCAAAAGGAGAGTAACGCATCTGTAAACAGAGTCCCCTTTCCTTTTAGAAATCCTTTTGTGCCTTTTGTGTCTTTTGTGCCTTTTGTGGTTAATCGCAGCCCGCGATGCTCTCGTGCAGCTTCCGCCAGCGGTGGCCGTTGCGCGCGAGCAGTTCGTCGGCGGCTGATGGACCATCGCTGCCGGCGGCGTAGTTCGGAAAGTCCGGCGGCGGTTGTCGTAACCACGCTTCTTCGATCGGCGTGATCAAGCGCCACTGCGCCTCCGCTTCGTCGCTGCGAATGAAAAGCGTCGCATCCCCGCGCATCACGTCCAGCAACAACATCTCGTAAGCCGCCGGCGACTCAACACCAAACGCACGCTGATAACAGAAATCCATCTGCACGGTGCTGGTCCGCATCTCGAAACCGGGACGCTTCGCGCCAAACGTAACCGTGATGCCCTCGTTCGGCTGAATGCGCAAGGCGACGATGTTCGGATCGATCTCTTCATCCGGCGTGCGTGCGAACAACGCCTGCGGCGTCCGTTTGAAATGCACCGCGATCTCCGTCAGGCTGCGCCCGAGACGTTTCCCGGTGCGAACGTAAAACGGCACGCCCGACCAGCGCCAGTTCGAAACCTGAAACTCGACCGCCGCATACGTCTCCGTCGCCGAGTCCTTCTTGACGCTCTTTTCGTCCCGATAGCCGGCGACTTTCTCGCGATCGATCTCGCCTGGTCCATATTGGCCGCGCACCGTGCGCTCCGCGACCTGCTCGGGCGTCAGACGTCGAATCGATCGCAGCACCTGCACCTTCTCTTCTCTTACTGAATCAGCGTCGAACGCAACAGGCGGTTCCATCGCCGTCAGCGTCAACAGTTGCAACAAGTGGTTCGCGACCATGTCGCGCAGCGCGCCTGCTTCTTCGTAGTAACCCGCGCGACTGCCGACGCCGCCAGTCTCCGCCGCCGTGATCTCGACGTAGTCGACGTAATTGCGGTTCCACACGGGCTCAAACATCGAGTTGCCGAAGCGAAACACCAGTATGTTTTGCACCGTGTCTTTACCGAGATAATGATCGATGCGATAGATCTGGTGCTCCTGAAACACTTCGCGGATCGTCGCGTTCAACGCCTTCGCCGATTCCAGATCACGGCCGAAGGGTTTCTCGATGACGATGCGGGTCCATTGCTGATCTTCTTTCGCGAGATCGGCCTTGCCGAGACGTTCGACGATGGCGGCAAATAACGAAGGGGGCGTCGCGAGATAGAACAGGCGGTTCCGGCTGGCGCCGCTGTTCGCGAGTTCCTCGAGACGCGTGCCGATCGTCTGGTACGTTCCGTCGTCCTCGAGCTCGCCGTGAAGGTAGTGAACACGCTCGGCGAACGCGCGCCATGTCTGTTCGTCTATGTGTTCGATC
>DASRIM010000233.1:0-12234 GCA_035649995.1 Pyrinomonadaceae bacterium | reverse complement strand
GATCTGCGATTTCCTGGCGCCTGCCGTGAACGTGCCGCGAGATCTCGATTGCGCGACGGTGTTGTTTCAGCACAATGTCGAGGCGATGATCTGGAAGCGTCACTACGAGGTACAGACGAACCCCGCGAAGAAGACGTATCTGTTTCGCCAGTGGCGCAAGATGTTCGACTTCGAAGGGAAGACCTGTCCGCGGTTTGACTGCGTCGTCGCCGTGTCGCGTGAAGATCGCGAGCTGATGCAGCAGCAGTACGGCGTGCAGAACGTTTACGACGTGCCGACCGGCGTCGACACCGATTTCTTTCGGCCAACGGGCGCACGCGCGGCGAAGCCGAACAGTCTCGTGTTCACCGGTTCGATGGACTGGCTGCCGAACGAAGACGCCATTCGCTATTTCACGGAAACGGTCATGCCGCAAATCAAGCAGTCGGTTCCCGGCGTGACGCTGACCGTCGTCGGGCGCGATCCGTATCCGGCGCTGCTCGAGCTGAGCAAGCGCGACCCGTCGATAATCGTGACCGGGCGTGTTGACGACGTCAGGCCGTACATGGAAGAAGCGGCAGTCTATATCGTTCCGCTGCGTATCGGCGGCGGCACGCGGTTGAAGATTTACGAAGCGATGGCCATGGAGAAACCGATTGTTTCAACTTCGATCGGCGCGGAAGGTTTGCCGGTCACAGACGGCAAGGAGATCGTTCTGGCTGATACGCCTGAGTTGTTTGCTGATGCGGTCGTGAAACTGCTGAAGGATCCTCGCGTTGCCGACGAGATCGGACAATGCGCCGCGGCCAGAGTGAGAAAAGAATTTGGCTGGGAATCAGTGTCTGATTGCTTTGCCTCGATTTGTGAGCGCTACTTATCTTCTAACAGGGGAGCGTATTGCCATTGAGATTGAGTGTGTTTGGTTTGGGTTACGTCGGTTGTGTTTCCGCGGCCTGTTTCGCCGAGGAAGGCCATGACGTTATCGGCGTAGACGTCAACCCGACCAAAGTTGAAATCATCAACGACGGGAAGAGCCCGATCATCGAGGAGGGCATCAACGAACTGATCGCGAAGGTCGTCAAGGCCGGTCGCCTCTCCGCCACGACTGATTCGGCGCGCGCGGTCCATGAATCGGATCTTTCGCTGGTCTGCGTGGGCACGCCTAGCAATCAAAACGGCAGCCTCCACTTGCGTCACGTCGAACAGGTCTGCCGCGAAATCGGCGCGGCGATGAAGACGAAGACGCAGCGGCACGTCGTCGTTATTCGCAGCACGATGCTGCCGGGAACGGTGCAGAATACAGTCGTTCCGGCGCTCGAAGAGTCCTCGGGAAAGAAAGCGATCACGGATTTCGGCATCTGCATCAATCCCGAGTTCCTGCGCGAGGGATCGTCGTTGAAGGACTTCTATTCTCCGCCTTTCACGCTCATCGGCGCCGACGACGAAGAGACGGTCGGCGCAGTGCGCAGCCTTTACGCAAAGATCAATGCGCCCGTCTACGCGACGTCGTTGAAGACGGCGGAGATGGTCAAGTACGTTTGCAACTGCTTCCACGCGCTCAAGGTCAGCTTCGCGAACGAGATCGGCAACCTGTGCAAAGCGCTCGCGATCGACAGTCATGAAGTCATGGACGTGTTCTGTCAGGACACGAAGTTGAACCTGTCTCCGTACTACCTGAAACCGGGTTTTGCTTTCGGAGGCTCTTGTCTGCCGAAAGATCTGCGCGCGATCAACTACAAAGCTAAAGAACTCGACGTCGAGGTGCCTGTGTTGTCCGCGATCCTGCCGAGCAACCGTTTACAGATCGAGCGTGCGGTCGAGATGGTGACGCAGACGGGAAAGAAACGCGTCGGCGTGCTCGGGTTCAGCTTCAAAGCCGGAACTGACGATCTGCGCGAATCGCCTATGGTGACTTTGATCGAAACGCTGATCGGCAAAGGATTCGAGCTGGCGATCTACGATCGCGACGTTTCGCTGGCGCGGCTCGTGGGTGCCAACAAGGAGTACATCGAGCGCGAGATACCGCACATATCGAAGTTGATGCGCGGCGGAATCGATGAAGTGCTCGCCGATTCGGATGTGATCGTCATCGGCAACCGCGCTGAAGAGTTTCGCACCGTGCGCGAGCGGCTGCGAAAGGACCAGCGAATCATCGACCTCGTGCGCCTCTTCGACGAGCAAACTTCCAATGAGAATTACCAGGGCATCTGCTGGTGAACAATGATTCCTCAACTCCGCGCAGGCCGCTGCGCATCGGCCTGCTGCTCGATTCTTTTGTCCAGCGTAAATGGATCCATCAAGTCGTCAGCGAGATCCAATCCTCGGGTTTCGCTAAAGTCACGCTTGTAATCAAGAACGAGACGCCGCCGCAGCCGCCGCGGGGCCGGTTGAAGAGCTACTGGCAGAACCGCCGGTATCTGCTGTACGCGCTTTACGGAAAGATTGACGAGCGCCGCGTCAAAGTAAGTCCGGATGCGTTTGAGCCCGTTGATTTGAATCCGTTGCTTTCGGATTGTCCGGTCGTGCCGGTCACGCCGGAGATGAAGAAGTATTCCGACTGGTTTCCCGAAGACGCTATGAAGCAGATTCGTGAGTTCGATCTGGATGTCGCGCTGTGTTTCGGGTTTCGCATCCTCAAAGGCGATGCGCTCAAGATCGCGCGCCACGGAGTTTGGTCGTTTCATCACGGCGACAACCTCGTGAATCGCGGTGGGCCAGCCGGGTTCTGGGAAGTGATGGACGGGACGCCCGTAACGGGTTCGGTGCTTCAGATACTTACCGAGGACCTCGACAACGGCCGCGTCATCTATCGCTCGTGGTCGCCGACAGCCGATCGTTTCTCAGTCAAAGCCAATCGCAACAACCTCTACTGGAAATCGGCTGCGTTCGTCATTCGCAAGCTGAAAGATCTCGCTGAAGGACTTCCGGTCTGCCCGCCTGAGAAGCAGGTCTATCAACCATATTCGCATCCGTTGTATCGCATGCCCGCGAACGGCGAGATGTTCTCGCGGCTGTGGCGGCTGGGCGCGAGATACGCGGCGAGCAAGTTTCAGGCTGCGTTGAGCAGCGATCAGTGGGCGCTGGCTTATCGTTTTAGATCCGGGGCCGGCGATCCAAACAACACGTTGTACCGCTTCAAGCGTTTGTTGCCGCCGAAGGATCGTTTCTGGGCCGATCCGTTCGTGATTAAAACGGGCGATCAGTATTACGTGTTCATTGAAGAGTATCTCTACGAGACAGGTAAAGGACACATTTCGGTGATCGAGTTGGACCGGAAGGGTGTCGTCAGCGGTCCGAGGAAAGTGCTCGAACGCGAATATCACTTGTCGTATCCGTTCGTGTTCGAGTGGAAGGGCAACTACTACATGGTGCCTGAGACTGCTGCGAACAAAACGGTCGAGCTGTATCGCGCGAAATCGTTTCCTTTCGTGTGGCAACCGGAAAAAGTTTTGCTGACGGACGTGCGCGCGAAGGATGCGACACTGGCGGAGATCGACGGCAAATGGTGGATGTTTGTTTCCCTCGCCGAACACAGCATTCCTGACGAACTCTACCTGTTTTCAGCGCCGTCTCCGCTTGGACCATGGACGCCGCACCGGCGCAATCCCGTTAAGTCGGACGTGAGAGGTTCACGTCCGGCGGGTGCGTTGTTCGAGTGGAACGAAGACGTCTACCGGCCGGCGCAGGATTCGTCGGGAAGGTATGGTTACGCGATCTCGATCAACCGGCTGGTCCAACTCGACGACGAAGGATTTCGGGAAGAGCACGTGTCGAGCATTCTTCCCAAATGGGACAAGGACCTGCTGGCGACGCATACGATCAGTATTGCCGGCGATCTGACTGTCGTCGATTGCTTGATCAAGCGGTCGAGGTGGTCTTGAAACCACGGATTTTACGAATCGTGTTGTTTGTGATTGTCGCGTGGGTGATTGTCGCGTGGATGGCGCCGCGGGTGTTGGAGGTGAATGCGCCGCTTGCTTCCGCCGACGCGATCGTGGTTTTGAGCGGTTCCAGTGCATATCGTGAACGGACGGAGAAGGCGGCGCAGTTGTATCGAGAAGGACGTGCGCCGCTGGTGTTGTTGACTGACGATCATACGCGCGGCGGTTGGTCCAGTGCGCAACAACGCAACCCGTTCTTCGTCGAGCGCGCCCGGGACGAGTTGATCAGTGCCGGTGTTCCGGTCGAGAGAATACGGATCGCGCCCGGCATTGCGACGAGCACTCGCGAGGAAGCGCTGATCGTAAAAGATTACGCTTTGAATGAGGGACTTCAATCCGTATTGGTGGTGACGTCGTCATACCATTCGCGACGCGCGCTTCGTACTTTGAACGGTGCGTTTGCCGGTACGGGAAGGACGATCGGGCTCGAGCCGGCGCCGTCGTCTTCGTCGACGTTCTGGTGGCTGCGGCCCGCAGGCTGGCGTACGATCGGCGTCGAGTACGTGAAACTGATCTACTATTGGTTCAAGTATGAGTGAGAAGCCGCCCGAGAGCCCATTAGTCAGCGTCATAATACCCGCCTACAACGCTTCGGAGTTTATTCGGGAATCTCTCGATTCGGTCTTCGCGCAAACGTTCACTGACTTTGAAGTAATCGTGATCAACGACGGCTCGCCTGATACTGAACAGCTCGAACGCGCGTTGCAGCGCTTTCCTGACAACCTTCGTTACATCAAGCAGGAGAACCGCGGCGCCGCCGCGGCACGCAACACCGGTCTCCGCGCAGCCAACGGCGAGCTCGTCGCGTTTCTCGATGCCGACGACACGTATTCGCCGGCGTTTCTCGAGAAGCAGATCGAGTTTCTCGAACGCACGAACGCGGACTTTGTTTTCTGTGATGCGCTGCTGTTTGGTGAATCGCCGCTTGCAGGCCGCACTTTCATGCAGGTACAGCCTCCGCGCGGCGAAGTCACACCGGAAACCCTGCTTACCGTGGACGTTACCGTCCTGACTTCGACCGTGCTGGCGCGCCGCGCGCCGATACTCGAAGCAGGTCTATTCGACGAATCGATGCGGCGCGGTCATGACTTCGATCTGTGGCTGCGTTTGGCGAAGCGCGGAGTTCGTTTCGCCTATCACCGTGAAGCGCTGGCCCAGCACCGAATCGTCGAAAGCGGCCTCTCGGGCGGCACGATCAGCCAGCTCGAACGCACGCTGGCGGTGCTCGAAGCGATTCAAGCCAAAGGACTAACGCCGAGTGAACAGGCGGCGCTCGAGTGCAACAAGATCCGCACGCTGCGCGAACTGGCGCTCGAAAACGGCAAGGAACGGCTGATCGACCGCGACTTCGCCGGTGCGCGTAAATATTTCAACGAGGCGCGAAAATTCCGACACAGTTGGAAACTCATATTCGTCTGTTTAGCTCTGCGAGTCTCCCCTGACGTCCTGCGCCACATCTACCGTCGCCGGCTTCCGGTCGAAGACGGATACCAGGAAAAAGTTGCGGATTAGTACTCTTCGGTTGAGAAGACTGTGCCAAACTGGCTTATAAACACTGACGTTCGCAATTCACCACCGGCCAGCGCCCGCATCAAGGAGTCGCTGCGCAATCTCCCGCTCGTTTACGGCGCCGCGAAATGGATCTATCGCCGTTTTCGAAAATCCGATCCGACGATACAAGACCGTATTTTGAAAGCCGTTGGCAGCAAACCGTCCGTGTTCTTCGTTCAAGTGGGCTCGAACGACGGCGTCCAGGGCGATCCGATTCATGATCTCATCGTCAGCCGCGAGAACTGGAGCGGCATCTTTATCGAGCCGATCGACTTCCTCTTCCAACGTCTGCGCAAGAACTATGGCGAAGCCGAACGCTTCATCTTCGAGAACGTCGCGATCGGCACTGAAAAAGGGACGAAGACGTTCTACTACGTTTCCGAGAAAGCACGGACTGAGCTGGATTTACCGTACTGGCACGACCAGCTTGGCTCTTTCGACAAGGCGCACATCACGCGGGCGCTTGGCGAGCAGATGAGCCCGTACATCGTTGAAGAAGACATTGAGTGTCTGCCGTTGCAGGACGTGTTTGATCGAAACCGTGTCGAGGCGATCGACCTGATTCATATCGATACCGAGGGTTTCGATTACAAGGTGCTGTCGCAGCTCGATCTCGAGCGCTACAAGCCGTCGATCATCCTGTTCGAACATCACCTACTCAGCGATGAAGAGTTTGTCAGCGCACGTAAACTTCTTCGCGGAGCGTATCGTCTGCTCGAGTACGGTAACGACACTCTGGCGATCAGAAAGTCTTCGTGGATCTGAAGAACGAGAATTGATGTCGACTGCAATCAGAAATCGCGCCAGTTGGACTTTTGGGCTGCCAAAGACGTTTCACGCGTTTGGCGTCAACATCATTCTGCTGCCTTTGGGAATCGCGACGAGCGTCTTGATCGCGCACACGGTTGGTCCAACAGGCAAGGGCAGTCTCGACCTCATCGTCGCGACCGCTGCATTGCTTGGGATGGTGCTCAGTTTGTCTCTGCCGCAGGGCGTGACGTTCGTCGTCGCGCAGGGACAGGTGGCGGCGAACGTCATCGCGTCGCAGTTGGTTGTTGTGTCGCTGCTACAGGCGCTGGTTGCGTTGCTCGTGTTGAGCGTGCTTTGGTTTACGGATTACTTTCAACTGTTCTTGCCGAATTGGGGCCTCTGGATCATCGGCGGCGTTGTGTTGTACGTCTGGGTGGAACTGATCACGAAGTTCTGGGCCGCGATTCACACCGGACAGCAACAGATCGCGGTCGTCAACAATTCCGAATTTATCGGCCGCGTGACGCAGTTCGTCGGCCTTTTCATTCTCTTCGGGATACTTTACCTGTCGGGAAAGCAACTGTCCGTCGGGTTCCTGTTTCTGGCGGCACTGGTGGCAAGCGCGCTGATCAGCCTGCTGCTGTTCGCGTCGCTTGGTTTCAAGTTTCAATTTTCGCGCGATTTGACCGGATTAAAAGGCGCCGCTGCGTTCGCGCTTCCGTGTTACGCCGCGAACGTTGCGCAGTTTCTGAATTACAAACTGGACGTATTCGTCGTTGGTTTTTTTGCCGGGACCGCGTCGGTCGGACGCTACACGCTGGCCGTGTCGCTGGGCCAATTGCTTTGGCTGATGTCTAACTCGGTGGCGAGTGTTCTGCTGCCCAAGATTGCGGCGTCGACTGCGTCGAGCGACGAAGGCGCAGGTATTCGCCACACCGCACGCGTCACTCGACTCACGCTCTGGGCCACCGCGCTCTGCGGGCTCGCGTTGGGCGTACTGGGAACGCAGGTGATTCCGCTCGTGTACGGCGAACCGTTTCGTCCGAGTGTTGCGGCGCTGATCTGGATCTTGCCGGGAATCGTGATCTTCAGCGTTGCCAACGTTCTCGCGGCATACATTGCGGGCATCGGCAAGCCGCGGCTGAACTTGCTGGTTTCGAGTATCTCGTTGGTCGTCACTATCGCGCTGGATCTTGCACTGATTCCCAAATTCAACATCGTCGGTGCGGCGATCGCGAGCAGCGTTTCCTACACGTTGAGCGCGGTGTTGTTGATCGCGTTCTTCTCGCGCGAGACTGGCGCCGGTTTGCGGGAGATTTTGTTGCCGACGGCGGAAGACGTGAAGATGCTGCTGTCCGTGGTGCGGCTTCGCGTGCGTTCCGAAAGTACAGTATGAAAAAGAAGATTCTCTTTGTGCCCTCGTGGTTTCCGAATCCCGAGGATCCGATAGCCGGCGTTTTCATCGAAGAGCAGGCGGTGGCGCTGTCGAAAGAGCACGACGTCGCGGTGCTGCTGCCGAAGATGGCCGCCTGGCGAAACGTCATCAATCCGGACGCGCCTGACAAGTCCGTGAAGAAGATGCAGTCCGGACTGCCCGTGTATCACGAATACGCGCGGCCGCTTATCCCGCATGGTCCGGAATCGATCGACTACAACACGTTTGCGCGGGCCGCGCAAAACGGATTCAAGAAGGTCGTGAAGGAATGGGGAACGCCTGACATCATCCATACTCACGTTGTTCTGCCGGTGGGCTGGTCGGCGCTCGGTGTCGGCAGGAAGCACGGCATACCGGTTGTACTGACCGAGCATTCCAGTCCGTTTTCGATGCACCTGGGAACCGAGCTGAGTCGAAAACTGGTGCGCGAAACGCTGACGGGCGTGGACCAGATCGTCGCCATCAGTCCCGCGTTGGCGAAACAACTGACGGACTTCGAACCCGGTTTGTCGATCGAAGTCATCGGCGAGTCGGTGAAGACAGACTTCTTTGTACCTGCGGGTGTTGACAAAGCAAACGGAACGGGGAAGAGTTTCTTCGTCGCCGCGCGGCTCGCGGAGCAGAAGGGGCTGGAACATCTCGTCAGGGCCGTTCATGTTCTGCTGGACCGCGGCCTGAACTCGTTTGAGCTGGTAATCGGCGGCGACGGCCCAGACCGCCAGAAGCTCGAACAATTGGCCGAAACGCTGAATGTCACGCGGTATATTCACTTTCTCGGCGGCCTGAATCGCGAGCAAGTTAGAGAAAGAATGCAGAAATGCGATGTATTCGTCTTATCTAGTCTGCATGAGACCTTCGGCGTGGTCGTCGGAGAGGCGATGGCTTGCGGCAAGCCGGTAATTTCGACCCGCTGTGGTGGTCCGGAGTTCATCGTGAACGAAGAAAACGGGGTCCTGGTCGACGTTGCCGACCCGCAGGCCCTGGCTGGCGCGATGGCGGATTTCATTCAGGATCGCGTTTCTTTCGACCCGCGGACGGTGCGTGCTTCGGTTGTGGACAGGTTCAGTCCCGAGGCTTTTGTGCGAAACATCACTGCGGTGTACGAGCGCTTTTGGTAACACGGATTTAGAACGTCTAATGTGCGGAATTTTTGGAATCTGGAAGCTGGACGGAGAAGCAGTTGATCAGGGAAAGCTGCAACTGGCTACCAACGCCATCCGGCACCGCGGACCGGATGACGAGGGTTACCTGCTAGTCGACACGCGCGCGGGCCGGGCGCAATCGTGCGGCGGTCCCGACAGCGATTCCCGCCTTTCGCTCCCGGATCTCAGTCAATTCAGGTCAGAACGGTTCGACCTCGCCTTTGGCTTCCGCCGACTCGCAATTCTCGATCTTTCGCCGAGCGGGCATCAGCCGATGTCCAGCCACGACGGGAAATTGTGGATCGTCTTCAACGGCGAGATTTACAACTATCGCGAGCTCCGGACGGAACTCGCCGCCTTCGGCCACGACTTCAAAAGCACCAGCGACACGGAGGTCATCCTCGCGGCCTATCAGCAGTGGGGCGAATCGTGTGTCGAGCACTTCAACGGCATGTTTGCCCTCGCGATCTGGGACGCGGCAGCCCGGAAAATGTTCATCGCCCGCGATCGGTTTGGCGAAAAACCGTTCCATTACGTTTATATTCCACAGAGGCTGTTTGCCTTTGCCTCCGAGATGAAGGCGCTCTGGGCCGCTGATTTGGCCGGACGCCGAATTCACGAAGAAACCCTTGCTCTTTTCACGCAACACGGCCAGGTCGAGATCGGCGAACAAACGATTTACGAAGGCATCCTGCGGCTGCCGCAGGCGCACTGCCTGACTCTAACTACAGATGGCCGCCTGCAAAAACGCCGCTACTGGGACATCGACCCGCGAGTGCAGATCGACGGCTGGAAAGACAACCGCTACGCCGAAGAGTTTCGCGAGCACTTCATCAGCTCCGTTAACCTGCGGCTGCGCGCGGACGTTCCCGTCGGATCCAGTCTTTCCGGCGGGCTCGACTCCAGCACGGTCGTCAGCGTCATCAACCGGCTCCTTCCGGAAAACGCGGTGCAAAAGACTTTCTCCGCCCGCTTCGAAGACCCATCAAGAGACGAAGGCAAGTGGATGGATCTCGTCACCCGGAGCAACCGAGTCGAACGGCACGACGTATGGCCCACCGCCGAACGCTTCTTCGAAGAGTTGAGCGATCTGTTCTGGCACCAGGAGGAGCCATTTACGTCGGCCAGTGTGTACGCGCAATGGAGTGTCATGCGGCTCGCTAAACAGAACGGCGTCACCGTGCTGCTGGATGGTCAGGGCGCGGACGAGATGCTGGCCGGCTACCACTCGTATTTTGACGTGATGACTGACGATCTGCTCAATTCGTTCGATTTTCGCGGTTATCTAAAATGGCGCCGAGACTGTATGGCCATGCATGGAGTCGTGCCTGGATCGTTTCGGCGGACGTTCATTCAGAAAACGCCTGAAACGGTGAAGCGCGTTCTCAAGAAAGGTCTGCAGGCGATGCGGGCGCTGCCGCAGGTTGAGCCTGCGCAGCCTGTTTATCCGCGGGAGTTCGCGAAAGTTTCGAGCCTGCGGAAGTATCTTTGGTGGAACACGACGCGACAAGGATTGGTTGAGTTGCTGAGATACGCGGACCGCAACAGCATGGCCCACAGCAGGGAAGTGCGGCTGCCGTTTCTCGATCACAACCTGGTGGAATTTGTCTTCAAGCTGCCCACGCATTTGCTCGTGAAAGACGCGTGGACGAAGTGGATTTTGAGGGAAGCGTTTCGCGGCATCGTGCCGGATGAGATCACGAATCGCGTCGATAAGTTGGGCTACATGCCGCCGCAGCAGAAGTGGCTCGGAGGACGGGTCTGGGAAGACGTGATGATGGGCCAACTGGCGCCGACTCAAGTTTAGATTATGGTTACTACTTCAAGAATCACAGAGGGTGTTGTTCGCCGGTTCAAGCGAGCCAGGCGAAAACTTGTCCGCCTGAACGAGGCGAAGATTCTGGAAGCGCTCCAGAGCCTGGGCGCTTTCAAGAACGACTTGCTGCTGGTCCATAGCTCGCTGTCCGCGTGTGGATCGATCGACGGCGGACCGGGAACGGTGATCAACGCGCTGCGTTCCTGGATCACCGATCGCGCGGCGCTGGCGCTGCCGACGCACACCTGGAGCTATCCGGACGCGAGCGGCGTTGCCCCGGTTTACGATTACAAGTCGACTCCCAGCGTCGTCGGAACGATTACGAATTTCTACTGGCGGCAACCCGGCGTCGTGCGGAGTTTGCACCCGAGTCATTCGCTGGCATGCAGTGGGCCGGATGCGGAAGAGCTTTGCCGCGATCACGAGTTGCGCGAAACGCCATGTGGCGCCGGCACGCCGTACCTGCGGATCGCCGAAGGTAATTCGAGTGTGCTGATGTTTGGCGCGACGATGGATTCGTACACGCTCTATCACACTGCGGAAGACGCGGCGGAGGCGCCGTACTTGTACATGCCGGAACAGTTTACGTTGCGCACGCGCACGCCGGACGGTGAAGTGAAATCGATTCCGATGTGGCGGCAGGACATGGGCGTGGCTCGACGTTTCGCGGCCACGGCGGATTGGTTGTCCGAGCAGGGCTTGCTGGTCAGGCGTAAACTTGGTCTCGGCGAGTTGTTGTTCATTCCCAGCGCCCGAGCGTTGCACGAGACGATGGTGAAGACGATGCGGCGCGATCCGCTATTCCTGGTCCACGAAAAGGCCCGCGCTGAAGTCGCCGCTCGGTTTAGAACGAATTAGAAGACTATGCCAAACATTAAAAAAATAGTGCGGAAGTCGGCGAAGCTCGCCGCTAAGAGCGCGATTCGAACGCTGCCGCAACTGCCCGGCCGCCCTGGCCGGCTCACCGGTACGCTTGCCAAAGAGGGCGGCCTGCCCGTACGCGACACGCGTTACCGGCCGTGGCCCAGTTATCCCTCGTCGTCGATGCTGGAATGGACCACGCAGATCGCGCCCAGGTTCCTCCGGATCTTTCTGACGGGCGTCGAAGGCTTGCCGCAACCGCTTTCGACTCGCTTCGCCGAAGAATGGGCCCGCTACTGCGGCGCGCGCTACGCGCTGCTGCTGCCGCACGGCACCGACGCTCTGCGCGTCGCGATCTCGGCGGCGATCGATCACGACGGCATCGAGTACGGCGGCGAGATCATCGTGCCGAACCTGTCGTTCATCGCCAGCGCCACGACGGTGCTCGATCGGCAGTTTGGCGTCGCGCTCGTTGACGTCGATCCCGAGACTTACCTGCTCGATCCGCAGCGCGTCGAGGAAGCGATCATTCCCGGCAAGACACGCGCGATCATGGCCGTTCACCTGTTCGGCCAAACGGCCGACATGACTGCGCTGCGCGACATCGCCAAGCGGCATTCGCTCGTCCTGCTGGAAGACGCCGCGCAGGCGCACGGCGCGATCCACGAGCTCGGCCGCGCCGGTTCGATCGGCGACGCGGCTGGATTCAGTTTTCAATCTTCGAAGAACTTGTCGGGCGGTGAAGGCGGCGCGTTTACG
>DASRIM010000232.1:0-7777 GCA_035649995.1 Pyrinomonadaceae bacterium | reverse complement strand
CGTGGCCTAACTTATCATGTCTTTACGTACAGCAGTCATCGGCGTCGGCAGTTTGGGCAGCCAGCACGCACGCATTCACAGCACCCTCGCGACCGAAGGCATGTCGCACTTCGCGTTCGTTTGCGATATCGACGCCGAGCGTGCGCGCACGGTCGCTGCCGAGCGCGAAACCGAATGGACGACTGACTGGCGCGAATTGATCGGACGCGTCGATGCGGTCAGTCTCGTCGCGCCGACCGAGGCGCACTGCGAGATCGCCTGCGGACTCCTCGAAGCCGGCATTCACGTCCTCGTCGAGAAACCGATTTCACGCACGCTCGACGAAGCCGACCGGATGATCGCCGCCGCCGAGAAAGGCCGCGCCGTGCTTCAGGTCGGACATCTCGAACGTTTCAATCCGGCGATGGTTGCGCTGCGCCCGCACGTGCGCAAGCCGGTCTACTTCGAGATCCATCGCATCGGCGAGTTCACCGCGCGTTCGCTGGACATCGACGTCGTGCTCGATCTGATGATTCACGATCTCGACATCGTGCAGTGGCTAGTCGGCGAAGACGTCGAAGTCACGAACATTCACGCAGTCGGCATCGCGATCCTTACCGACAAGGTCGACGCCGCCAACGCACGTTTGGAATTTTCATCCGGCGCGGTGGCTAACATCACCGCCTCGCGCGTGGGCACCGAGAGGATCCGGAAGATGCGTTTCTTTCAGCCGCACGATTACGTCGCCGTCGACTACGCGACGAAGCACGCTTCGATCAGCAGTCTCGGTGCGCCGAAGGCGCCGGGATCGTGGCCCGTCGTTGCCGCGAGGCGTTTGGAAATCGTAGACGTCGAACCGTTGCGCGCTGAGATCGTCTCGTTTTTCGAATCGGTGCAGAATGGCACGCCGGTCGCCGTGTCAGGATCCGACGGGCGCAACGCGTTGAGTCTGGCTTTGCGGACGCTGGACAGGATCAGGGAACATGTCGAGCAGCTCGATGTCAAACACGCATGACACAAACCCACAAATCGCCACGCTGCTTGAAGAACACATCAACGCGGGTGACTTCCCTTCCGCCGTCTATCTCATCGGCGAACGCGGCCGCGTAGTTTTTTCAGGCTCGCTCGGTCATTCCGCCATCGAACCTTATCGCATCACAAACAAGCTCGACACGATTTACGATCTCGCCTCGCTGACGAAACCGCTCGTCACCGGCATGCTTTGCGCGCGGCGCATCGAGCTCGGCGAGTTGACGCTCGACAGTTCCGTCTCTCACTACCTGCCGGAGTTTGATCGCACTGACAAGTCGATGATCACCGTCCGCGAGCTGTTGACGCACAGCGCCGGCCTGCCTGCGTGGAAAGCGCTATATCTGCTCGCGGAGGACGAACCTGAGCGTGCGGCGGGCGCGATCGCCAGTCTCGATCTGGAGTACAAACCCGGCACGCGCGTGGTCTACAGTGATCTCGGATTTATCGCGCTCGGCATTCTGCTGGCGCGGATGACGGGCCAACCCCTGGCCGATATGGCAAGACAAGAGATCCTGGAACCGCTGAATCTCAAACAAACGTTCTTCAATCCCGAAGCCGCGCTGCAAACAGGAATCGCCGCGTGCGAAAACGGAAACGCTTATGAGCGCGACATGTGCGAACAGAGCGGCGCAGGCGTTTATGAAAACTCTCGCCGGCGATTGATCTGGGGCGAAGTTCACGACGGTAACGCTTACTTTCTCGGCGGCGTCGCGGGCCACGCCGGCCTGTTCTCGACCGGGGCGGAAACGTTTGTGCTGGCCCAACAGTTTCTCGCGGAAGCGACGAAACTACTCGCGCCGCAAACGTGCGCGCTTTTTCGCACGGACATGACACCGGGTCTCGAGCAGTCGCGCTCGCTTGCGTGGCAGCTCGCCGCGACGAAAGACTCGACCGCGGGACTCGATCTGCCGCGCGACAGTTTTGGTCACACAGGATTCACCGGAACGTCGCTCTGGATCGATCCGGAACATCAACGCGTGTTCATCCTCCTTACCAACCGCACACACGCGCGCCAGCTTCCCTTCGCAAACATCAACGCCGTGCGCCGCCGCTTCCACAGTCTGGCAGTCGCTGCACTGTCTTAACCACAGAAGGCACAAAAGACACAAAAGGCACAAACCAAGTTAGAAAGGAAAAGGGCGGAGATTCCTTTCTAAAAAATCTTCTTTGTGCCTTTTGTGTCTTTTGTGCCTTCTGTGGTTCAAAGCCGGAATCGCAGCGTGGTGCCGATGACGTTCAGATCGCCCGGGACGCTGACGCCGTCGCTCTGTCGCATGTAATAGAAATCCTGACTGAAGTGTCTGTTGAAGACCTTGATCGCGCCGGCGCCGAAGCGGTTTCGCACCCAACGATCGACGGTCCAGTCGTAAAAGACCTCGTCGGTCACGAATAGCGACAGGCCGAGCTTGTCGGAACCAATCGGATATTCGAGCTGAAGCCGGTTGCGATAGCGCGTCGACTTGACACCGGAATTGCGATAGCGCCGCTCAACCTGATTTCGATCGCGCAATGTGAATTTATCGATCTTGAACTGGAGCAGCACCGGCAACGTGAGACGGTTCTCCCAAATTTTCCTGCCGGCGAAAGGCTGCATTCCGATGTGCAGATAGTTGGGTGAGACGGTGACGTGCGGCCCGAACTTGAACGAAAACCCGGCGCCGACACGCTCGTCGACGCTGTGGCTAAAGTCGCGGCCCAATCGCCACGTGCCGAGCAAATTGAAATCGACCTGCTTCGTCACCGGGACGGCGACTTGAAAGTCGGACCAAAACTGATTGTCAGCTTGGTCGAGATTCGCCTGTCCGAACGCCGTCGTCGACAGCGCCAAAAGAAGGCAGGTCAAGCGAGTCACGGTCATCACTTCGCCGGGGGGAGTACGGTGAACGACGTGACAGCCACGACCACGCGATCGCCGATTTGCAGCTTCGTCTTCGCGGCTTCGGGTTTCGGACGCGTGGCGATGATCGCCTTCGTCTGGCTTTCCGGTGTTTCGGTCGTCAAGTAATAGGGACTTTCGTGGCCACAGTCCTCACCGCCGCGCTCCAATCGCAAACGCAGCCGTTCGTACGCGCCGACGAAAGTGATCTCCTCGATGTGCGCGGCCGCGATCTTCGCGGCGCCGGCGCGCAGGAAGTCGTTCTTGCTCAGCACGACGTCTTCAGGCCGGAAGACTATCTTCACGCAATCGCCATCCTGAAACGTCTGCGGATCCAGTATAGCGGAAACGCGAGCCGAGCCGACCTCGAGATGGTCCTTCCTGATGGTTGCGTCGAGAATGTTCGCGGCGCCGAGGAAAGTGGCGACGTATTCAGTCGCCGGATGGTTGTAGATTTCAAACGGCGTTCCGAGTTGTTCGATGTGGCCCTGGTACAGCACGGCCACGCGATCGCCGAGCTCGAGTGCCTCCTCCTGATCGTGAGTGATGAAGATCGACGGCACGTTCACCTTTCGCAGCAGCGCTTTGATCTCGCGGCGCAGGTGAACGCGAGTCTGCGTGTCGAGCGCGCCGAAAGGTTCGTCGAACAGCAGGACTTCGGGTTTGTATGCGAGCGTGCGCGCGATGGCGACGCGTTGTTGCTGACCGCCCGAGAGTTGTGAAGGATATTTTTTGCGGTGCTCTTCGAGTTGGACCAGCGCGAGCAGCTCGTTGACAGTCTCGCGGATCTCCTTGCGTTTTCGTTTGCGGATGCGCAGACCGTAACCGATGTTCTTCTCGACCGTCATCTTCGGAAACAGAGCATACGACTGAAAGATCACGCCGACGCCGCGCTCGCGGGCGGGCAGTTCCGTCACGTCCTTGCCGTGCAGGATCACTTTTCCGGTGTACGGCATTTCGAGGCCCGCGATGATGCGGAGGATCGTCGTCTTGCCGCTGCCGGACGCGCCGAGCAGCACCAGCACCTCGCCCTCGGCGACGTCGAAACTGATGTTCTCCAGCACGCTCGTCTTGCCGAAACGCTTGCTCAGGCCGACGACGCTCGCAGCCGCAGGCGACGGGTCCGCGAGCGGTGCCGGTTCGGCAGGTCGTGGAATCAGTTGTTCCTTAGCTTTCACAGATTCGCTCTCAGTCAACGTCCAGCCAATCACGTGCGAAGAACAGCACGCTGAAGATCAGGAACGAGAAGAGCGCCAGCACGATCGCGATCGCGTTCGCTGCCTCGATCTGCCCTTCGTTGAATTTCGCAAATATGTAAAGAGGGGCCGTTTGTGTGCGTCCGGCCAGGTTGCCGGAAACGAGAATCGTCGAGCCAAACTCGCCGACTGCGCGCGCGAACGTCAGCAGCGCGCCGGAAACGATCGCGCCGCGCAACGACGGCAACGTAACGTGCCAGAACGTTTGCCACCGCGTCGCGCCGATGGTTGCCGACGCTTCTTCTAGCGAGCGGCTCATCGTGTCGAACACCGGCTTGATCACGCCGAACGCGAGCGGGAACGTGACGAATATATTCGCCAGAATGATCGCCAATGCCGTGAACATGATCTCGACGTGCGGCGTCAGAAAACGTCCGAGCGTGCCGTATGGTCCCCACAGCAGGAGCAGCGCGAAGCCGGCGACGGCAGTTGGTATAGCTGTCGGCAATGAGATGGTGACGATCAGGGCGTTTCGTCCCCAGAAGTTGTGACGCGAAAGGACGTAAGCCGCGAAGAGACCGAAGAGGACGTTGAAAACCGTGGCCCAAAAACTCGTCGCCATCGACAGTTTGAGCGCGAACACTGCTTCCGGCGCCATCAACGCCGCCCAAAATTTGTCGAGGCCGTTGCTCGTGCCGAAGATGAAGATCGACGCGAGCGGCAGAAACACGAGCGGCAACATCATGAAGACGAGCATGCCGATGCTGAGAGGCCGAACGACGTCGAACCCTCGTACGTGACGCATTGCTGGAGCGAGTGTGCTCATGATGTACTTTGTACTAAGCTCTCATTTTCTTCCCTGCACCTGATCTCTAAACACCTTCTCGATCACTTCCGGATAAGCTTTCTCCCAACCGCCAAAGTACTCGATCGTCAGCGGCAATTCGACGTGACCGAAACCGGTGTTCGCCTGGTTGAACGCCTCGTTCGTCGACGAATAAAAGTGAAACTTCACAAACGCCTGTTGCGCCTCGTCGCTCCACAAGTACTGCATGAACGCATCGACGATCTGACGCTTGTCAGCGGAAACGTTTTTGTCGATCACCACCGCCGGGTGCTCACTGAACATCGTCGAACGCGGAACGACGACGTCGATCGGCGCGTTCGCTTCCTTCATCAACAGCGCTTCCAGCTCATACGTGATGATCGCGTCGCCGTTGCCGAGCTCGAACGTCGTGCGCGCTTCACGCGCCGAGCCGGGCGTCGAGATCACGTTCTTCCACATCGCGCGCAACGTTTGCAGCGCGCGTGCTGTGTCCTTCTCCTCCGACTCCGTTTCACTCTTCTTCAACTCCGAACCGTAGATCGCGAGAATCGACCACTGCGCGCCGCCCGAGCTCACGGGATCGGGATGAATCAACCGAATGCCCGGCTTGCCGAGATCCGAAAAATCCTTGATGCCCTTCGGATTTCCCTTGCGAACGATGATCACGAAAGGCGTCTTGTTGACGATCCCCTTCGCCGGATACGTACGCCAGTCGCTCGTAACGAAACCGCCGCTCTTCAATCGCTGCGCATCGCGTTCGATTGAAAGTATAGCGACTTCGGCGGGCGCGCCTTGCAGGATCTGATTGGTGACCGTCTCAGAGCCCGCGAACGAAGATTGAAAGCGCAGCTCCTGACCGTGAAGCTGTTTCCAACGAGCTGTAAACCCCGGAAAGATCGCTTTTTCCAGCGACTCTTTCATGATCGAAAAGCCGTAGAGCGTGATCGTAATGTCGCCGCCTTCAGCCGGCGGCTTTGGCAGACAACTCGTGAGGATGAACGCAAGGCACAATCCTGCCGCCGCAACGAACGCCACGTTTTGGGATGTAGTCTTCCTCCTGAGGATTCGGGACCTCCTCATTCGTGGACAGCCCAAAAACCGCTGTCGTTTACAGTCATCCACGGGGGTTGCTCGTCTATACCACAGATTAGTGTCTTCCGTGTACCCTTTTCGTAGTACTATGCTGCGGCAATGCGCAGTTTCCGCGGCCGTACCGTCACTGTTTTCCTGCTCGCGCAGTCGTTGTTTCTGACGATTACCTTCGGCCAGCAGCAAACTCGAGACGAAACGCGGCCACGCCGCACGCAGCCTGCATGGCCTGCGCCGGCAGCGTCCACTCCCGTCATCACGACTCCGAATCTCACGCCAATCACAGGTCCGGAACCGACGATTCGCGTTGCGCTCACGACCAGCGCGCGTTCCGCCGTCATTTCGACGACGGGCCACTTGATGAACGCGAGCGGAGGCGGTTCGCGACTGATGGCGCTCGACAGTTCGCGCGTGCGAGTCGATGCGCGAATGCTCTCGCCGTTGCCGGTAAACAACAGCGAAGCCGTTTACAGCGTCATGGCCGTGAGCGGCGCCGCGTCGCGCGAAGAAGCAGAAGAGAACGAGAAAGAGATTCAGAAGATCAGCGGTGACGATGCGCACGTCACTTACGATAGTGAAACGAAGACGTGGGGACTCATAGTTGGATCGAAACGTCCGCGAGAGGAAGCGGAAGAGGTGCTCGCGCGTCTCGAAGCAGCCGGCATCGACGCAACAATCGAAGGGCCGCCTGCGCCGGGAACCAACATCCTTTCGGAAAGCGCGGCGCAGTCAGGCAACGTGCGACTGACGTCAAGCGCGCGTTTGCCGTCACGTGAAGTCGTCGCGTCTTCGTCGAATGGAACGACGTTCAGTTCGAGCGCGCCCGTTGCATTTGCTTCCGACGACGAAGCGAAGTCGCCGGTGCGTTTCAACGACAAACCGTATCGCGGAAGGATCGAAGTCTTCACCAACCTGCGCGGATCGCTGACGGTCGTCAACGAGTTGGGCCTCGAAGATTATGTGCGCGGCGTCGTCGCCAACGAGCTCTCGCCCGGCGGTTACCCGGCGATCGAGGCGTTGAAAGCACAGGCGATCGCCGCTCGCACTTACGCACTGAAGAACCGCGGACAGTTCATGTCGCAGGGTTTTGACATCCTGCCGACCACGCGTTCGCAGGTTTATCGCGGACTGACTTCCGAAAACCCGCTGTCGAGCCGCGCTGTCGACGAAACGCGCGGCATCATCGCGACGTACGATGGCGAACCGATAAACGCGCTCTACACGTCAACCTGCGGCGGGCGCACCGAAGACTCCGAAAACATCTTCAACCAGTCTGTTCCGTACTTGCGCGGCCGCGAATGCGCAGGCCAGGAGTATTCTCCGCTCCAGCAATTCGTAGTGAAAACGACGCGCGCCATGGCTGAGATACGCGACGACAGCAACGTCATGCTCGTTCGCGACGTAGCGCTTTTGGCAACGCAAAACTTCGGCTCGCTCCCGGCGCGCGTTTCCGATGCGTGGCTTGCAGGCGAGGCTTCCATCGCCGAAGTTCGCAACTGGCTCACGCACGCAGCACGGCTCGCACGTCAACCGCCGCCGCAAACGGGTGAAGACGTGAATCGTCCGCCGGCTTTTGCAACGGCACTTGCGGCCGCGGTTCTGGGCGACAGCAGATCGAGCACGCTTCTCAATAACGCAGACGCCAATTACTTCGTGGCCGTTCGCGACGCCGAAGCTATTCCGGAGGCGAACCGGGCTGACGTCGGAATGCTCGTGCGCGACGGTTACCTTTTGGTCTATCCCGATGCGACGTTGCGGCCGCGCGAGCCGCTGAACCGC
>DASRIM010000231.1:0-33713 GCA_035649995.1 Pyrinomonadaceae bacterium | reverse complement strand
AGCGCCGAGGTCGCGTGCTTCGCTCACAGATAGATTGAGAGAACCGGAGTAAGCGCCGCCCGTCGCGGCGGCGCGCGTCATGTCGGCATCGGCGACCGTCAGTTGAAGCGATCGCAAGCGGGTGCGTAACTTGTCCGCGGCCGTTTGCGCGAACGGCGTCGCGCCAAAATCCAGGACGCTCACTGTCGCATTCTGAGCGTACGCGTTGGAAACCACCAGCAACAACAGCAGTAACACCGGCCGTAACAAAAGCCCGGGTATGAAAATGCCACGCTTCATAATCACGGAAACACTGACGCGGATTTTTTCAGATCGTCCTGGTGGTAGAGTTTATAAACTTCCGTCTTCACTTCGGCAGGAAAACAGACTCGATGAAGTTCGTACGCGTATTGTAGCCCTCGCGCCACGTTGCTGACTTCGCTGATCTCGCGGATGCGCGGCGAAGCGTATCCGCTTTCGACGTAGATGTGCGTCTTCGGCTCTGCCTTTTCGGCGGCGTAGTAGTTGTAGTAAGGCACGTCGCTCGCGCGGTCTTCGATGAAATAGTATTCCGGATCAAACCCGGCGTGTTCGACCGTCTCCCGCGCCGACGCGAGAAACTCAGCTCGTTGTTCGTGCGGCATGTCGAGATCGATTGCTTTGAAGAGTCGCCGCGCAATGAAGCGGCGGCTGAGATCACTCAGTATGTGGTCACTCGAGTTTTGCCATTGCTTGACGTGAAAGACGAAATCCGAATCGTCGATCTGCAAGTGCTCGGTGATCGTCAACGGCTTACGACGCAGGATCTTTTCAAAAGCGGTGCCGCCCGCGTGCCAAACTTCCTTGCCTTCATCGAACAGTTGCAGCGCGCGGCGGATGATCGAACGCAGCACTGCTTCCGCTGAACGCAGCGTGCGATGAAAGTAGACCTGCCGAAACATGTAGTAGCGCGCCTGCAAGTATTCCTCGACCGCGTACACGCCGCGCGCTTCGACGTAAATACGATCGGACGCTTCGTCAATCGCCAGCGCGTTGATGATCCACTCGAGATCGTAGATTCCATACTTGGCGCCAGTCATCAGCGAATCGCGCAACAAGTAATCCATGCGATCGACGTCAAGCTGCGACGAAACAAGTTGGGCCAACGCCGACGGCCGAAACTTTCCTTCGATGATCGACGCGACCTGCTGCGGCAGATCGCCGGAGTGCGAGCGCAACAGCGCTCCGATCTCGGTGCTCTCGCTCAGGATCACGTCGACGGTCCAACGCTCGTGATGGAAGTTCAAAACCTTCTCCATCACGTGCGAGAACGAACCATGGCCCACGTCGTGCAGCAGCGCCGCGGCGCGCGCCGCCATTCGATCGGCGGGATCGATTGCGTATCGTTCGCTGAGACGATCGAGAACGCGAGTCATAAGATGAAACGCGCCGAGCGAGTGAGTGAAGCGTGAGTGTTCGGCGCCTTGATAAGTGTACAGACCAAGACCGAGTTGCTTGATGCGGCGCAGTCGTTGAAACTCGCCCGTGTCGATCAAGCGCATCATCAACTCGCCTTCATCAGAATCAGTTTGCAGACGAATGATGTTGTGGACAGGATCCCGATAAATGCGTTCCGGCATGGCAGGTTCTTAATAACCGCAAATCAAAGCGAAGGCAACATATCCGAACATAAATAAAGGGCGAAAACGCAGCTTGTCGGCAGGTCCCGGGGTTGTCCGCGGCCGGTTGAGATTTCTGGATTTTCCCATTTTTTTGGATTTGGGTACACAATTCGGGCGGCTGAAAGGACCGCTCAGGCGGGAAATACCGACAAAACGCCCCGGAGGGCTTGTGGGCATGGCAATTGCCAAAATCGCTCTGGACGATGTTCTAGCCTCTCGTCCCCGAAATTCTTTTGGGTGCTGCCAAATACAAAAAAGGGTCATTTAACACAGGAGGGGCGGCACCTTGTGTCTAGTTCAAGAAAGGAAATGCAAAAAATGAAGACTGTCCTTAAGTTTTTAAGCTTGTCGGCTCTTCTGACCTGCTTCGCGCTGTTTGCTGGCAGTGCGTTCGGTCAGACGACTACGACAGGCTCAATTGAGGGCGTTGTGACCGATTCAACCGGTGCGGCGGTTCCAGGCATTACGGTAACCGCCACTCGTCAGGGTGGTCGTGTGTCGAGCGCCACATCGAACGACGAAGGTATCTTCCGTATCGTCAATATTGAGCCCGGCATTTACACGGTTACAATTGAAGCCGAGAAGGGCTTCGCGAAATTTGAGCAGGCGAACGTGCCTGTGAATCTTTCGAAGACGTCAAACATGAATATTCAGCTTCGCCCGCAGGGTGCGACCGAGACCGTGACTGTTACTGCCGGTTCGGGAGCAGCCATTGACGTCACACAAAACACTACCGGAACCAACGTTACGACCGAGCAGTTCTCGAACTTCCCAACACAGCGCACGATCCAGTCGCTCTACACGATCGCTCCGACTGTGACGCGTTCGGGCCTTCGAGACTCGTCGGGTCGCGAGCGCGATCCTTCGGTTGCTGGTTCGTCCGGTCCTGAGAACAATTACATTCTCGACGGCGTCACCGTTACTGACCCCGCATTTGGTGGTTCAGGTGCTAACCTGCCGTTCGAGTTCGTCCAGGAGCTGGAGATCAAAACCGGCGCGTACGGCGCCGACATCGGTAAAGCCACCGGCGGCGTGTTCAACGTCATCACCAAAAGCGGCACCAACGAGTTTCACGGTGATGCGTTTGCTTACTTCGTAGCCGAGAGCTTCGTCCGTTCAGTTAAGTCGTCAGCGATTCCGCGTACGGGCGCTGCGCCGAATGGTTACTCCGAAGTGGACGCCGGTTTCGACCTCGGCGGCCCGATCGTCAAAGACAAGCTCTGGTTCTTTGGCGCGTTCAATCCGCAGTATCGCAAGAACTTCTTCCTGACTCAGACGTTCCTTCAGGACGTCGAGAACAAGGTCGTCACGCCGTTCTACGCAGGCAAGCTGACCTGGTCCATCAACCCGAACCACACGTTCACCTTCTCGACCTTCGGCGACTACACGAAGCAGGAAGGCCACTTGTTTGGCTTCTCGGGCTTCGGCGCCAATCTGGGGAGCTTCCGCGGTGAGACGCAAACGGGCGGTTCGAACTATGCCTTCCGTTTGAACTCAACCTTCAGCCCGAACTTCATCGGTGAGTTCTCCGCCGGTCTGCACTTCCAACGCGCGAACACCATTCCGGAACTCGACGAAACGCTCATTACCGACCGTTTCGCAGTGATTCGCAATGGCGCTGTGCTTCCGGTAACGGAAACCACGGTGTTCTCGCAGTCCGACGTTACCACTGACGATGATCCCGCAGACGTCATCGTTCCGAACGTACGCCTCACCTTCGTCGAGGGAACTGGCGGCACGGTTGAACGTAACTTTGTGCGTCAGGGCTTTGGTCTGAAATCAGCGCAGGATCGCGACCGTATAGAGTTCGCGGCTCGTCTCCAGAACATCTGGCGCACTCACACGTTTAAGTACGGCGCCGAGTTCAACGAGAACAAATACCGCATCGATACCAACTCGACTGGCGGGACCTTCAACTTCACTAATGAAAATCCTCCGGGCGCGTACCGAATTGAGAACCGGTTCGCGGTTTGCTCGCGCACCTCGACTTCGACTATCACGTGTCCGAGTGCTTCGCGCACCGCGAACGTACAGTTGCTGATCAACGCTGGCCAAGCGCCGGCGGGTGTCACTACTGCCGTTACGGGCAGCGTCGGCATCAACCCGACCAACCCGTTCCTGCTGCTCGACGTCGTTCGCGCGCGTGATTTCACCCTCAATACCCGAGGTGAATTCACATCCACGAGGACCGAGAGCTTCTACTTCCAGGACGACTGGAAAGCCACGCGTAATCTCCAGGTCAACATGGGAGTGCGCTGGGACTTCCAGCAGGCTTACTCGATTGGCGATGCTACGTACCTGACGCTGAACGACTTCGTCAGCAATACGCAGCCACGCCTCGGATTGACCTGGGATTTCACGGGTGAAGGTCGCGGCAAGTTCTTTGCCAACTTTGCTCGTTACCTTGAGACGCCGATACCGCTCGACGTCAACGTGCGTGCGGCCGGCAGTGACGTTCAGAACGACTTTCATTTAAACATCAATCGCTTGAACGGTCGGCCGGGCGCAGCGTGCGCGCCGGTTCACCCGACGCAGGGTTGTTTTGGTAACTTCGGCAATCTCGGCAACCATGCCACGCCGTTCGACGAAGGTCTCAAACCACAAACCGTCAACGAGTGGACCGCCGGCATCGAGTGGGGTCCCAGCCGTATGCGCGACCTTACCTTCGGTGTTCGTGGTATCTACCGTGCTCAGGACGAAGTCATTGAGGACGGTTCGTTTGACGACGGTACCACCTACTTCCTGTTCAACCCGGGTCGTCGCGGCACGGGCAATTTCGAAACGACTGAAGACCTGGCCTGCCGCGGTGACATAACTCTTGGCATCCCGGCGCAGTGCTTCGGTCCGGCCCGCCGTTACTATCGCGCGGTCGAGGTCACCGCTACGAAGCGTTTCTCGAACAACTATCAGTTCATCGCTTCCTACGTGTACTCGAGCCTGATCGGTAACTACGAAGGCCTGTTCCGTAATGACAACGGCCAGTCTGACCCGAACATCACTTCGTTGTTCGACCTCGTCACGCTGCTCCAGGGCATGTACGGACGGCTGCCGAACGACCGGCCGCATCAGTTCAAATTCGACGGCAGCTATCAGTGGCCGTTCAAACTGATGACGAGTGCTTCGTTCCGCGCTCAATCGGGCGTTCCGTTCAACGCGTTGATTCCGCACCCGCTCTATGGTGACAACGAAGGCTTCTGCCAGGACATCCCCGGCCTCGGCCCTGTTTGTAACCCGCGCGGCACGGCGATCAATCCGATAACGGGCAGCAACCGCACGCCCACGACCTACAACCTGGATCTCGGCGCCTACTATCCGATCTCGGTCGGTGAAGGTAAACAGCTCCGGCTCCAGCTCGATTGGTTCAACGTTTTCAACGCCCAGCGCGCTATCAAGGAGGATGACACCTTCTTGATCAATAGCGGTGCGCCGGGTATTACGCCGGTTCCGAATCCGTTCCACGGCACTGGAACAATCTTCCAGTTCCCGTCGGCGGTTCGCCTCGGCGTGAAGTTCCAGTTCTAACCACACTGGTTTTTCGACCGCGCTCTTGCGGCGCGGGAGTTTGAAAAGGGAGGCGTAAAAATTGCGCCTCCCTTCTTGTTTTTGTGGTAACCTTCACGGCGTCCACTCAAACAAAAAACGCCTCCAGGTTTAGCTCGGCAACTGCTTTTAAATGGAGTTATCGAGATGGCTCAGAATCACATCCACCTACGACTCTCCCATCGTTATCCAGTTCTCCTATCACTGCTGCTTTCATTTGCGGTCGTCGCTAACGCGCAGGGCGGAGCCGGCGTCGATTCCACCGGAACCGGCGGCCGTCATTCGATCAGCGGGCGACTCGTCTTTCCTTCGGGCCAACGAGCGGATGCGCGCCTCAAGATAAGACTCGAAAGTCCCAGCAATGGCGACTTGACCGTGCTGGCTGACGGAAACGGAAACTTTACGTTCCGCGCACTGACGGCGGGCAGTTACACGGTTGTCGTCGACGGCGGCGACTTCTTCGAATCAGAGCGCGAGTCGATCTATATAGATCCGCCTGTGATCGATCGCCGAACGAACGTAGCGATCGGTCCGCTGGCGAGACCATATACAGTGCAGATTTATCTGCGGCCGAAGCAGGAAGGCGCGCAGATGAAGCCGGGCGTGTTGAATGCCGCTCTGGCGGGTGTTCCCAAGCCGGCGCTCGAGTTGTACGAAAGAGGAGTTGCTTCCGCGCAACGCGGAGAGACAGATAAGGCCATAGACGACTTGAAGCGTGCCGTTGCTCTTCATCCGAATTTCGGTCTGGCGCTAAACGAGCTCGGTGTTCAGTATCTGCGGAAAGGCGAGCTCGACAAGGCTGCGGAAGCGCTCGTGAAGGTGTTGCAGATCTCCCCGGCAGCGCCGGAGCCGAGTTTGAATTACGGGATCGTGTTGTTGCAGCAGAAGAAGTTTGTCGAGGCTGAGAAGCAGCTTCGCGATGCGGTGAAGAAGAACGATCAGGCGTACACCGCGCACCTGTATTTCGGTATCACGCTTATCTACGTCAAAAATTATACTGAGGCGGAAACGGAACTCCGCAGGGCGATCGCGATCGGCGGCACGAAGGCCAGCCAGGCGCACTACTATCTCGGTGGGTTGTACTGGCAGACCGGCAAGCACCAGCAAGCCGCGGACGAACTCGAGACCTTCCTGAAACTCGAACCAAAGGCCGCAAACGCCGACAAGCTCCGGAACACGATCAAAGAGCTACGCAACAAGTCGTAACCACAAAAGGCACAAAAGGCACAAAAGGCACAAAAGGCACAAAAGGTACAAAGACAACTCAGGTAGTAAGAACAAAGCGTGATCGGTTTTAGTGCTTTGTACTTGCTACTTTGTTTTGTGCCTTTTGTGTCTTTTGTGCCTTTTGTGGTTAGAGCGTTAGGAGGTGGCCGAGTTTTTCTTTCTTCGTTCGCAGATAACCCGCCGCGTCTTCAGTCGCATCAACTTCGATCGACACTCGCTCCACGATCTTCAATCCTGCTTCCTCGAGCGCCTGAAGTTTGAGAGGATTGTTCGAGATCACTTTCACCTGACACAGCCCGAGATCGAACAGTATCTCCGCACACTGCCGATAGTCCCGCAAGTCGACCGCCAACCCGAGCCGCTCATTCGCCTCGACCGTGTCCGCTCCCTGATCCTGTAGCGCGTATGCGCGAATCTTGTTGACGATACCGATGCCGCGCCCTTCCTGCTGCTGGTACACAACCGCCCCGCGGCCTTCCTGCTCGATCATCTGCATCGTGCGATGAAGCTGCCTGCCGCAGTCGCACTTCGTCGATCCAAAAACATCACCCGTCAAACATTGAGAATGGATTCTGACCAGCGTCGCCACGTCGCGCCGCATCTCGCCTTTAAAGAGCACTACATACTCTTCACCGTTCGTCAGCGAGCGGTAAGCAGCGATCTGAAAGTCGCCCCATTCAGTAGGCAGATTCGCGACCGCGACCCGCTCCACGGTGCGGGTCTCAACGTCTTCACAGCACGTCTCACGGGACGGTTTATCTATCGCCTGTACTTCCATTCGACGGTTACCTGAGTAAGTCGGGTTAAATAGGGTTTGCCAATTATCCGTATTAAGCCGTGGTTTCGCAACTATTCTGCGGGTCGGGCGTGTAGCGGATTTGCGGTACCTGATTTGGCCGTGTATGCTTTTGGGCTGTCGGCCGGCCCCGGCAAACAGCGAGGAAGTCCTGGTGAATAGCAGCCTCAATTTAGCGTCAAGACCGTTCAGTAACCGCGTCCTTCCATGGGCGCTGACCGCCATCGTGCTTTTCATATCGATGGTCGGCCTCGTTATCGTTGTGCGCCTGACGACAGTCGCCAGGAAGCAGGGAGACATTGCCCAGGTAGAGATCAACGCGTTGAAGCAGCAGGAGCAGACGTTGCTCCACACGGCACAGGAGGTCAAAAAGCTGCTTACGCCGGAACAGCAGCGAGCCGTGCCGTCTGCTCACGAGCTGATCGATCGCAAGCGGTTCTCATGGTCCAGGCTCCTTGCCGACCTCGAGTCGTCGCTTCCAAACAACGTGAAGGTTTCGCGCATCGCGGTGCGCGACGTGACAACGCAGGGAGATCAAACCGTAGCCGCGCTCGACCTCGCACTGTTTGCAGAAAACCCATCGACGATCAACGAGATGATCGCCGAGATGCACAAGGAAGGCATCTTCCAACTCGAGTTGCGATCGCAGAACCTTCAGAAGGGTCGCGGCGAAAAGGGAACGGAATACGAGTTCGACGTCCTTTACCGGTCACGTCCAGGATACGCCTCGGATAGAGTGGCTGAAGTAAACAACCCGCGGAGTTCAAACGAGGAGCCGAGATGAGCACTGAAGTTCGATCTGACTCGGCGACCACTCGCGGGTCACGCTACAAGCAACGCGTCACCCAGTTCATAAGCTCGCGCCGCGGCAAGATGTTCGGCGTTGCCGAAGTCGCTGCGCTCGGCGGTAGCTGTTTGATACTGGTGCTCGTGTTGTTGAGTTATCTCTACTTTCTCGTGCCTGCGCGTTCGCGCGTCGCATCGCTGGCGCAAGACAAGAAGCAACTGCAAGCGAACCTGCAAACGCTCACGGGCGTCGTCAAGAACGACCAGAATACGACCGACACCGTTCAGCGAATCACCACCAGCCTGGCCAGGTTCGAAACCGAGCATCTCCTGCGGCCCGAGCAGGGCCGGATGGAACTCTACGAAGAGCTCAATCAATTGATCGTCAAGAACGGACTTCGAAATACGTCCGGTCCGGCGTACACGCCGCTCGACCCCGAAGGCACGAAGACAACCGGCGGCAGGACTACGACTACAAAGTGGCAGAGTTTCTATCCTGGCGTTGCCGTGATGGTGACCGTTGAAGGGCAGTACGAGAACGTCAGACGCTTCATTCGCGACCTCGAAAGAAGCAAACAGTTTGTCGTCATAAACGAGGTGGAGTTGCAGCGTGCGCGTGACAGCAATGCTCCCGTTTCCGCGGATGGCGCCGCGCCTGCCGCGACTGGCGGCGACGACGATTCTGCACCTGCGGCGCCCAGCGCCGCCGGTTCGGGCACGCGCGGATCACTAGTGAGCCTGCAATTGAGTTTGGCGACTTATTTTCAGCGCGACGATGCAGCGACGCCGGCAGCCACGCCCGCGGTAACTGTATTGCGCGAGTAAATCAGGAATAACCGATGCCCGCTGTAGATCTTAACAAACCAGGCGAAAAGAAGAAGCTGCTGATGGCCGCGGTTTTAGGGCTGGTTGCGATCCTGTTTCTGTGGTGGACGTTCGTCGGCTTCGGCAGCAGCGGTTCGCGTACGACGGTGAGGCCGCCCACGGCTAGTGCGAGCCCGCAACAACGCCCCGCCGCCAGGGCGGACAACAATCAACGCGGCAACGACGCATCAACTGGCGCCGTTCTCGAGCTCTCGACGATTCAAGAGATTGACTACATACCTTCGTCCTACAATGCGCCTGAAGCGAAGCGCAACATCTTCGCTTACTACGTGCCGCCGGTTATCGAAAAACCCGCTCCAAAAGTTGCAGAACCGTCGCCTCCGCCTCCACCGCCACTGCTGCTCGCGTCCGTATCTCCGGCGAACGCTTATGCGCGCAGCGGCGATTTCAAACTCGAAGTTGCAGGCGATAAGTTCACCGGCGACTCGCGCATCTACATCGACGGAAGAGAACTTCCAACCACCTTCATCAGTCCGCAACAACTATCGACGTCGGTGCCGGCTGCGTTTATCGCCAATCCGGGCGCGCGCCAGATCATGGTTCGCACTCCCGACAATCGACTCTTTTCAAACGTCGCCACGTTGAGTGTCGCGGCGCCCCCGCTTCCGAACTATACGTACGTCGGCATCATCAGTCCCATCACGCGCGTCGGCGACACCGCGCTCGTGCAGGACAAAGCCAACAAGAGCATTGTCGGCGTGCAGCGCGGCGATCTACTTGCCAACCGGTTCCGCGTGACCAGCATCTCGGATAAAGAGCTGGTATTGATGGACGCCACTTTGAAGATCCAACACAAGCTGGCGATGGCTGAAGGCGACAAGGGCGTGGGCTCTCCGTTAGCGCGTCCGACGCCGCGAGTCGATGCTGAAGATGACGAACCTTAGCTCATGGTCCAACCACAATATATGCGGGTCGGCGCCGCTGCCTTCAGCGCCGGCCTCGCGCGCAGGTTTGGGTGCTGAGAGGCGCTCCGAGGCCGGATACACACTCGTGGCGCTGCTCGCGGTCATGACTATCCTGGCTGCGTTTGCGATGGCGATCGCACCCAGCGCGCAGCAGCAAGTGCTCCGTGAGAAAGAGAAGGAAGCGATCTTTCGCGGCGAACAAATCGCCGACGCGATTCGACTCTACTATCGTTATCGCAGCGGTGTGCTGCAGCAGCGCGGCGACGCTGCGTTGCCGTCGTCGATGGACCAACTGCTCGAAGGCGTACCCATTCCGGGTGGCTCAAAGAAAATACAAATTCTACGTGCATCAGCCGCTCGCGATCCGCTGACCATCGAAGGCGAGTGGCGTTTCATTCGTCCGCGTGGTGAAGCATTGATCGACTTTCAGCAGTCCGTAATGTTCTACGCCGGCAATGTTCTACCGCAGCCGCGCGATCCGCAAATCGCGCAATTACAACAGTTTGCAGTTCCGCCTATCGTTCCCCTGACGAACCTCGGCAGCCAGCAGCCACGTCCTTCATCGGCGGCGGCTGATGAAGATTCGAGTGGTCCATTCGTCGGTGTTGCGAGCCGCAGCGAACGAGCTTCAGTGCTGACGTTCTACGGCATCGAGCAACACAATCAGTGGATCTTCACTCCCCTGTTCCGCAACTAAGAGTTGGACCATCACGTCTGCGCGCAGCGCAGTCTCACCGCGAACATCACGCTCGACTTAATCAACTCGTCATGCTCATTTCGCAGAGTTGCACCGCGCGTTTCAATCGCGAGATCGACGTCGAGCACGCGCGCGTGATGATGCGTTGCGGCGTTCGAACGATCGAAAGTGGGCCGCGCGCGTGATGGAAAAATATTTCAGCGCGCAGTAATAAGTTATTGACATCTGTGGTAATTGCGTTTATATAGCAAGATGTTGTGCGCCGTTTACTCTAGCCCACAAGAGAGAAGTGAGCACAGTATCTTGTGGTCATGAAGAAACAAACAACCAAACTCGAAAGAAGGAGCACATAGAAGCTATGGCAACTAAAAAAGGTGGAAAGAAAGCAGGCGGGAAGAAGGGCGGAACCAAGAAGGCCGCGAAGAAGGGCGGAACCAAGAAGGCCGCAAAGAAGAGATAACTCGAACCAGCAGGTTACAGCAACAACCTTCCACCGGCGCACAAAAACATCTGAGGCCCACGGGGCCTTGCAAAAGAAACGACGAGACCTTCAAGCGAAGCTCGTCGTTTCTTTTTGTTGTATCCCGTTCTTCGTATGATCCGTCTTCATGATCAACGTCGCGTTAGTCGAACCTGAGATCCCGCCGAACACCGGCAACGTCGCTCGCCTGTGCGCTGCTACAAATGTTCCGCTGCACATCGTCGGCGTCACTGGCTTCCGCATGGACGACCGCGCATTGCGGCGCGCGGGTCTCGACTACTGGCCGGAAGTAAAACTCACGCGCCATCGCAACCTCGACGCGCTCTACGAATCACTCCCTTCGGCGCGCTTCATCTACCTGACTACGAAGGCGGATCGCTATTACGTCGACTGGCAGTTCGAAGCAGACGATTGCCTAGTCTTCGGCCGCGAAACACGCGGCCTCCCCGAAGATCTCCTGCGCGCGAACTGGCAAAACTGCCTGAAAATCCCCATGCCGAACCCCAATATCCGCAGCCTCAACCTCGCCACCGCGGTCGGCATCGTGCTTTTCGAAGCGCTCAGGCAGACAGGTCAATTTCAATGATGTAATCTGTGAGCACAGTCACAGATGCAGCGAACAAACATACGAAACATCGCCATCATCGCCCACGTCGATCACGGCAAGACGACGCTCGTCGACGCGATGCTCCGCCAGTCCGGGACCTTCCGCGAGAACGAACAAGTCCGCGACCGAGTCATGGACTCGATGGATCTCGAGCGCGAGCGCGGCATCACGATCATGGCCAAGAACACCGCCGTGCGTTACCGCGACGTGAAGATCAACATCGTCGACACTCCCGGTCACGCCGACTTCGGCGGCGAAGTCGAGCGCGTTTTGAAGATGGTCGACGGCGTGATGCTACTCGTCGACGCCGCCGAGGGTTGTCTGCCGCAGACGCGTTTCGTCCTGCGCAAGGCGCTCGAAGCGCGGCTGCCGGCCATCGCCGTAGTCAACAAGATCGATCGTGGCGATGCGCGACCGGCTGAAGTCGTCGACGAGATCTACGAGCTCTTTCTCGACCTCGACGCTACTGACGAGCAGATCGAGTTTCCCATCCTGTACGCCGTCTCGCGCGAGGGCACTGCCAAACGAAAACTGGAAGACGAGTCGCGCGACCTGCAACCGCTGTTCGAGCAGATCGTCGAGTCGTTGCCCGCGCCGAAAGAGCTGCGCACGGATTCGCTGCAACTGCTGGTCGCCAATCTCGATTACAACGACTACGTCGGCCGTCTCGCGATCGGCCGCATCTTCTCCGGCGAGATCAAGGTCGGCGATCAGATCGCCGTCGTCAAACCGGATCGATCGGTACACAAGACGAAGGTGTCGCAGTTGTATGTCTTCGAAGGGCTGAAACGGGAATCAGTCGATGGCGCCGGCTGCGGCGAGATCGTTGCGCTCGCCGGCATCGAGCACATCAACATCGGCGACACGATCACGTCAGTCGAAAATCCGCAGCCGCTTCCGGTCATCGCCGTCGACGAACCGACAATCGCGATGATCTTCGGCGTCAACAACTCGCCGTTCGCCGGACGCGAAGGGAAGTTCGTCACCTCGCGCCAGCTCAAGGAGCGCCTCGACAAAGAGATCCTCGGCAACGTAGCGATACGCGTCGAGGAGACTGATTCGCCGGATCAGTTCAAGGTGTCAGGCCGCGGCGAGTTGCAGTTGGCGATCCTGATCGAAATGATGCGCCGCGAGGGTTACGAGCTACAGGTTTCCAAACCGGAAGCGATCACGCGGGAGGTCGAGGGCAAGCTGCTCGAGCCTATAGAAGCCGTGGTTGTCGATTGTCCGGACGAGTTCATCGGCGTGATCACCGAGGCGCTGGGCCGCCGCAAGGGACAGATGACCAAGATGGTGAATCACGGCACGGGCCGCGTGCGTCTCGAGTTTGAAGCTCCGTCGCGCGGGCTGATCGGATTTCGCAACGAGTTCCTTACCGAGACGAAGGGCACCGGACTCTTGAACACGATGTTTCTGCGCTGGGGTGAGTGGCAAGGCTCGATGCGCGGCCGCGCCACGGGTTCGCTCGTCGCCGACCGCATGGGTGAGACGACGACGTACGCGCTCTACAACCTCCAGGAACGCGGCACGCTCTTCGTCCGTCCGGGAACTCGCGTCTACGAAGGAATGATCATCGGCGAGAACGCGCGCCCGGTGGACCTCGACGTCAACGCCGTCAAGGAAAAGAAGCTGACGAACATGCGCGCCTCGACCGCCGACGAAGCGATGCGCCTCGTGCCCCCGAAGGAGTTGTCGCTGGAGCAGGCGCTGGAGTTCATTGCCGACGACGAGCTCGTCGAAGTCACACCCGAGACGATTCGGCTAAGAAAGCGAGTGCTCGCGAGCAATCTTCGGCCCAAGAAGAAAGAATCGCCGGATTCGTAAAATGCAGTTGCCGCGCGTGTACCCGATCACGGACACACAGATCTCGGGCCTTTCACACGCCGATCAGGTGCGTCTGCTCGCGGATGGCGGTGCGACGTTCGTGCAGTTACGGGAAAAGAACCTGCCGGCTTTGAACTTTTATCGCGAGGCAAAAGCAGCAGCCGAAATCTCAGGCGTCCGAATTATCGTCAACGATCGCGCCGACGTTGCGCTCGCCGTCAAGGCGGTGGGTGTTCATCTTGGGCAGGACGATCTGCCGCCGGAAGCAGCCCGCACACTGCTCGGCGACGAAGCAATCATCGGATACTCGACCCACAACATCGTCCAGGCGCAGGCCGCGGCCAGCCTGCCGGTTGACTACATCGCGATCGGTCCGATCTTCCGGACGACGACAAAAGCGAACGCCGATCCCGAGGTTGGTCTCAACGGTCTCCGCGCGGTCCGCAAGGCGATTGGCGATATTCCGTTGGTCGCAATCGGCGGGATAACTCCGGAAAACGCGCCGGCGGTCATCGAGGCCGGCGCCGACTCAGTCGCCGTCATCAGCGGTCTGCTGTCCGGCGGTCGAGCCGCGATCTCCGCTCGATTCCGTGCGCTCACCCAGCTTTTATCCTCGCGTCAAACATAATTTGCTTGCGTTTATCATCGTTATGCGCGAGAATCTTCCGCGGTTTACGAGTGTGCCCAGGGCTCGCTGACCACCCTCCTGTCGCGGCGATTTCCAAAGACAACTCATTTACACAGACTGCGGACCATAGATGAGCTTCTTCGACTTACCGCCCATAATCGAGCGAATGCTGCTGGTCTCCGACAAGATCAGCGACCTTAACTTCTCGGTCGGACAACCTCCGCAGGTCGAGATCAACGGCAAGCTGACTCCGGTTCAGCCACTCGGCATGCAGAAGCTGTCGCCGTACCAGACTGAGATCATCGCCCTGACGCTGATCCAGGGAAACCCCGACGCCGCCGAACGACTGGCCCGCACGGGCACCGCCGATCTCAGCTACTCGCTGCCGTCTCGCGCGCGCTTCCGCGTGAATATCTTCCAGCAGCGCGGCGTCTATTCGATCGTGATGCGCGTCATCCCGACCGACATTCCCACGATCAAATCGCTGGGACTGCCGGCGCACCTGGCTGAGGTTGCCGAGTTGCGTAACGGTCTGGTCCTGGTCACCGGTCCGACCGGTTCGGGAAAAAGCTCGACGCAGGCGGCGATCATCGACATCATCAATGAGAAGAAGCAGTACCACGTGGTCACGATCGAAGATCCGATCGAGTACCTGCACAATCACAAGAGCTCGACGATCAATCAGCGAGAAGTCGGGCACGACACGCGCGACTTTCCCTCCGCGCTGCGGGCCACGCTGCGCCAGGCGCCCAAGGTGATCCTGATCGGCGAGATGCGCGACTTCGAAACCACTGAGATCGCGCTCGAAGCGGCCGAGACCGGCCACCTCGTGCTCTCGACGCTGCACACGATCGACGCGTCCAAGACCGTCGACCGAATTATCGGTCTTTATCCGAAGAACGAAGAGCAGGTGATCAGAACGCGGTTGGCCCAAACCTTCCGCTACATTGTTTCCCAGCGCTTGATTCCGAAAGCCGACGGGAGCGGACGAATCGCGGCTGTCGAGATACTGCGATCGAGCCCGCGCACGCGCGAGTACATCGAGGTCGGGGAAGTTGAAGGCAAGTCGCTGCTCGACGCCATGCGCGACGGAAAGCTCGACGGCATGCAGGACTTCGACACGGTCATCAAAGGGCTCATCGAAAGCAACGTCGTGACCCTCGAAGACGGCCTTGCGTTCGCTACCAATCAAAACAATCTGTTGCTGTCGCTCAAAGGCATGACGGCGGCTGAAGACTTCATTCGCCGCGACGGTGAGGCGATTCCGGCGAGCACGTTCTCCGATTCCGGTTCGATGCTAGGCATGATCGAATAACCATGATCGAGTGATCAGCCTTCCTTTAACGAGAATCATGATCATTGTTTGCCAGAAATGTGCGACGCGTTTGCAGGTTGACGAAGAGAAGTCGCCGGCGCGTCCTTTCAACGTTCGCTGCCCGAAGTGCAACAGCACCGTCAGCTCGGGAGTCGCGAGCCCGGCGTCGGAACACGGCGCGCTCGCAGTCGGCGGATCGCCCGCGACGGACCATCCACGCTTCGAACCGAACACCGCGCGAGCGTACGAGCCCGCGGCCACGACGACCGCATCGCAAAATGGCTCGGTGATGCCGGAAGATGCCGTTCGCAGCTTGCTGGATCTGCTATCAAAAGGCACGTCGCACACTCCGGAAAAACCGGGAGCGCGACCGGCCTGGGATCCGCGCAAGGCGTTGGTTTGTACGGCGGAAACGTATCGCGAGACGATCGCTCAACGACTGACGGAGAACGGCTATCAGGTTTACGTTGCCGAAGACACGCGCCAGGCGATCGAAACGATGCGGTCCAACAAAATGGACGTCGTCCTGCTCGAGCCGCAATTCGATGCCGCCGAGCAGGGATCGGCTTTCGTGATGCGCGAGATCAACGTGCTGCGCCCGCCGCAGCGACGGCGCATCTTCTTCGTTCTCATTTCGCCTTCAATGCGCACGATGGACGCCCACGCCGCCTTCCTCAGCAACGTCAATCTGGTGGTGAACGTGGCCGACGTCGACGAGCTGCACCGCATCATGGAAGTCGCTTTGCGGGAGTACAACGAGCTCTACCGCGAGTTCAACGCGGCATTTAGTTTGACTGCTTTGTAGTTTAGTTATATCTGTGTAATCTGTTCCTCAGAAAACACGGATATGAGTATCGGTCATAACCATTACCATCGTTCGTCGAGCAATTGGCGGCGATTGAGTGTGGTTTTAATTCTCACCGCTGCATACATGGTCGCCGAACTGGCCGGCGCGTGGTGGACCGGCTCGCTGGCGTTGCTCGCCGATGCCGGGCACATGTTCACCGACGTCGCCGCGTTGATTCTGGCGTTGACGGCGGTTTGGTTCGCTTCCCGCCCGGCCACTTCCAAAAAAACCTTCGGTTACTATCGTCTCGAGATCATTGCGGCGCTCGTCAACGGCGTCGCGTTGGTGGTGATCTCGCTGATGATTTTTTACGGTGCTTACGAACGGTGGCTCGATCCGCCGGTGATTCGGACTGGCCCGATGATGGCCGTGGCGGCGGGCGGTCTGGCTGTGAATCTGATCTGCGCCTGGATACTGCGCGGACGTCACGAGATCGATCTGAATATTCGCGGCGCATGGATGCACGTCATGGGCGACGCGCTGGGCTCAGTCGCAGCGATTCTGGCGGGCGCGTGCATGGCGCTGTTCGGCTGGTACGCGGCGGACGCGCTGTTCAGTGTCGTGATCAGTTTGCTGATCATCTGGGGCTCGATCAGATTGATACGCGAGTCGACGAACGTGCTGTTGGAAGGCACGCCCGCGCACATCAATCTGGCCGCCGTTGAGGATGCGATCCTCGCGACCGACGGCGTGTCAGACGTACACGATCTGCACGTTTGGACGATCACTTCCGGGCGCGACGCGCTGAGCGCGCACGTGATTCACGCGCGCAGCATCTCTCAGCCCGACTTGTTGCGGGAGCTGCGGACGAAGCTGCACGATCGTTTTGGCGTCGATCACCTCACGATTCAGATGGAAACCCCCGATTTCGAAGACGAGACGTTTCACTTTTGTCACGCCGGGACGGCGTGTTTTCGCTCCGAACGGGGCTGATTTTTGTGCTTGGGCACAAATACAAAGCACAAAGCTCAAATTCAAAATGGAACTCAATCTTCTACTCACGCTTGACCTGCGAGAACAGGCCGCGCTGCAAGCGGCGCTTGTGACGCACGGAGCTCCGGACGCGCTGGTCACGCTCGCGTTGACGGGCGCTTGCCGCATCGGCTCGCTACAAGAGGCGCGGCAACTCCGAAAGTGGCTGGGCGAAGCGCGCACTGACGAAGCAGACTTCGCGTCGCTGCACGTCATCGAGAAAGCCCTGACCGATTTCGGCTTTTGACGCCGAACGCGCTATGACCCCGCAAATCGATCTTGCCTACGGCCGCAGCTCAATCAAGTTTCCGGCAGACGACGATCGCTTCTCGATCATTTCAGACGAGTCCACTGCGCCGCCGCCGTTGACTGATGTGCAGATCGGCGCTGCGTTCGATTCTCCCATCGCTTCAGCTCCGCTGGACGAAGTCATTGGCAGCGACGATTCCGTCTTGCTGGTCGTGTCTGACGCGACACGCGCGACCGGCAGCGCGCACATCGTCAACCTGCTCGTGCGCAGGCTTGTGCAGGCAGGCGTGTCGCCGGCCAACATGGCAGTGATTTTCGCGACCGGCATTCACCGGCGCGTAACTGAAGAAGAGCAGCGCGAACTGCTGACGCCGTTCATCGTGCAGCGCATTCGCACGCTGGACCATGACGCGTACGACAGTTCAAGGCTCGTCTCGCTCGGCACAACCGACGGCGGTGTGCCGATCGAAGTCAATTCGGCATTAAGAGAGTTTTCGCGCGTGATCCTGATCGGCGGAATCAACTTTCATTACTTCGCTGGATTTACCGGCGGGCGCAAGTCGTTGTGTCCGGGGCTGGCATCGGCGCAGACGATCCAGGCCACGCACATGCTGGCGCTTGATTTTGAACGCGGCGGCCGCAAAGCAGGTGTCGGCCCGGGACTGCTCGACGGCAACGCGGTCCATGAAGAGTGTGAACGGATCGCAACGCTCGTCGCGCCTGCTTTCGGCGTCAATACGATCGTCGACGAAAAGAAGCGCATCGTGAACGTCTTCTGCGGCGATTGGCGACTGGCCCACCGCGCCGGTTGCGAGCATTATCTGAAGCAGCACTCGTTTCCGATCGGTGCGAAGCGCGACGTCGTTATTGTGAGCTGCGGCGGGTTCCCGCACGACATCAATCTGATCCAGGCGCACAAGGCGCTCGACATGGCGGCGCATGCGTGCAACGAGGGCGGGACGATCGTCCTGCTGGCCGAGTGCAGTAATGGTCTGGGCCGGGACGATTTTCTGAAGTGGTTCGACGTGAGCGACTCGCCGGCGCTTGAAAACCGTCTGCGGAACGGTTACGAAGTCAATGGACAGACTGCGTGGTCGTTGTTGACGAAGGCGGAACGTTTCCGCGTCTGTTTGGTTTCGGATTTGCCGGACGACCAGGTAAAGCTGATGCGGATGGTCCCGGTTCGTACGATAGAAGAAGCATTGCCAGGACCAGGGAACGGATTCATTATGCCTCGCGGCGCTGCAATCTTGCCGCGATTAGATTAGCGACGTGGAGTTCAAGTTAACATCGTGTACGGTGCGGAGCTGGGAATGGCGCGATCGAGATGCGATCGTACGTCATGCAAACAACCGAAATGTGTGGATCAACCTGCGTGACCGGTTTCCCCATCCTTACACGCACGCAGACGCGCGAAACTGGCTCGACAGCGTCGTCGGGCTCAAGCCGGAAACGAACTTCGCGATCGCCGTCGCGGGCGAAGCTGTTGGTGGGATTGGTTTCACGATACAACATGACGTCGCGTATCGTTCGGCGGAGATCGGATACTGGCTCGGCGAGGAGTTCTGGGGTCGAGGCATCGCGACACAGGCGTTGATTGCCGTGACTGAATACGCGTTTTCCACGTACGATCTGTGCCGCCTGTATGCGCACGTCTTCGACTGGAACACTGCGTCGGCGCGCGTTTTGGAAAAAGCGGGGTACACTTTCGAAGGGCGTTTGAAAAAGAGTGTTACGAAGGATGGGCAGACGATCGATCAGCTCATGTACGCGAATGTTCGCGATTGAAGAAGGAGACTAGATGAGACTCACGACACGACTCGGCGCCGCGTTGATTATTTTATTCACCGCCTGCTTCGTCAGCGCGCAGCAGGAGACGAATAGCGCGGACGAAAAACGCGTGCCCCTGGGCGAAGCGGCAGTGGCCCATGACGGCGACGGCACGGCTGTGTTGCAAGCGACTTTGCGCACGACATCGCTCAACGGCGCGCCTGACGATCCCGTCACAAACGTTCGCATCGTCATCAGGAACACGAGCGCGACGTCTTACGCGTTCGTTTCAGGCGTGGTCACTTTTTACGACGCCGCGGGTATTCGTTGCGGCGAGGGAATCTTTAAAGCCGACGTCCTGGCAGCCGACGAGTCATTCGAGACTGACACTCCCGGATTGCGCATTCGCTGCCAGGTTTCAACGTGGCGCATCGTCGCGACGCACTTGTTACCGCGAATGCCTCCAACTCCGTTTCTGACTCCACTGCCAACTCCATCGCCAACTCCGCCGCGCCCGTAGTGTCGCATTCGAACGGCAGATATAATCGGCACTGAATGCTCTCGACCCTAATCGAACTGCAACGACTCAAGCGACTCGATCGCACAGGCTGGACCCTGCGTGGGCTGCCAAACGGAACGGAATCAGTCGCGGCCCATTCGTTTGGCGTGGGTGTGGCCGCGATGTTGCTGGCAGATGAATTGCTCGCGCAAGGCGTAATTGTGAATGTAGAAAAGGTCTTGCGGATGGCGTTGCTGCACGATTGGGCCGAGGTTCGCGTCGGCGACATGCCGCGCATCGCGACCGCTTACTTCGGCGCGGACGCGAGAAAACAAGCGGAAACCCGTGCGTTCGCCGATGTCGTGAGCGAACTGAAGAACGACTTGTACATGGCTCTTTACGACGATTACGAACGGCGCGAAAGCTTCGAAGCGCGACTCGTAAAGGCAGCGGACATACTCGACTTGCTCGTTCAACTACTCGCGCTCGAACGCGCCGGCGCGCGTGGGCTCGATGAATTCTGGGAGGTTGCTGAAAACCCCGATTTCCAACTCGGCGTCGTCGCAGATGGAATCGTTCGCGAAGTTTTCCAGTCGCTTCTGAAGGCCCGGAGTGAGCTCGCCTAAACCATGTTTGATTTCATTGCGGACTCGATCGCGGGGCTGACGTGGCGCAGCGTACTGATTGGAACGGCGATCTTCCTCGTCACTTTTTCCGTAAGTCTCGGCCTAGTCTCGCTCATCCTGGTGAAAATTCCCGCCGACTACTTTCGCAACAATCATCATTCAAAATTCTGGGTTGACCGCCAGCCCGCGGTTCGAATTGTGGCCCTGGTCGGCAAAAACATTCTCGGGCTGCTGTTGATAATGGTAGGCATCCTTATGTCGCTGCCCGGCGTGCCGGGTCAGGGCTTGTTGACGATTTTGTTGGGCGTCATGCTCGTCGACTTTCCCGGCAAGCAGCGCCTGGAACAAAAGTTGTTGCACAGACCGGCGATTAGAAACTCGATCAACCGGCTGCGGGCGCGCTTTGACAAGCCGCCACTGGAGCTTGATTAACAATCCGTCTTTCGCGATTTTCCAGCGTTTGACGTATGATTTGCGGCTTGAGAGTAATGGTCAAATATCTGAACGCACACAGAATCGCTCACAGTCGCTTGCTCCCCACGGTCCTCCTTGTTTTTGTTTTGTTGCTGACCTCAGGGTGCGGTCTGTTCGGCGCCAAGAAGAAGATCCAGGTGCCGCAACTGCTCACGCCGATGACGGAAGCAAGCAGAGATCGGCTGATCCTGGAGATCAACCGGCTTTCGACCGTCGAATCGATTCACGGCAAAGTCGATATTCAGTTCGAAGACACGTCGTTCGCCACCTCCGGCATCGCCGATCAATATCGACTCGTAGACGGGGATATCACGCTTCAGCGACCGGGGAAGATATTGCTCATTATTCAGTTCACCTTTGTCGACATCGCGCAGATGGCGTCGGATGGCGAGCATTTCCGAGTCGCGGTTTTGAAAGGCGACGAGAAGTACAGGCGGTTCGTAAAAGGCACCAACAACGCGGTCTATCCGAAGCTCGACACCGACGACCCGGCCTCGTCCTCTTCCTCAAATAACCAGAAGAAGACGGAGAAGGAGACGGTGAGCGCGCTTTCGAACCTGCGCCCGCAGCATTTGACCGACGCGTTCATGATTCGGCCCATCGATCCGAAGATGCTTTACGTCCAGAGCGACTTTTTCCAGGAAGAGCCGGACACGCGGCGCCAGGCGAAAAAGGGAGCCCGCGTGATGCGTCCTTACTATTTGCTCGAGGAGTTTTCCGCGCCGACGCCTGGTGAGGCGCGGATCGCGAGGCGGTTCTGGTTCGACCGAGTGTCTGGAATTCGGCTTGCTCGCGTTCAGTCGTACGACGAGAAAGGATCGCTGGTTACGGACGTGTCCTACTCCAATGAGAGAACGTTAGGCAGCAGCGCGACGGCTTCGTTGCCGAGCCGGATTGAGATTACTCGGCCGCAGGACCAGTACAAGCTGAGCATCACTTACCAGGACGCCGGGTCCGTCGAGTTGAATCGGGCATATTCGCCGAAGGCGTTTGTGCTGGAGAACAAATGGCAACTGCCGGAAGTCGATCTCGATGCCACGAACAAGAAAGTCACCGCGAATAAGTAAACAATCCGCCCGCTGAGTGATATAAGACATAAGTCATTTCGAATGAGAACGATCCTACAAGCTGAAAACCTGGTTAAGGTCTACAAGATCGGAAAGATGGACGTGCCGGCGCTGCGCGGCGTGTCGCTGGAAGTGCAGGAAGGCGAATTTGTCGCGATCATGGGGCCGTCAGGTTGCGGTAAATCGACGATGCTTCACTTGTTGGGTGGTCTGTTGACGCCCACCGAGGGCCGGATCGTCATCGACGGTGAAGACATCACGGCCGCGTCGGACGCGAAACGGACTGCGGTTCGGCGCAAGAAGATCGGGTTTGTGTTCCAGCGTTTCAACCTTTTTCCGACGTTGACGGCTGAAGGAAATCTGCGACTAGCGGAGCGAATTCATGGCAATGGCGGCGGCGATCCGCAGCTTCGTCGTGACGTGCTTCGACTGCTCGGCCTGGAAGACAAACTGCACCACAAGCCTTTGGAACTGTCGGGCGGCGAGCAGCAGAGAGTTGCTTTGGCGCGCGCCGTCGTGACGCGTCCGGCAATCGTCCTGGCTGACGAGCCGACTGGAAATCTCGATTCCGAGAACTCGGCGCTTGTCCTTAACATGTTTCAGGAGTTGAATTACAGGTTCAATCAGACCATTATCATGATCACTCACAACCCCGAAGCTGCGGCAATGTGCCGCCGTATCGTGCAGATGCGCGACGGTCACATCGTCGAGCCTTCGCCCGCCGTACGCCTGTAAAATAGAGAAACTCGTTTACAATACGATTCGCCGGACGCTAGAATCTTTTGACCCGCCAGCCGCGATTCGCGTGGCTGCTTACTTGCAAGCTGGAAGACGGTGCGAGGCCTGATAACCACACTTAAGAAGATCTTCTTCTGGAATTACGCAAGAAACACCTGGCAGTGGGATCTTTTATGCGTCGTTATCCTGATTTTCATATTTTTGACGCCGAAAAAGTGGTTTGAGAGTGGCGAACGAGCATTAAATACAGGGCATCAAAGCGCAGTTGCCCAAACGCTGGTTTTGGGACCTGAAGTTATTGTTAACGAACAAGATAGCCTCCAAATCGAGCAGCGTGTCAGGGACCTGACGGGGCGCTCGGACGTAAAGGTGGTTGCGGTCCGGAGAGTGACCGGTGCAGATGGCAGGATCCGCAGCTTTGAGGTTGACATAAGATAGTCTTTCCCTATAATTGCGAGGTTTTTTGCGAGCCAGAGGGAAGGAGATTCAAGCAAGGAGCACTTATGAAGAGATTGTTTTGCTCAGGCCTGATGGTAGCTTTGATAGTTTCCGCGTTTGCGGTCGTTTCGCCGACTGCGAACGGTCAGGGAGCAGGCCTGGTGAGCTCCGTCCTCAGCCGGATGGAGAAAAATCGTCAGACTTTGAAGTCGCTGCGGGCCGCGATTCACGTCAGTAAATACAACTCGCAGCTTGGTGTTGAAGATAAATACAACGGTGTCGTTATTTATTTGCCTGGCGCAGGACGTCAGGCGGCAGTCCGCATCGACTGGACCAGCCCGCGCAAGGAAACTCTCGCGGTAAACAATAATCGCTACACGATCTTCCGGCCGGCGTTGGGCGTCGCCTACCAGGGCAACTCCAACAAAATGAGCGGCGACAACAAGGCGGGCAGCCTGTTGGAGATGATGAACATGTCGCGCGCGCAGCTCGAAACGCGTTTCCAGCCAGTGAAGGATGTGCGTGAAGAGACGCTTGGCGGCGGCGTCGGAACGATTCACCTGACGCTGGTGCCGAAGGGTAAAGCGAGCTACAAGTACGCCGAAGTTTGGATCGACGGCGGCGGCATGCCGGTCCAGGCGAAGATTGTCGAGAAGAACGACGACTCGACGACGATGCGTTTGACGAGCCTGGAGAAGAACCCGCGGATTTCACCGAGTGATTTCGACATCAAACTTGATTCGAACGTGAAGATCGTCAAGAGCTAAGACGATCAGACCAACACGAAAGCCTGAAGGGCTCTGTCAACAAAACAGAGCCCTTCGCTATTTGTGCGTGTTCTTCATCGTGGTCGAACAGCGCGATTACGGAAGTAAGTGGTTGTTGGTTTGGTGCCCCGGTTGCGTTGGACCGCCGTCGTCGCATATTCTTCGCGTTAATCGTTTGCAGAGTAGATGAGAAAAACCAAGTTTCTAAAACTGAAAATGCGTGAGGCGAGCTTTATCACCCGCGCATTGCTCTCAACCCGGCACCCTGTTCTTGCGCACCTGATCCCGATGCGCCGCTGCAATCTAGCCTGTGGCTATTGCAACGAGTACGACCACACTTCGAAACCGATCAGTCTGGACGTCATCAAGTCGCGGCTCGACAAGCTGGCGAAACTCGGCACGTCGATCGTCACCATCTCCGGCGGCGAACCGATGATGCATCCCGAGCTCGATCAGATAATCCAACACATTCGCCTGCGCGGCATGATCGCCGGCCTGATCTCAAACGGCTATTACTTCACGCCCGAGCGAATCAAACGGCTCAACCACTCCGGCCTCGAATACCTGCAAATCAGCATCGACAACGTCGAACCCGACGAAGTCTCGCGCAAGAGCCTGCGCGTGCTCGACAAGAAGCTGCGCTACCTTTCGGAGTACGCGGATTTTCACGTCAACATCAACTCCGTCATCGGCGGCGGAATCAAAAACCCCGACGACGCGTTGACCGTTGCTCGACGCGCAGTCGAGCTCGGGTTTTCGACGACGGTCGGCGTGATTCACGATAGCGACGGCACGTTGAAGCCGCTCTCTGAAAAAGAGAAAGACATCTTCCAGCAGGTCAAGAAACTCGGAAACAAAGATCACGCGCGGTTGAACTGGTTCCAGGACAGCATCGCGGAAGGCAAGCCGTACAACTGGCGTTGCCGCGCCGGTGCGCGCTATCTGTATGTTTGCGAAGAGGGGCTGGTCCACTGGTGCTCGCAACAACGCGGTTACCCGGGAATCCCGCTCGAGCAGTACACGATGGAAGATTTCGATCGGGAATACAACACGGAGAAATGGTGCGCGCCGACTTGTACTCTCCAATGCGTCCACCAGGTGGGAATTCTCGACAACTGGCGCGACCCGCAAAAGACACCCGCGCAGATGGCCCAGGAACAGAAAGACGGTAAAGGCGTCGGAGAAATGATCGGCGCCGACTAATCCGGTGCAACATGATTCCTCGACGAGCACAGCGGTTTGTCGTTCTGCTGATTGCATTGATCTGTGTTTCGTCGGTCAACGCACAGCAGAACACGGATTCTTTCGTCTTCTACGTCAGCGTCACGGATGAGAATGCGAAACCATTTCCCGGTCTGAAGCCGGAGAACTTCTCCGTCACCGTCGACAAGACCCCACGCAACGTAACCGCACTACGAACTGAAAGCATTCCCGCCAGCATCGGCATTCTCGTCGACGCGTCGGGCAGCATGGACCGCAGCGGGGACAAAGCGACGGCGGAGTTTCAGCAAAAGATCAGCGACGGCCTTAGCCGGTTTGTCGCAGTCAGCCATCCCGAAAACGATTACTTTGCATCCGCCTTTGATGCCGCCGTAACTTTCTCTCAAGACTGGTTTCGCGCGGGCGAGCGAATGGAGTTGATCAACTCCGGGTCTGGAAGACAGACAGCTCTTTACGATGCCATGTACTACGGAGTGCAGCACCTGGCGAAAGGCCGTCACTCGCGCCGCGTGCTGGTGGTGGTCACCGATGGACAAGACAGCGCATCGAAACGAATGTTCAAGGAAGTGCGCGACTTGATCAAGAATTCCGACGTCACGGTTTATGCGGTTTGCATCGTCGGAGCTGACAGTGGCAGTGCACTCGGCATGGAAGCACAGGGCGTGCTGGACGAGTTAACCGCTCCTTCAGGCGGGCGAATGCTTTTATTGAAGAGAGACGCTAAACCCGAAATCGTGAAGGGCACTTTCGATCTGATCGCGCGCGACATCCACGAGCAGTATCAGCTAACGATCGAACGCGAGCCCGGCATGACGCCGAAGAAGTGGCGCAAACTGAAAGTGAAGCTCAACAAGGGCGACGCCAAAGGTTGGCCCAACCTGAAGGTCAAAGCCCGCGAAGGTTATCTCCAGTAATCGACTGTTTCGTGGCTCACGACCCGCGTGTTGGACCAAGTGCGCCACCTACCGTAGAAATACTCACTGAGCTCGAAAGTCCCAAACCGGACAATCGTCCAGCCATAACCACGATAACGTCGCCTCTCTGAACGATCCCCTCGTCGAGCAGCTTCTGCTCGCCAATCTTCAACATCTCTTCGGTCGACTCAGCCTTGCGGACCAGCAGCGGATCCACGGCCCAGATCAACGCCAACGCCGCCTGCACTTCCGGCACGTGAGTCAACGCAACGATTCGCTGATCGTGACGTAGCGCCGAGAGTCTGCGGGCCATCAAGCCCGACGCCGTATAAACTGCCGTGACCGTCGTTCCCATCTCATCCGCAGCGTACGCCGCGGCTTCGCATAACGCGCGACTGACGCGTCCCGATTGCTGTCCAGTCGGATTGAAAATCTCAGACTTCTTGCCAGACTCAGCCGACTTGACGATTCGCGCCATCGTAGCGACGGTCGCGACAGGATAATCTCCGGTCGCAGTCTCGTTCGAAAGCATCACGCAATCAGTGCCGTCCCAAACCGCGTTCGCAACGTCCGACGCCTCCGCGCGCGTCGGCCTTGGGTTTGAAACCATCGACTGCAACATCTGCGTTGCCGTGATCACCATCTTCCCGGCCGCGATCGACCGTTCGATGATTCGCTTTTGATAGACCGGCACGAGCTCCACGCTCGTTTCGACGCCGAGATCGCCGCGCGCGACCATGATTCCGTCGGCGGTCTCGATGATCTCGTCGAGACGATCGATCGCTTCGGCTTTTTCGATCTTCGCGATCAGTGGCGCGCGTCCGCCGGCCTCCGCAATCAACTGCTTCGCGCGCTCGCAATCCTGCGCGCGGCGGACGAACGATAACGCGATGTAATCCGCTTTCTGCTCGACGGCCCAGCGCAGATCGACCTTATCCTTTTCGGTGAGCGAGTCGATCGGCAATTCAATGCCCGGAAGGTTGATTCCTTTGCGCTCGCCGAGCATGCCTCCGTCGATGACGCGGCAGACTACGTCCGTGTCCGTCGTGCTTTCGACGATCAGCGAGAGTGCGCCGTCGTCGAGTAACAGTCGGGTCGTGGGTTTAACGACGCGCGGCAGATCCGGGTAATTGGTGGACACCTGTGTCTCGTCGCCGAGAATGGGCCTCGTCGTAAGCGTAAACGATTGGCCCGGATTTAGTTTTACCGGCTGATCGTCTTTCAGCTCGCCGGTCCGGATCTTTGGACCAGACAGATCGACGAGCACCGCTATCGGACATCCGACTTTCGCGGCTGCTTCGCGGGCGCGACGTATGTCTTCCGTTTTCTCTTCTTGCGTGCCGTGCGACATGTTGATGCGCACGCCGTTGGCGCCGGCGGCGAGTAGCTGTTCAATTACTTGCGGTTCGCGCGAAGCCGGTCCCAGGGTGACTAGTATCTTGGCTCTTCTCAATTTCTCGACCTGACGTTAAGGAGCAGTTTTTAATGCGGCTTCGACAGCTTTGTCGATAACTTCGCCTGACGATGGGCCAAAGCCGAGGAGATGATCGACCAGCACGCCTTGTCGATCGAAGATGAACGTTTGTGGAATTCCGTCGTTGTCGGAAAGCAGGAACAAGGCGAGATCCTCGTCGGGCATCGCGAGCGGGTAGTTAATGCCGAGCTCTTTGGCGAATTCCGGAATCTTGGCCTCGTCCTCAGCTCCGCCCACGTTTAGACCAACGACGGTGAACCCCTGGTCGGCGTACTTCTTCTGCAATCCGACGAGGTGCGGAATACTTTTGCGGCAGGGATCGCACCAGGTGGCGTAGAAGTCGAGTACGAGCACCTTTCCTTTGTAGTCGGAGAACAAGGTGTGTTTCCCGTCCGAGAGCGTCCATCCCATGTTGTTGATGGACGGTGTGTTCACGGGCGGCATGGGATAGTTCGTGTTGGCTGGTGGACCTGAAATGACGGGTGTCTTCGCCGGTTCGGTGACGTCAGTGGCGTTGCACGACGTGAATAACAGCAGGGCAAGCGCCAGCGCAACGAATCGCCAAAGTTCGTGTTTTCGTGGTCCTTTCATTTTTGATTCTCAGCGTCTTGGGTTTGCTCTTGCTCGTTAGGCAGCGCCTCGCCGGGCACGCGGTATTCACCTTCGACCCATTTACTGAGGTCGACAAGCTGGCACCGTTCGGAACAGAAGGGACGGAACGGATTATCTTTCCATTCGATTGATTTACCGCAGGTTGGACACTTCATCGCCACTTGAAAGCCGCACGCCGCCGAACACGCAATTACAGCGCAGCCGGTCGTTTGATCAATATTCGTCGTTTGACGAAAGCGATCGTACCTTCGCGGCGCATGGCGTTCAAGCGCACGGTGACGCTTTCGCGGGTGGAGCCGACGATTGAGGCGATTTCGCGATGAGGTAGGGGTATGTCGATAAGCACGCCTTCGGGCTCGGAGACGCCGTAGCGGACGGAGAAATCCGCCAGCAGGCTGTCGAGCCGCGCCGGAATGCCGTTTAGAGCGAAATCGGCCAGCCGGCGCTCGGCGTGATCAAGTCGTTGACCGATTAAACGGAAAGTGTAATCATGAAGGCGGTCATCCTCAGCCATCCCCCGTTTGAACTCCCCGACCTGGATTCGGAGGAGCCTGGAATTTTCGTAGGCGATCGCTGAATTCGCCCGTTGCCCCGCTAGAGAATAGAGCGCTGACTCGCCGAACAAGGATCCCTCTGGAAGGATGTCGATCACGGCTTCCCGGCCAGTTTCAGTTTCGATGCGGCAGAGCTTTATTCGGCCGTGTACGATGGCGTAGAGGCAATCAGCGGGTTCGCCGGCGCGGTAGACAAACCGGCGGCGTCGAAAGTCGAGGACCACGGAACTGCGAGCCAGATCTGCAACGAGAGAGTCGTCCAGTGTAGAGCCAAACTCCAGGCGCCGGATTAGGTTCGCGCGATCGTCGGCTGTTAAGTCTCTCGCGCGCTTTTGTTCCTGCACGGCTTTCATCTGCATGTGTCTCTGGGGTCCACAGTCTTACGTTGAACGCCTCTGGCAGCGTGGTCCGTTATTCAAGTGGCCTGTGCGGGTCAGTTTTACGATTGTAAGGAAACCCGCCGCGATGTTCCCGGGCTTGTGTACTCTCTTTCGATTGAATCTTTGACTGCGATGCTAGGGCGAGTATCGGCACGACCGAATTGACCGAAGCACGCACTGTAGCATGAAGCTAATAGCGGCGCAAGATTTATAGGGCCAGCACCTTGGTTTTATGGAGCCTAAAGCAAACATACTGATCGTCGACGACAATCCTGACAAGCTCGGTCTGCTCGAGGCTGCTCTCAGCCTGGCCGGCTACAACGTCACTACTGCGACTGACGGCGACGAAGCGCTCGCCGCTATCGACTCGTACCAGCCGGACCTCGTCATCACGGACGTCATGATGCCGAGGATGAACGGGTACGAGTTGGCCCAACGGATCAGGGCCAACCCGCTGACGAAGTTTATTCCCGTCATCATGCAGACCGCGGCCGGACGCCGCTCTGAAGACTTGCGGCGGGCATCGGAAGTCGGGGCGCTGGGCTATATCACCGATCCGACCGATCTCGATCTGCTGTTAGCCCGAACGCGGACGCTGCTCGAGTTCAAGGCCTATCTCGACAGTTGTGAAGAAGCTGCGTTTACGGACCACCTGACGGGGCTTGCTAACCGCCGCCGTTTCGAGCGCCAGTTGGAACGCGAGGTCGGGCGCGTGCTGCGCTTTGGTCATCCGTTTAGTCTGCTGATGATCGACATCGACAAGTTCAAGAACCTCAACGACACTTACGGCCACGACGCCGGAGACGACGCGATCCGGCGCATCAGCCGTGTTCTGCGTGAAGGCACGCGCGGCATCGATCTGGCGGCGCGAGTCGGCGGCGAGGAGTTTGCCGTGCTTCTCGTTGAGACGAACCAGACGGCTGGAATCGAGGTTGCGGAACGGTTGCGAGTCGCGATCAAAGCGCTGGAAACGCCGTCGGGGGCCTCGATCACCGCGAGTTTTGGGGTTGCGGAATGTCCGACCGACGCGCAAACTGCATCTGAGATATTTAAGGCGGCTGACGTCGCCTTGTATCAGGCGAAGAGAAACGGGCGGGATCGAGTGGTGCCGATCGAGCCCGAGAGATCGAACTCGGTGGCGGCGGGGGACGTACAAGGCGATTGAGGCTTTGGTGAGTTTTGTGCCTTTTGGCTGAGGGAAACGAATGGCTGACTACCGGGAAAAGTTTGACGAGTGGCAACAGGCGGCGCGGCGCAAGGCGCGCGAGCTAGACGAGAAGTTTGCGATCTCCGATATCGTCGGCGAGAGCGCGCGTGCCGCCGGAGACGCGGCGAAGCGTGGCGCCGAGACGATGGCCAGTGGCGCCGAGCGTTTGCGCACGGAGGCTGAAAAGCTGACGGAAGATGAACAAGTCGGCGAAGCAGCGCGGCGGGCGGCGAGCGGCGTAAAGAAGGCGAGCGAGGTTTTTCGCGACGTTGCCGGCGATGCAGGAAAGAAGGCAGGAAAGAAGGCCGGCGAGGTGTTTGGCGACGCGAAGACTTATTACGATCGCGCGTCGCAGGTTTTAGACAAGGGCGCGCGGTTCACGCGGGCCTCGACTGCCGCGACGAGCGGAGTTTTGAAAGCGCGCGACTGGATCAAGGAGAACCCCGGGAAAGCGGCGGTAGTTTCTGTTTCGCTCGTGCTTGGCATCAGGGCGGGCGCGGCGTTTCCCGGATTGGATGCGGTGTTTCTTGGCGCGCATCCGCACTGGCTCACGCATTCGGCGCTGCCGGTTTATGGTTTGCGCAAAGCGGGTGAGAAGTTTGACAGCTACCTGAAGAAGCGCGAAGAGTTGATCGGGCGCGGCGAGCTCACGGAGGCTGAAGCGCAGCGCGTGGAGTTTGAGCGAAACGTCGCGAAGTATGTGGGCGCGCCGTTGTTGGGTGCGTTTAGTTGCGCGGCGGGCGCGGCGATGTGGGCCCAGATCTTCCAACCTGGACCAATCGTCGGCGCGCCGATCAGTTGGTTACTCGGCGGCAATCCATTTCTCGACGGCGTCTGGTTATTCGCCAACGGCGTCATCTGTTTCCACCAGGGCTACAAATTCTTCATGATCGCCCTCGCGAACCAGGAAGAAGTCGCCCGCGTCGTCCGCGAAATCAAAGGCCTGTTGCCGGCTGCCGCTTCTGTGTAGATGGTCTATGTAATCGTGATCGGAAAGGGCCAGAAGCAGAGGATGAAGACGAGGAGCGTGAGGACGGCGACGAGCGTACGCGCTTGACCGAGGGGCTCCATCCGGTATGGTTCCGGATGCGGAACGCGAAGCATCACGCCTAACAGGACCACGTACAGGAAGCCGCTCGGGCTTCCGTGCCACATGTATCCCAACACAGCTAACACGGCCATCGTGACGAAGGCCAGGCGGCCAATAAGGGCATGAGCCTGCCTGCCAAAGACCGCGAACGTTCCGTGCCCGCCGTCGAGTTGGCCCACCGGCATTAGATTCAGACTCGTAACCAGTAAGCCGATCCAGGACGCCATGTAGTACGGGTTGATCGGCGAGTTGGGATCGAGCGTCACGCCGAACAACCGCGCGAGCAAGCGAAACAACAGCGGATCGTTGAAGAAGATCGCGTGCTCCTGCGGCTCGAGCGGCGGACCGACCGTCAAAATACCGACGACAGCCAATGGAAGCGCGACGACGAAACCCGCCAGCGGGCCAGCGAGACCGATGTCGAACAGCGCCCGCCGCGAAGGAATCGGCGAACGGATCTTGATGAAGGCGCCGAACGTGCCTGCTAGAAAGATCGGCGGCGCCGGAATGAAATACGGCAACGTCGCATTCACGCCGTAGTGGCGGCACGCGAGGTAGTGTCCCATTTCATGGGAAAACAGAATCGCCAGCAGCGACGCCGAAAACGCGAAGCCGTCGGCAAGTACGGGCGGATGCGTTAGCGCGTAGCGCACCAGGTCGACGACGAAGTAGAAATAAGTGAGCGGGAGGTACAGCAGGTAATCGAGTAAACCGGAAAGCGGCGGCTCTCGCGGCGCGAAATCCGTTGCCGCAAGCATCACGCCCGCCAGGGTTGTGGTAACGACTGTCAGCGCCAGCAGCGTGCCGTGAAGGCGCCACTCGCGCGTCGATATAGTCACCACGGATTTTCTGAATGAGTTTTCCATGAAAGCGAAAGGCTAGAGTTGGATGTTTCCTACAATCCGAACTCTAGCCTGTGAACGTTCTTAAAAGTGCAAAATCTAAAACTCGTCGTCGTCGCCTGCGCTATCGTCAACGGTGTCGCCATCCTCGTGCGCTTGCAACTCCTTGCCGGGCTTGAAGCGAATCGTCTTGCCTGACGGGATCGCCACTTCTTCGCCGGTCCGTGGGTTTCGGCCGACGCCTCGCTTCCGCGGCTTCACGACAAAGACGCCAAAACCGCGCAGCTCGATTCGTTCGCCTCGCGTCAAAGCCTCCTTCATCGAATGAAACAGGGCCTCGACGGCTTGTTCGGCTTTCATTTTGGGTACGCCGGTTTTATCGGCCACGCGATTTATTATGTCTAACTTGATCACGTCTTCGGGCCTCTTTTCTGGTCCGCAGGGGACGATGTCTGGGCTGCAAATGCAGGCGACGATGATAGATAGCGTCAGTAAAGGTGTCAAGGAATTGCCCTACACGGCCTCCGTAGTGTTGCTCGATGCCTTTACGTGTTGGAGTTCCTTTTAGATGTGTCTCCCGCTTGCGGGAGGTGAGTAGAAAAGGATTTTTGAATTACCTGGCTTGAGTTAAGGACATCAGAATCGACGAAACAGGGATTGTTTGACAAGCGTTAAGGCGAAAGTTAACCTCAACCCGGCCATGTTTGGAATTCGAAAACGCCGGCCGCCTCCGTTTGGCGGCGTCCACATCGACGACGACAAAGACATCCAGGAACACAAGCCTGAAGACGCTTCACGCAATGACCTCTGGTCGGAAGCGCGCTTACTGCTCCGCGATCTGATCTTCGCGCTCATGATCGCCGCACTCGTCGTCGTGTTTATCGTGCAGCCGGTAAAGGTCGAAGGCACGTCGATGCTCCCACGTTTGCACGACGGCGAACGGATCTTCGTCAACAAACTGATCTATTACGACGAGTATCGCTGGGCGCCAAAACTCGATCGCGGCGACATCGTAGTGTTCTGGTTTCCCGACGATCCCTCCAAGAGCTACATCAAGCGCGTGATCGGCCTGCCGGGCGACAAGATCGAGATCATCGAAGGCGTCGTGCGCGTAAACGATCGCGAGATCGCCGAGTCGTACCTCGACCCGCGTCTCAACCTCTCGCATCGCAGCCTCGCGGCCATCGACGTGAAACCCAATTACTACTTCGTAATGGGCGACAATCGCGACAACTCGAGCGATTCACGGCTCTGGGGACTGGTCCCCAAGAAGTACATCTACGGCAAGGCTTTGTTTCGCTACTGGCCGCTGACTTCGGCGAGCGTGATACACCACGAGGACATCAAAACTCTGGACACGCCGTCTCCCTATACCACGCCCGAGTTCCAGCAGCCGCCGTTGAGCGACGCAAGCCCACAGCAGCGTTGAGCGTAGTTTTTTCATATGATTGATTGGCTGCGACTCCTGCTAATGATCTTCTACGCGCCCCTGCGAGGGATGCGCGAGGCCCGCGATCGCGGCTCGCTCGCTCCGATCGCGTTGATGGCGCTGCTCAGCCAGATCGCCTACAACATGGTCTGCCGCAGGTTCGGCGGCGGCGATCCTTTCTCGCGAGGCGGCGGTCTCTTCTCGCTCCTGAC